>JAGGRA010000027.1 GCA_018613035.1 Pseudomonas sp. ISL-84 | reverse complement strand
TATAAAAGACTGGATGATTACGTGCATTTTTTATGTTCAAATTGTGTAAGAACCCCAACAAATATTATAGAACCAAAAAAACAGCCAAAGATTCCTCTCCGGCTGTTTTTCATTCTTATTATTCTTCTTCCTCTTCTACTTCTTTTTCAACCATGTCGGCAAATAGGCCGTAAACATATTGTTCTGCATTGAATTCCTGGAGATCATCCATTTTTTCGCCAAGGCCGACGAATTTAACCGGTATTTCCAGTTCGTTTCTGATGGCGAGAACAATTCCGCCTTTTGCTGTACCATCCAGCTTGGTAAGGACAATACCTGAAACATCAGTTGCTTCTTTGAAAGTTTTCGCTTGGATCATCGCATTTTGTCCTGTGGTTGCATCCAGAACCAGTAAAACCTCGTGCGGCGCGCCGGGAACTTCCCTTTCAATGACACGCTTGACCTTTTCCAATTCCTTCATCAAGTTTACCTTGTTTTGCAAACGTCCTGCTGTATCGCAAATCAAAATATCTGCTTTGCGCGATTTTGCAGATTGAACTGCATCGTACATGACTGCAGCAGGGTCAGAACCTGCCCCCTGCTTGATGACATCAACTCCGACTCGTTCTCCCCACACCTCAAGCTGTTCAATCGCTCCGGCACGGAACGTATCGCCTGCTGCCAGTAATACACTTTTCCCTTCATTTTTGAACTTATGGGCAAGCTTGCCGATAGTAGTGGTTTTTCCAACACCATTAACACCTACAAACAGGATAACGGTAAGTCCATCAGGCTGAATATTTAAGTCTGTGGAGACCTCACCAGCACTTTCATATATTTCCACAAGCTTTTCTGAAATGACACCTTGTACCTCACGCGGATCCTGGATATTCTTACGCTTGACTTCACTCCTTAGCTCTTCCACCAATTCCATGACAGTGTCGAAACCCACATCTGCTTGAATTAAAATTTCTTCCAGTTCCTCGAAAAATTCTTCATCAACTTTACGGTACCTGGAAACAAGATCATTCACCTTATTGGAGAAGTTATCGCGTGTTTTTGTTAATCCATCTTTGAACTTTTCAGTAACTGTATCTGTTTGCTTGGTGATTTTTTCTTTTAATTTCTTAAAAAAACTCATTTTCTCACTTCCTTTTTTAAAAGCTTAATATGTACGGGTGTGGAACAGCTTTAAAATGCTGCTCCACAAATAATGCTATTGAGGAATTAATTCCTTCGTTTCTTCAAGACGTACAGATACGAGTTTTGACACTCCGGATTCCTGCATGGTAACACCATAAAGAACATCTGCTTCCTCCATTGTTCCCTTTCGGTGGGTGATGACAATGAATTGTGTTTCATCACTGTACCTCTTTAGGTACTGGCTAAATCTTTGCACATTCGCTTCATCCAGCGCAGCCTCAACTTCATCGAGGATACAGAACGGTACCGGCCTGACTTTCAGGATTGAGAATAAGAGTGCGATTGCGGTCAGCGCCCTTTCTCCCCCTGATAGAAGGCCAAGGTTTTGCAGCTTTTTGCCTGGAGGCTGTGCCACGATTTCCACCCCGGTGTTCAATAAGTCATCAGGCTGGGTCAATCTTAAGTCTGCTCTCCCGCCGCCAAATAATGATTGAAAAACAGATTCAAAATGGAAACGAATTCCCTCGAAGGTTTCTTCAAAGCGCCTTTTCATTTCTACATCCATCTCATCAATAACCTGAAATAATGTGTCTTTTGCTTCCTGAAGATCCGTTTTCTGTTCAAGCAGGAATTCGTAGCGCTCCGAAACACGTTCGTATTCTTCAATTGCGCCAAGATTGACAGCACCCAGCTCTTCAATAGCCAGCTTAATTAGTTTTACCTTTTTACGAGCCTCTTCCACTTCGATTAGAAGCGGGTATTCATCTTTGGCAGCTTCAAAGGAAAGCAGGTATTCTTCCCTTAGATGGTTTAGCCTATTTTCAAGCTCTACATCCAGGCGGGTTTGCTTCACTTCTTCATCCTTAAGTACCTCAACCATGCCTTTGTGCTGTCGTTTTAATTCCTTTGCCTCCAGCTCGAGGTCCTCCAATTCTATTTGAAGCTTTAATCGCTCTTCCCGTCTTGATGCAATCAATTCAAGCGTTTCGTTTTTTTCTTTGAATTTCTGCTGTGCAGCTTCTTCCAAATGCTGTTCTCCAGAAGAACTATTTGTCATTTCCGAAGATAAAAGCTCCAAATCCTCTTTAACCGTCTTCAGCTTATCATCATTAATAGCAAGTTCAGAGATTATTGCTGCCAGCTTATCTTCGGCATGATTCAGCTGTTCGCTTTTGGAAGCGAACCCGATCTTAAGCTCATTAATCTCAGAGACCAATGTTTCTTTTGAAGTTTGCTGAGTATTTTTTCTATCGGTTAAAGCTTTTATTTCCTGGTCCAGATTGCTTATTTGTTTTTGCTGATCTTCCAATAGGGATCCGAGCTCAATCTTTCTGCTTAAAAGCTTTTCCCTGTCTTCTGAAAACTGGGCCTTGTCCATATCATAAAGAGACAAGCGTTCATTAATGCTTTTCTCCTCAAATTCCACTTCCAGAAGGTCGCCTTTAACAGCTTGTTCCCTCATACGAAGTTCTTCACCGGCTTTTCTGAGCTTTTCAATATGGGCTTCCTGCTTTTGAATCTCGCTTTTTTGAAGCTTTACTTGCTTTTCGAGGTTTGCTGTTTTGGATTCCATGTCGGCAATCCGGTCTTTCAGCTCCTCCAGCTCACCTTTACGGGATAAAATCGAAGAGTTTTTTTGTTTTACAGCTCCACCTGTCATGGAACCGCCAGGATTAACGACATCACCTTCGATGGTTACAAGTCTCACACGATACTGAAGGAGTTTTGCCAGTTCATTGGCACCTTTTAAATCCCTTGCAATGACAACATTGCCCAGCAAGTTTTCAATTGCGGGCTGATGTTTGCCATCAAACTGTATAAGTGAAGTTGCTTCGCCAATAAAGGCAGGGTGTGCTTTTACAGATTGCAATTGGGCAGAGTTTAGCTTTTTCCCTTTTACTATACTTAATGGAAGGAAGGTTGCTCTGCCAAATGAGTTCTTCTTCAAGTAGTGAATTGCATTTCGGCCATCCTGTTCAGTCTGGACAATGATATGCTGCATGGCTCCGCCAAGTGCCGTTTCTATCGCGGTGCCGTACTCCTTTGGCACCTGAATCAATTCGGCCACCGCTCCTTGAATCCCCTGGAGCTTACTCCCGCGTGCTTTCAGAATCTCTTTTACCCCCTGGAAGAAGCCTGAATAATCTTCTTCCATTTCTTCGAGCATTTCCTGCCTTGATTTGGCTTGCTGCAGATACTGATATGCTTGATATAAGGTCTTTTCCTGCTTTTGATAATTATTTTTCAAGGATTCAAGATGACGATCTTCATTCCGGAAAAGATGGACCTGGCCCTCTAATTCTTTCTGCAGATCGTCGAGATTTGACTGTATGGCATGCTTTTTCTCTTCAATTTTCTTGCGCTCGGCAATGTACTTTTCATTGTCCATTTCAAGCTTTGAGCTCCGCTGTCCATGCTGGCTCAGCTGCTGCTCAATATTTTGCAATTCATTTCTGGAAGCTGCCTGACTGTTAAGCACTTCGATATAATCACTTTTAAGCGATTCTATCTTTTCTTCTGTATTCTCACTGAAAAGCTTGAGCTGCTCCTGCTTTTCTTTCAAAGCCTTCTGAAGCTTAAGTGCCTCAGCCTTTACTTTCTCTTTAGAAGCTGCTTGTTTTTCTTTTTGCTCTTTCAGGCCTGTTATTTTTAAAGCC
The DNA here is from genome assembly GCA_018613035.1 of Pseudomonas sp. ISL-84. GTDB lineage: Bacteria > Bacillota > Bacilli > Bacillales > Cytobacillaceae > Cytobacillus. The sequence continues at coordinate 97,064 of JAGGRA010000027.1, read as the reverse complement.
AGTTCTTCCATATTTCTTTGAAGCTGGTCTTTATTTTGGTTTGCATTTTTCTTCCGCTCTTTTAGTACTTCTTTTCTGCCTTCAAGCTTTTCCAGCTCTTCACTTGCATGGAGAAGGACCTCCTGCAAATCATTTACCGACTCATCGAGGGCAGCGATATGGTCTTTTAGTTCCTCCATTTTCGCTTCTTTGTACTGCAGCACTGAGGAAAGTTTCATTTCGTCCTCTGTATGCTGTTCAAGCTGGCGAGAAAGCTGTTCCCATTTTGAGTGCAGGTCTTCTATTTCATAGACAGTGAGAGCAACCTCTATTTTCTCCAATTCTTCTTTCTGCTGCAGGAAATCCTTTGCAATTGAAGCCTGAATCTTTAGAGGCTCGACCTGGTTTTCAAGTTCATAAAGAATATCATGAACACGATTTAAATTATCCTGTGTTTCAGAAAGCTTGCTCTCCGCTTTTTTCTTTCTTGTTTTATATTTAAGAACACCTGCTGCTTCTTCAAATATTGTGCGGCGCTCTTCCGCTTTGCTGTTTAAAATTTCTTCGACCCTGCCTTGGCTTATGATCGAAAAAGCTTCTCTCCCCAGGCCGGAATCCATAAATAAATCCACAATGTCTTTAAGTCTGCAAGTTTGCTTGTTGATTAAATATTCGCTGTCTCCTGAGCGGTATACCCTTCTCGTCACACTAACCTCACTGTAATCAATCGGCAACCCTTGATCACCATTATCAAGTGTCAAGGTAACCTCTGCAAAGTTCTGCGCTTTTCGGGAATCGCTGCCCGCAAAAATGACATCCTCCATTTTAGCGCCGCGAAGGGATTTAGCCGATTGCTCGCCCAATACCCAGCGGATAGCATCCGTAATATTGCTCTTACCGCTTCCGTTCGGACCTACAACAGCAGTAACACCTGGAACAAAATCAACAGTGATTCTTTCAGCAAATGACTTAAATCCAACTACGTCAAGCCGTTTTAAAAACAACTTTGCTCCCCCTCTGTCTCCTCCGAGTCTCCATTCTTTGCTGTCAGAGTTTACTTTATCGCAGTCTAACAGGCAGTAACCCCACTCATGACCTAATATCTGTAACCTACCTAATTTTTAGTGGGGCACAACTGCCCGTAAGGCCCGATTGGTTCAACTAACATCAGCGGAAAGGTCATCCGCTGATTGAAGTTTCACTTTATATGGTTCTTCAATACTTCCAGAGCCATTTGGGCAGCATGCTGTTCCGCTTCCTTCTTTGAACGTCCTGTGCCTGTTCCGAGCTCCCTGCCATTCAAGGAAACGGTGGAAACAAATTCACGATTGTGAGCAGGCCCTTTTTCCTGAAGTATTTTATATTCAATTGAACCTGCGCCGTCACGCTGGACCAGCTCCTGCAGCTGGCTCTTAAAATCCATCACATGCGAAAAAGCACCTGAATCGATTTTTGGAAAAACGACTTTTTCCAAAAAGGCAACAACTGTATTCAACCCTTTATCCAAATACAAGGCGCCAACAAAAGCTTCAAATACATCTGCAAGCAGTGCAGGACGAGCTCTTCCGCCTGTCATTTCTTCTCCTTTTCCAAGGAGGACAAGATCTCCAAAGGATAATTCATGGGCAAAAGAAACCAGGGATGGCTCACAAACAACTGCCGCTCTCAATTTAGTTAATTCTCCTTCGCTCATCATAGGATATTTAAGATAAAGGAATTTCGAAACAGTCAATTCCAGGACAGCATCCCCCAAAAATTCAAGTCTTTCATTATCCTCGTAGGGTTTTCTCCGATGCTCATTCACATAAGATGAATGGGTAAAAGCTTGTTTCAAAAGCTTTTCATTTTCAAATTGAATTCCGATTTTTGACTGAAAATCTTTAAATTGTTTTTCGATTGCGCGAAATGATTTTCTTTCCTTGTCTTTATTGTTACTGCGCATAATACATCCACCTTGCTAACATAATATATTCTTGCTTTCTTAGTATCATTGTTAAAGATAGAGTTTAACATGGTCTTCCCTAAGTTTACGTAATAAAAATGAAAAACGCAAAAAACTTCGATGCTTTTTACCGTCCAATACAAACTAATTGTGCATAATCCATTTTTCACAGAAGAAAGCCCCGTTATCTAAACGGAGCTTTTGTAGAATCATATTTACTGTCCGCAGCCACCTGATTGAAACTGGCAGATATCGTCTTGGCACGAATCTAGCTTCTGGCAAATGCAACAGGTAACAACGGACAGTAAACATCCACTGTTAAAATTGCTGCAGTGAGGGGGAGTCCCTCACTGCAGAGTTTGGTTCACCTAACGATTATTGGCTAGCTTTTATGTAATTTACAGCGTCACCGACTGTTGCAATCTTTTCAGCATCATCGTCAGAAATTTCCATATCAAACTCATCTTCTAATTCCATAACTAATTCTACTACATCAAGGGAATCAGCGCCAAGATCATCTTTAAAAGAAGCTTCCAATTTCACTTCAGACTCTTCAACACCAAGACGGTCTACGATGATCTTTGTTACACGTTCTAATACTTCTGCCATGCTTGTTCACCTCCCCTCAAGTATTATAGATTATTTTAAGCCTTTATTGAACGGTTTTATAAATTTTTTTGCATTACAAGCCTGTTACAGCTACATAACCATTCCGCCATCTACATGCAGGGTCTGCCCTGTCATATAGCGGCTGTCATCGGAAGCAAGAAATACTGCTACATTTGCAATATCTGCCGGGTCGCCAAAACGTGCTAACGGAATTTGTTTTAGCATCTGGTCTCTAACTTCCTCGTTCAGCTTATCAGTCATGTCAGTTGTAATAAAACCTGGAGCAATTGCATTAACCGTAATCCCTCTTGTTGCAAGCTCCTTGGCAGATGTTTTAGTCAGGCCAATCACCCCAGACTTCGCAGCCACATAGTTAGCCTGACCAGGATTACCGCTTACACCTACAATGGAGGAAATATTGATAATGCGTCCGCTGCGCTGCTTCATCATCTGCCTTGTTACAGCTTTCGTACATAGGAATACCCCTTTGAGGTTTATGTTAATAACATCATCCCACTCGTCTTCCTTCATTCTCATAATCAGATTGTCTTTTGTTATGCCGGCATTATTGACAAGAATGTCAAGCTTGCCAAACTTTTCAATCGTTTCCTTTACCATGTTTGCCACTGATTCACTATCGGAAACATCGCACTGAACCGCAAATGCATTTCTGCCCAATGCTTTGATTTCATCAACTACTTCATTTGCTCTTTTTTCGCTTCCTGAGTAGTTAACCGCAATATCTGCCCCCTGCTTTGCAAGACCAAGAGCGATTTCCCTGCCAATTCCACGGGAAGCACCTGTTACCAATGCTGCTTTTCCTTCCAATTTCATCGTATTTCCTCCTTTAGGGACTCTTGTACAGCCAGGCAGGTTTCTGCATCAGAAACCGCATAGGTTTTTAAGGAACGATCAACCTTTTTAACCAAACCTGACAATACTTTTCCAGGTCCTATTTCTATAAAAGTATCGACTCCAAGATCTACCATTTTGCGGATGGAGTCCTCCCAGAGTACAGGTGAATACAATTGTTCAATCAATCTGTTGCTAATCTCGGAGGCAGATGTCATTTCAGATGCAGTAACATTTGCGATAACTGGTACTGCAGCATCCTTTATTTCAATTTCGTCCAAGATCTTCTTGAACTTCTCAGCAGCTGGCTTCATAAGTTCGGAATGGAAAGGCCCGCTTACATCCAAAGGAAGCACGCGTTTAGCTCCTGCTTCTTTAGCCTTTACGGAAGCTTGTTCTACACCTGCTCTAGAGCCGGAAATAACGATTTGGCCAGGACAATTTAAGTTTGCCAGCTGCACAGAGTTCCCTTGTTTGGTTACCTCTTCTGTCACAGCAGCCAGCTTATTCCTGTCAAGACCTAAAACAGCTGCCATGGTACCTTCCCCATTCGGGACAGCTTCTTCCATAAATTCTCCTCTTTTTCGGACAGCATATACACCATCTTCAAAGGATAGAGCCCCTGCAGCAACCAGTGCTGTATACTCGCCAAGACTGTGGCCTGCTACGTAATCTGGTGTAAGGCCAGATCTTTTAAAGTAATCGAGAATAGCCATGCTTGTTGTCAGCAGCGCAGGCTGAGCATTTGTTGTTAATGTCAGCTTGTCCTGCGGCCCTTCAAAAATAAGTGATGAAAGTGAAAAACCCAGTTTCTGATCAGCACTTTCGAAAAAGGATTTTACCTTCTCATCTTGTTCAGCTAATGCTTTTCCCATTCCTGCAGTCTGTGATCCCTGACCTGGAAACAAAAAGGCGATCTTACCCATCGTGCATCCCCCCAAAATAAAAATGAATGACTTTTTAATCCAGCTCTGTTAAACTTGCCTATTGCTTAAGCTTTAAAACAGCCTATTTATTTAATAGCTGCTTTGCCTGCTTCTTTCTCAACAGCAGCCTTAATCGTTTCGGCAACATTGTTTTCGACCATATTTCGGGTTTGCCTTACCGCATTGTATAAAGCATTCGCATCCGAAGAACCATGGGCCTTAATGACAGGCGCCTTTAGCCCAAATAATCCCGCTCCGCCATATTCGGAATAATCCATTTTGGATTTAAGCTCATATAAGTCAGGCTTCAAAGCTGCTGCTGCCAGTTTGGTCTTAAAGCTGCTTGTCAAAGCTGTTTTTAACATTTTAAAAACAGAAAGGGCCGTGCCCTCAATTGTTTTAAGTACCATATTTCCGGTAAATCCATCTGTTACAACGACATCGGCGGCACCTTCAAGCAAATCGCGTGCTTCGACGTTGCCGATGAAATTTATATCTGCCTGCTTCAGCAAGCCGAAAGTATTTTTAGCTAGTTCATTTCCTTTTTTATCTTCTGTACCAATGTTTAAAAGGCCGACCCTTGGGTTTGATACACCGCGTACCTTTTCTGTATAGATGGAACCCATAATCGCATATTGGAGAAGATGTTCAGGCTTTGCATCCACATTAGCTCCTACATCCAGCAGAAGGAAACCTTCCCCGCCAATCGTTGGAAGTGTCGGTGACAATGCCGGGCGTTCAATCCCTTCAATTCTTCCTACTACAAAAAGGCCGGCTGCCATTAAAGCGCCCGTGTTGCCTGCCGATATACAAGCATCTGCCTTTCCGTCGGATACGAGCTGGGCCGCCAGCACCATCGATGCATTCTTCTTTTTCCGGACCGCCCTTACCGGTTCATCTTCCGGCAATATGACTTCAGCTGTATGTAAAATTTCTATCCGGTCATTTGGTGTTAAGTGTTCTTTAATTTTAGACTCGTCCCCAACTAGGGTAATATGTATATCCTTAAACTCCGCTGCAGCTTTCATCGCTCCCAGTACAATTTCCTTCGGAGCGTTGTCGCCTCCCATTGCATCAATTGCAACTTTCATGATGATTCATCCTTTTAGTCTTTATTTTTTTCTGAACATATCAAATTCGCCTTTAAAAACTAATTCATTGTTGACGAAGCTATTTACCTCGACAATCGTCCTCCCGCTGGCTTTGTCGATTGTCAGCACTTTGGCTTTGGCAATAACGCGTTCATTCAATCTTACAGGTCTTGTAAAATGAATACTTGCTTTTGCTGTTAAGGCAAGCTCATCGTTTATAACAGCTACTGCCAGTGAGTTGGCCTGTGCAAACATATGGTGTCCGCGGGCTATTTGATTTCTTTTAAAAACATGCTCTTCCTTAACATCAAAAATGGAAATAGCCGTTTTATCCAATTCTATATCTATTATTTCACCGATTATTTCTTCTATAGGCAAGGAACGGACTTCATCCTCAAATCTTTTCTCAGCCACATGCTTGATCCGTTCGCGCAATTCGGGAATGGATAATTCAAGGCGGTCGAGCCGGATCGTCTGGACGCTTACCAAAAATTTTTCAGCAAGCTCTTCATCCGTAACAAAAGGGTTCTCTTTTATTGTATCCGTTAATAATTGCTGGCGCTCTTTTTTATTTCTTTTCATAAAATCCCACCGTCCGAGATATTAAGACTAGGTACTAATAGTAGTATATAATCAAAAAAAGCAGATTGCAAGAATGAACTTTTCTGCAATTCTGCTTTGGTGATCCATTGAATTTTGTTTTAGCTTATGAATGCTGACCGTTGATTTCCGCAGCAGGTACTTGCTTACCTATGGGAGGAATGAGAGCCCCCTCGGCTTCGCCTGTGGGGGCTCACACTCGCTCTCCTCCCGCAGGACATTGAATTTGCTTCCATGAATTCGTTGTAAGAAAATGCGAATGCATTTTCGAGGATCAAGTACCCTCCGCTCCAATCAACTCTGTGAATTAAACCTAGTTAAAAAAATACAAGATCAACCGTCATAAAGGAAAAAAGCATCATACCAGCTCTTTGATCCAACTTCTTGGCCATTTCACAATATTATCCGCTCTTTTGTGCTCCTGATCCATCGGACCCTCTGGCCCTAGTCCAGCTTTTCTCCTTCAAGAACTCCAGTTTCCTTTAGATAATTCCTTAATGGCAAGTATTCATCAGAGTTCCAAAACTCGTTTGATTCAACCAGGGCAGCTGCGTCATTTCTTGCTGTTTCAAGTGCGCGGTAATCATGGACCATATCCGCAATTTTAAACTCAGGGAGGCCGCTTTGTTTTATTCCAAAAAAGTCTCCCGGGCCTCTTAGCTCCAAATCCTTTTCACTGAGCGCAAATCCATCATTTGTTTCAGTCATGATCTTCATACGCTCTTTTCCTACTTCTGATTTTGGATCTGCAAGGAGAATGCAGAAGGATTGTTTATCTCCCCGGCCAACCCTTCCCCTTAACTGATGGAGCTGTGCAAGTCCAAATCTTTCGGCATCATAGATAACCATCATGGTAGCATTGGGAACATTTACGCCAACCTCTACAACCGTAGTAGAAACCAGAACCTGAATTTCATTCTTGCTGAACGCCTTCATGACGTTTTCTTTTTCTTCTGGATGCAGCCTTCCATGCATTAACCCGACTTCATACCGGGCATGGAAATGGTGCATCAAAGTAGCATGGACATCAATGGCATTTTGGACATCCAATTTGTCTGATTCTTCAATAAGGGGGCATATTACATATACCTGCTGGCCGGCTGAAAGCTCTTTTTCCATAAAGCCCAGAACCCGGTCAAGCATTTCCGGCTTGGCCCAATACGTTTCAATTGCCTTTCGGCCTGCGGGCATTTCATCGATGATGGATACATCCATTTCCCCAAAGACGGTGATAGCCAAAGTTCTTGGAATAGGAGTAGCGGTCATGAATAGCACATCGGGATTTTCCCCTTTTTCCCTTAGAATTCGGCGCTGTCCTACACCAAATCTGTGCTGCTCATCGGTAATGACAAGTCCCAGTTTTTGAAACTCCACCTCTTCCTGGATTAGCGCATGGGTTCCTATGAGAACATCAATTTTGCCTTCTTTAAGCTGCTGAAGAACTTCTCTTCTCCGCTTTCCCTTCACTGAGCTAGTCAGCAGTTCGCAGCGCAATTCAAATGGCTCAAGCATGGCTTTTAAAGATTCCGCATGCTGTTCTGCCAATATTTCTGTCGGAACCATTAAGGCTCCCTGGAATCCAGCTGTTCTGCTGGCAAATAGTGCAATGGCTGCTACGGCCGTCTTACCCGAACCTACATCTCCCTGCAGAAGCCTGTTCATCCGGTAAGGAGATTTCAGATCAGCCAGAATTTCGTTTTCAACTCTTTTTTGCGCGCTGGTTAGTGAAAAAGGCAAAGAATCTACAAATTCCATTAACCTGGGAAGATCATAGGCTTGTACAATTCCTCTTGAATGCTCTCTTTCAATCTTTCGAAGTGCCTGCATTTTTAATTGAAAATAGAAAAATTCTTCATAGACGAAACGCCGCCTTCCCTGCTTCAGCTCATTTTCATTTGCAGGAAAGTGAAGGGATCTCATTGCATCTCTTCTATTAAGAAGCCTATATTGCAATAAATAACGTTCAGGCAATGTTTCTTCTATCTCATTCCCGTATTGAGAGAAAGCCATATTGATAAAGCGTCTGATACCTTTAACGGTTATTTTGCCCTTAACAGCATAAACCGGCTCAAAATCTTTCGTATTAGAGGCTGAGCCAATTTTCAATTCATTCGCCGTAATAACCTGACGGTGCTGGTCCCACTTGCCTGTAACCGTTACCGTTTCATTCAAAGTGATTTTATTTTTTAAATACGGCTGATTAAAAAGGACTGCCTGAATAAGATATCGGTCGACAAGCACCCTGACTGTCAGCCTCGATCGTTTTCTTCCATAATAAACAAGAGAAGGCTCACTGTGGACCTTCCCTTCCACGGTCACTCTTTCATCATGTTTGATATCCGCGAGGTCCTTAAGCCGGTAATCCTCGTACCTGTAAGGAAAATGCTCAAGCAAGTCCATGACAGTATTTATATTCATTTCGGCCAGTGATTCTGCTGTTTCCTCGCCTATTCCTTTAACAGCTGTAACAGACTGGTTTAAGTTTAGATTCACGTTTATTGAGCAGTATGCCAATTATTTTTTGTATTTGTCTTAAAAGGCAGACCGCCAACCCTCCCTGCGCAGTTTCTTTTATTCTGCAGGCATTAAAATACCTAGTTTATACCTAGCACATTTTCATTTGAATATGCAAATAAATAAATCACATCTAATCATTAATTTCAGGCTCACGTCAGAGAAGGAAATGCTAGTGCATTTTCGAGGATTTCGCACCTTTCCCCTCCCATCAGCAAAGTGCCAAAACAACATCGCCTTTAGAACGGCCTAATTTTCTCTGTGTGCCGTAAAAAATCAAGATTTTTAAACAGTCAAAAAGCGAAGGCAGTGCCCTCGCTTTTATCATTATTATTCAATTGAGAAGATGAAAGAGTATAGCGGCTGTTTGCCATCATGCACTTCCACTTCGACATCTTCATACTTTTCTTCAACATAGCTGATAAGTGCGTCAACTTCTTCCTCTGCTACATCTTCACCTTTTAATATGGTTAAGATTTCAGTATCATCGTCGATCATTTGATCAAGAAGCTCTTTAGCAGATTGCACTCTATCCTTGTTTTTTACAACTATTTTCCCATCCGCTATGCCCATGAAATCATCTTTTTCAATTTCAAGTCCATCAATGCTCGTATCGCGGACAGCAAATGTGATCTGGCCCGTTTTAACATGCTGAAGGGCATCTGTCATGCCTTCCTCGTTTTGGCCAAGATCAGCACTTGGATTAAAGGCAAGAAGCGCAGCCATTCCTTGTGGAACAGTTTTTGAAGGTACAACGACTGCATCTTCCTCTGTCACTTCTGCAGCCTGCTGAGCTGCCATGATAATATTTTTATTGTTTGGCAAAATAATGACTTTCTTTGCATTCACTTCTTTGATGGCTTTCACGATATCCTCCGTACTTGGATTCATCGTCTGACCGCCTTCAATAACTGCATGTGCTCCAATGCTGCGGAAAAGATCAGCGATTCCGCTGCCCATTGATACTGTAACAATACCATATTCCTGCTTTTCTTTCGGCTTTGCTTCTGCAGCCAAAGGAGTCTGTACTTCTTCTACCAAATTTGTATGCTGCTGGCGCATATTCTCAATCTTCATATTGATTAAACTTCCGTAGCGCTGGCCATAAGTTAAGCAATCGCCAGGCTGCTCGGAGTGAATATGTACTTTTACTAGCTGCTCATCTGCAATTACTAACAGGGAATCACCATATTGGCTTAAATCCTGGCGGAATTTTTCTTCTGAGAAAGGACTGGCAGATAGCTTTTCATCTTCAAACCTTACCATAAACTCGGTACAATAGCCGAATTCAATATCTTCAGTGTTCATGAAACTATGAACATTTTTGTGATGCTCCGCGCTGACCAGATCATCCATTTTTGGAAGTGCAGCCGGTGTATCCGGGAGTTTCTCGCCTTTAAGCTCTGCAAGGAATCCCTCATAGACAAAAACAAGGCCTTGGCCGCCGCTGTCTACAACACCCACTTCTTTTAGAACAGGGAGAAGGTCTGGAGTCCGGTTTAACGAAGCTTTTGCTTCTTTTAAAACCTCTTCCATGATGGCAATAATATCGTCTTCATTTTTCGCGGCTTGCACAGCCTTCTTGGCCGAATCCTTGGCAACGGTTAAGATTGTTCCTTCTACAGGCTTCATTACTGCTTTATAAGCAGTCTCAACCCCAGAATTCAAGGCATCAGCGAACTCTTTTCCATTAATATCAGCTTTCTGTTCAATGGCTTTGGAGAAGCCACGGAACAGCTGGGAAAGAATTACACCGGAATTTCCGCGGGCACCCATTAACAAGCCTTTGGAAAGGGCAGAGCCCACCTTTCCGATATGTTCCTGAATATTACTCTTAACTTCCTTTGCACCGGAAGTCATGGACAGATTCATGTTTGTTCCCGTGTCACCATCAGGAACAGGGAAAACGTTTAATGCATCTACTAATTTTGCATTAGCAGATAAATGGTTCGCTCCTTGTATAACCATTTCGGCAAAAAGCTTCCCATCTAAAACTTTTTTTGACACAAGTCTTTCCTCCTCACTACGGGTTCGTTACACGAACTCCCTGAACGTAAATATTAACCGAGTCCGTGCTGAGCCCCACTGTTTTATCAAGGGTGTACTTAACTTTAGATTGCACATTGTGGGCAACCTCGGAAATTTTCGTTCCGTAACTAACAATAATATACATGTCGATATGTACTTCATCATTTTCCTGGCGAACAATGACTCCGCGCGTGAAATTCTCTTTGCGAAGAATATCAGTTAAGCCATCTTTAATCTGGTTCTTAGAGGCCATTCCTACAATACCATAGCAGTCAACTGCTGCTCCTCCTGCGATTGTTGCAATAACGTCATTTGAGATATCAATTTGCCCGAAATTAGTTTTTAGTTCGATGGACATGTTTCGTTCCCCCTTTGGAAATTGCTTCGAATTAAGAAAAGCGAACTGCACTCAAACGCTCCTATTCTTGACGGAGCGCTTGCGTTCCTCTTGGAAACTGCCGCTAAGCCCTAGCTGCAAAATAAAAACAATGCGGCTTCCTTCAGCCGGACAGATTTCTTTCTAACTCCCAAGCTTTAAGCATATCTTATGACATTTTACTATATGGGCTGTAAATTTGAAAGTCATACTTCCCCATCTCTATTATAGCTCATGTTGCCTACCCCTATGTCAAGGGAATTTTCTTGAAAGCAAACTATTGCAATCAGAAGGGTTGTGTGATAAATTATTAAAGTATCTTTTAATGTCGAAAGCCGAACAGGATTTTCACATTAATTCAGATGGATGAATCTGACTATTGCAAATGAAAGCATGAAAAATAGTTTCAGCTTTGGTATAGTAAGGAGGGAAACATACATGCCACGCAAATGTGTTGTAACTGGTAAAAAAACAACTTCAGGTAATGCACGTTCTCACGCGATGAACGCTAACAAGCGTACTTGGGGTGCTAACCTTCAAAAGGTACGTATTCTTGTAGACGGTAAGCCTAAACGTGTTTGGGTTTCTGCAAGAGCACTTAAATCAGGTAAAGTTGAGCGCGTATAATATGCGCAGGACATCCATTCTGGATGTCCTTTTTATTTTGCCGGAATTCTACTCCATAACCAGTTTTCCCAACTCTGCCAAAAAATAAAAGCACCCCGATGATGAGGTGCCCAGCTTTAACTCTAATATTTGCTTTTATCTGTTTTGCATGTATGGGTTTAGCCCTTTTTGAAGGTTCCTAGCATGGCACGTACAATGCCCCCTAAAAATTTCGGAAGTTTAATTGTATAAAATCTCATTACTCGTGTCCCTCCTCACGATCTTACGCATCCATTCTGTCCTTAAATCGTCCTTACTATCTTATTCAAATGATGAAAGATAAGTACTCATGATTTCTAAAAATGATTAGAAAGCAATTCCAACTTAGACAGATGTGTGGTTCCGGCATCATCTGGTGCTCTCAGCTTTTCATTTAATCCTTGCTTCTTACAACCATTAATATGCCTTCAGTAAAAGAAAAAGTACCATAATCATTAATAAGTTCATTACTTATACATAGTGTCGAACCGATAGGAATTGAACGATTTGCCAGTGGATACTTGAAATCCTTAAGCGTAATGTCTTTAACTTCCATGGTGATCGGGATAAACGAAATGTACTTGAAATCTTTATTTTTTTGTATAGTGTACTCTCCGGCCGGTTTTATATAAACGATATTGGTTCTGTCGATTATTTCAATTTGAACATAGTTCTCTTGCAGAACAGGATTTATAAGAAGTTGAATATTGGCGAACAAGTGATCAAGCCTTCCTCCCGTTGCCCCAAAGAGCCTAATTCTCTCAGGACTTTGGCCCAGAGCCCATTTCAATGCAAGCTCCATGTCTGTTTCATCTTTCTCAGGCTTGAACCTGTTTAGCTCTTGTACTTTTTGTTCAATTAATGACATCTCTTCCGTCGTCACTGAGTCAAAGTCGCCAAATGCAAGACTTGGCTGAATGTCATTTCTGATCAGTGTCAAGACTCCTCTATCTACTCCGATCCAAATACCGCCATCAATATAAAGTGACAACTCCGGAAGCAGGTCCTCCGGTCCGCCTGCCAGAATATTTATCTTCATTTATCTTCACTCCAATTCCACAGCAAAATACGCGCTCATAGCTGCTCTAAGAATATTTCTTGTATTTGCAAAAGGAAGCCAGCTGGTGCTCAGCTGGCTTCCTTTTATCTTCAACCTTTTAAAGCGGCAATTGCCTTGGCCCTGTCAGTTTGATTATAAATTGCAGATCCGGCAACAAGGACATTTGCTCCTGCTTCAACACATAGCTTGGCGGTTTCTTCATTCACGCCGCCGTCAACCTCAATTTCAATTTCCAATCCCTTTGCATCTGCCATTTTCTTAACAGCTGAAATCTTTGGAAGTACTGAAGGGATGAATTTCTGGCCGCCAAAACCCGGGTTAACAGACATGAGCAAAACCATGTCGAGATCTTCAATGATGTGCTCAATTGCATTTACCGGGGTTGCCGGATTAAGGACCACACCAGGTTTTACACCAAAGGATTTAATATATTGGACAGTTCTGTGCAAGTGCCTGCATGCTTCAACATGAACAGTTATATAGTCGGCTCCTGCTTTGGCAAATGCCTCAATATAAGCATCAGGGTTTTCAATCATCAGATGGACATCCAATGGCAGCTTCGTTACCGGACGAATGGCATCCACAATTAAAGGTCCAATCGTGATATTGGGAACAAAATGGCCATCCATCACATCCACATGGATATAATCTGCTCCTCCCCGTTCAACGTCCTTAATCTCTTCCCCCAATTTGGAAAAATCGGCAGATAAAATAGAAGGTGCGATTTTAACCATAAATTAATACCTCGGCTTTCTATCTTTTATTTCCTGTAAGAAAGTTTTGTAGTGCTCGTACCTATAGGAAGGAATTTCGCCATTTTCACTTGCTGCCTTTACGGCGCACTTTGGCTCTGCCATATGGAGGCAGCCCCTGAATTTGCATTCCTCGCTTTTCGCCTGAATTTCAGGAAAACAGAAGTTCAGCTCCTCCATTTCAATATCTGTGAAATCCAGAGAACTGAATCCTGGAGTATCAGCAACAAGCCCCTTGCCTACCTCAATAAGCTCTACATGCCTTGTCGTGTGCTTCCCCCTGCCTAAGTGTGAAGATATATCATTGGTTTTCAGTTCCAAATCTGGCCTCAAAACATTTAAAAGGGAGGATTTCCCCACACCTGACTGTCCGGCAAATACCGAAATCTCACCTTCCAAATATGGCATTAGATCCTTGACCCCTTCCTCTGTTTCGGAAGAAGTGAGCAGGACATCATATCCGGCTTTTCGGTAATCTTCTGCATATTGCTGAATCTGCTTATATTCCCCTTGATTTGTCAGGTCTATTTTCGTAATACAAATGATTGGCTTAATATGGTTATATTCCACCAGAACTAAGAACCGATCCAAAAGCGTCGTGCTAAACCCTGGTTCAACCGCCGAAAATACCAGGATAGCCTGGTCCACATTTGCAATCGGCGGCCGTATCAGTTCGTTTTTCCGGTCCTTCACTTCCAGAATATACCCTTCAGTATTATTCTCGGCCTGGAATACCACTTCATCACCGACAAGCGGGGTTACCTTATTTTTGCGGAAAACTCCCCGGCCGCGGCATTGGATCGTTTCCTCACCGCTTATCACATAATAAAACCCGCTTAAGGCTTTAATAATTTTGCCCTCAGGCATAGCAACACTCCTTGCTTATCATTCTTCTGGATATGGAACTTCTTTCTGGTCATAAACCTGGCCATCTATCTGAACTTTATAGAAGCCATTTAGTCCAGGAGCAATAGTCATATCTATCGTTATGACTGTATCTTCCTCAATAAACTGATCCACTGCCGGTGCATCGCCAGTATTGTTCATATCCCTAAAAAATATTTGAATATGCTGAGGCTCTCCTTCTACTTTAGGCTGGTATGGCACGTTTATATCCACATTCACTGTTTTTGGCGGAAGTTCTTCCTTCCCTTTTGATAGCACCACTGTAACCTTCTGGCCTCTTGTAAGGTTTGTGCCAGGTGCAGGATTTTGCTTAATAACAAGACCTTCTGGAACTTCATCATGAAACTCAGCTTCGCCATATTCTATTTTTAGGCCAGATGACTCTTCATATTCCTGCAGGCCTTTTTCATTATATCCCTGTAAATCTTTCAATGAAATGGGAGCGGGGCCTTTGCTGACGGTAAATACCAGGTCCGTTTCTTCAGGAACGACAAGATCGCCTTCCGAAAAGTTTTGGTCAAGGATTGTTCCTGCCGGCTCACTTTCATTAGTTTCTTCAGTCTTTTCGATGCTTTTAAAATTTTTGCCTTCAAGCAATCGAACAACTTCATCATATTCACGGCCCTGGTAGTCGGATAGTTCAAACTTTTCCTTGCCAGTGCTTTCATAGATGTCTATGGAGGTTCCTTCTTTAACGGTTCTACCCGCTTTCGGATCCGTTTTAACCACAAGTCCTTCTTCTATTTCAGGGTCGCTGACCGGAATGGATTCATTGACGGCAAACCCAGCAGCAACAAGCTCTGCAACCGCATCTTCCACTTCTTTCCCGGACACATCGGGAACCTCGACATCCTTCGGTTCCAAAAGGTCAGGAAGAACGGTTACAGTCAGAACTCCTAATGTAATTAGTGTCAGAAACAATGATACCAAAATGATTGGCCATTTCTTTTTCTTTTTCTTCTTTTCCGGCTTTTGCTTGGCAATCGGCTGGGTATCAGCTTTATGGTCTTTTGTGTGAACAAGCGTCTCATCCATATTTTGATAGGGCCGGTCATCTGTTATGACAGGTATTGCTTTTGTGGCGTCATCATCTATTGGAGCCATGAATTTTTCTTCATGCAGCCTCTCCGGGTCAAGCGCAGTTCTTATATCCTCTTCCATTTCATCCACAGTGTCATATCGGTGGAAAGGATCTTTGGCTGTGGCTTTTAAGACAATATTTTCAACACTCTGAGGTATTGACGGGTTCCATCTTTTAAGAGATGGCGTCTCTGACTGCAGATGTTTAAGAGCAATAGATACAGCTGATTCGCCGGAAAATGGCAGCCTGCCAGTCAATAGTTCAAACATTACAATTCCGAGGGAGTAGATATCCGACTTTCTATTGGCCATTCCTCCCCTGGCCTGTTCAGGAGAAAGATAATGAACAGATCCCAGGACAGAGTTAGTCTGGGTTATGCTAGTCGCACTTAAAGCCATAGCAATGCCGAAATCGGTGATTTTAACATTTCCATGCCTGTCTATTAAAATATTATGCGGTTTAATGTCCCTGTGGATAATATGGTTTTGGTGTGCATGTGAGATAGCGGAAGTGAGCTGTTTCATAATCTCCAGAGCTTCATCAATTCGCACCGGGCTGTTTTGCTGTATGTATTGCTTTAAGGTTTGTCCATCTACATATTCCATCACAATATAATAGATTGAATCCTCTTCGCCAACATCATAGATACTTACTATGTTCGGGTGGGCTAAGCTTGTAGCAGATTGGGCTTCACGATGGAAACGGCGGATAAATTCCTCATCTTCGGCAAAGTCCAGCCGCAGCACTTTAACGGCTACATCGCGGTCCAGGATCATATCATGTGCCAGGTAGACATTTGCCATGCCCCCTCCGCCAATCATATCAAGAATTTTATAGCGGCCGCTTATTCTTCTGCCTTTAATCATTTTTTATCACCCGCTCTCACTGCCATCATAAAACTCGACAATCACGAGTGTAATGTTATCCTCGCCGCCATTATTGTTAGCTTGCTCAATCAGCTCTGCAGCTTTTTCCTCAAGACTTCGTCCACCCTTTAGGGTTTCTTTCATTTCTGATAATGTGACCTTGTTGGATAAGCCGTCAGAGCAAAGCAATAGTAAGTCATCTTCTTCAAAAGTGATGGTTTTGATATCCATTTCAACTGATGATTCTGTCCCCAATGCCCTGAGAAGGACATTTTTTCTTGGGTGATGCTCGGCATCTTCCTTTGTAATTTGCCCTGAACGAACAAGTTCGTTAACAAGGGAATGATCTTCTGTCAGCTGCTGGAAACCTAATTCATTAAGGATATAACAGCGGCTATCACCTATATTGGCAATAGTTGAAAATCGGTCTGTACAGATGGCCGCAACAATGGTTGTACCCATCCCCTCACATTCAACGTTCTCCTTCGAATGTTCAAAAAGGATTTTGTTCACCTGGTCAATATGCTGCTTGAGCCAATTCTCTGCTTGTTCTGCTGTTTGTATTTCATCCGTTTGTTCCCAAAACTCTTTTAAACTGATTATGGTCATTTCACTGGCTACATCGCCAGCACGGTGGCCGCCCATGCCATCTGCGACGATGGCAAGGCGCTGCCCGATGCTGTTCATAAAGATGCCGCCATTGTCTTCATTATGCTGTCTGACTTTGCCACGATCTGTCATAAAAACAGCTCTCATTCTGTCACCTCGTCTCCTCTTTTCGCTCCTTTGCACGAAGTTGTCCACATGCTGCATCTATATCATGACCGTGCTCGCGGCGAATGGTTACATTAATGCCATGTTTCTTTAATGTTTTTTCAAACGCAAAAATTTGATCCTTTGGTGTCCGGACATAATCTCTTTCAGGCACATAATTTACCGGAATCAGATTGACGTGGCATTTAACATCCTTAATGAGTTTTGCCAGTTCCTCTGCATGTTCAACCTGATCGTTGACACCGCCGAATAAACCGTACTCGAAGCTGACACGCCTTCCTGTCTTATTAATATAATACCTGATGGATTCCATCAGATCAGGCAATTTATAAGCCCGGTTAATCGGCATCAGACGGCTTCTGATTTCTGTATTCGGAGCATGCAGGGATATAGCAAAATTGATCTGCATATTTTCATCCGCAAACTTATAAATTTTAGGGATGATGCCGCTTGTGGAAACGGTGATATGGCGCGCTCCGATATTAAGCCCTTTATCATGGTTGATGATTTTTAAGAACGAAAGCATATCGTCATAATTATCAAATGGCTCGCCGATGCCCATGATTACAACCGAGCTGACACGTTCATTTGTTTCATCTAGTGCCTGTTGTACTTTTACGACCTGGGCAACGATTTCTCCTGCTTCAAGGTTGCGTTTTAACCCGCCTAATGTAGAAGCGCAGAAAGTACAGCCGATTCGGCAGCCTACTTGAGTTGTTACACAGACAGAATTACCGTAATCATGCCTCATTAGGACGGTTTCAATCGAATATCCATCGTGAAGTTCAAAAAGGAATTTGATTGTACCGTCAGCAGATTCCTGCTGAATAATGGTTTTAAGAGTTGTCAAAGAAAAATTCTCAGACAGTATATCCCTTAATCCTTTTGACAAATTGGTCATTTCTTCAAAGGAAGAGACTCTTTTTATATATAACCAATCAAAAATTTGTTCTGCACGAAAAGCTTTCTCATTATTTTCTTTTAGCCAGTTTTTTAACTCATGCAGCTGTAGAGTGTAAATGGATGGCTTTTGTTCTGCTGTTGTTATTTTCTCAGTTGCTGTTTGTTCCATTTATTGCACCTTCTTTCTCAGACAGGCGATATAAAACCCGTCCGAACCTATATCTTGCGGCAAAATTTGCAGTTCATATCCATCTATAAACGGAGCTACGGGTTTTGGCATTCGCTCCCGGACTGATATGTCTCCTTCAAATTCCGCATGTTCATTTAAAAATGACTGTACGACATGCTGATTTTCTTCCTTGTCCACTGTACATGTACTATAAACAAGAATACCACCTTTTTTCAGCAAAGGCGAAACTGCAGCCAATAGATTTCTCTGAACCTTATGAAGATGGTATAAATCCTCTTCCTTTTTCGTGTATTTCATATCCGGTTTTCTTCTCATAACACCGAGGCCGGAACATGGAGCATCCACTAAAATCCTGTCAAAAGATTCTTTTTCAAAATGCTCCTGCACTTTCCTGCTGTCAAGCGCATTTGTTTTGATATTTGATAATCCCAGTCTCCTGGCATTATCATTAATCAGCTTAACCTTATGCTCGTGAAGATCCAGCGAGACCACCTGTCCAGTATTTTGCAGTTTTTCGGCGATATGCGTCGATTTTCCGCCAGGAGCAGCACATGCATCCAATACGGTTTCATTCTCATTTCCGCCAAGCGCATAGGCAACGAGCATGGAACTCTCGTCCTGAATCGTTATCAGCCCTTCTCTAAATATCTGTGAGTTTGCCAAATGCCCTCTCAAGCACTTAATAGCTACAGGGATAAACGGACTCGCTTCTACCTCATAACCCTCCTCCTCAAGGAGCGTTAAGCATTCTTCTCTTGAAGCTTTCACCTCATTAACCCTTGCAGTCTGCAGCGGCGCAGTCAAATTGACTTCGCACATTTTCTTTGTCTCTTCATAACCAAGCTGCTCAACCCATCTTTTTACGAGCCACATTGGATGGCTTGTTTCAATGGATAGACGCTCAACCGGATCCTCTATTTGTTCCAGGGATGGCAGCCCTTGTCTTTGAACATTTCTCAGTACACCGTTAACCATGCCAGAAATCCCTTTATGTCCCTTCCGCTTGGCAATTTCCACTGCCTCGAAAATAGCTGCTCGGTCAGGGATCTTATCCAGGTAAACCATCTGATATAGAGTCAGCCTTAACAGCTGTTTTACCCAGCTCTCGACTTTTTTATTTCCTTTTAAAAAAGGATTTAAGTAAAAATCAAGGGTCATCCGGCGCTGAAGCGTGCCGTATATCAATTCTGTAAGCAGTCCAATATCCTTCTGGCTGATTTCATTCTTTTTTATGGCATTATTCAGCAATAGATTGCTGTAGGACTGGTTTTTTTCTATGGCTTCCAGCAGTTCTAATGCAGTTTCTCTGACATTTTTCGTTTTTTGATTCTTCATTCGCTGTCTCCCAGACGGCTACCGGCAGAAAGATGGGAGCCTGCCCCTCTTAAAAATTGTTCCGCAGGCATCCTTTTCTTGCCGGAAGGCTGCAGCTCTGTGATTTTGATTGCAGTATTATTTCCGGTTGCAACTACTACTCCATCCGCTTCAAGCCTGATGATCGTCCCAGGTGCCTCGCTGCCTGCTGATTTTTCCTTTTCTGAACCCCAAACTTTAATCACCTTGCCATCAAATGTTGTATATGCAACTGGCCAGGGATTCAATCCCCTTATATGGTTGTAGATTTCCTCACCAGTTTTGCTCCAGTCGATTTGTTCCTGCTCCCGTTTAATGTTATAAGCGAAGGTAGCATCCTCGTCTTTTTGCTTTATAGGTGTTAATTCACCATTCAGCAGTTTTGGCAATGTTTCAGACAAAAGCTTTGAACCAGCTGCGCTTAACTTATCATGCAGGGTGCCTACTGTATCTGTCTCAGTGATAGGCACTTCCACCTGTGTTAATATATCGCCTGCATCAAGCTTTTCAGCCATATACATGATTGTAATGCCTGTCTTTTCCTTTCCCTGTAAAATGGAATAGTGGATCGGCGCTCCGCCGCGCAGTTCCGGAAGAAGCGAAGCATGGACATTGATACAGCCATTTTTCGGTGCTTCCAAAAGCTCTTTCGGCAAAATTTG
This sequence comes from Pseudomonas sp. ISL-84, assembly GCA_018613035.1. Taxonomy (GTDB): domain Bacteria; phylum Bacillota; class Bacilli; order Bacillales; family Cytobacillaceae; genus Cytobacillus. The sequence continues at coordinate 76,955 of JAGGRA010000027.1, read as the reverse complement.
GCCAAACGCGGCTGTCACGACTAAATCAGGCTTAAGTGCAAGAATTTTTTCCAGTTCCTCAGGCTGGCGGATTTTCTCAGGCTGGTAAACAGGAATGCCCTGTTTTTCAGCTTCCACTTTGACTGGCGGAGGAGTAAGAACTTTCTTTCTTCCAACTGGCCTGTCAGGCTGAGTGACAACTCCAATCACTTCATAGCCATCCTTTATGATTTGCTGCAACACTGGTACGGAAAAATCAGGTGTCCCCATAAAAACAATCTTTGTCATTCAGCTTCCAATCCTTCCAACTCTTCTTCATTCAAATACTTGGTCACTTTTGATGTAAATAAAACTCCGTGCAAATGATCAATTTCATGCAGGATCGCTCTTGCCAGAAAATCTTCAGCTTCAAGCGTATAGTATTTCCCCTTGCGGTCCTGGGCCTTTATTTTTACATAATCAGGCCTTTTAACTTCCCCGTATAAACCAGGAAAACTTAAGCATCCTTCAGGCCCTGTTTGTTCTCCATCTGTCTCAAGAATTTCCGGATTAATCATCTCAATAGTGCCAAATTCATCATCTATATCAACGATGGCGATTTGCTTGTCAAGACCGATCTGCGGAGCAGCGAGCCCGACACCATCGAATTCAACCATTGTATCGTACATATCGTTTAATAATTTGCCCAGCTTTTTATCAAAATCCTTTACAGGATTGCATTCTGCTTCCAGGATTTCAGCCGGGTACGTAACTATCCTTTTAACCGCCAAAATATTTCCTCCATTTTTATCTATTTTCAACCAATTCTTGCTTATTCATAACCATTATTAAGACAACATGAATCTCTACATTAAAATATACGGATTCAGGTCAACTGAAATAGTAAGTCCACCTGTGGCGATTTCCTGCTGATAATTGTCAAGGACTTTTTTCAGTGCCTGTCCTAGCCCAGGTTCCCGTTTGTATTTTATCAAACATTGATAGCGATATCTATTATTGATCCGCGGAATTGGCGATGCAACCGGACCAAGCACGATGCTTTCCGCCGTTAGGCGGGACTGAATATATTGAGTGATTTTTTCAGTAACGGAAACGGCCTTCATCAATTCCTCATGACTAACTGTGACAAGGGAGATATAGTAGAAAGGAGGGTATCTATGAATTTTGCGGACCATCATTTCCCTTTCATAGAACTTATCGTAATCCTGCTCTCCTGCAAGCTCGACACTGTAATGTTCAGGTGTATAGGTTTGGATAATAACCTCACCCTCAAGCTCATGCCTCCCTGCGCGCCCGCTAACCTGGGTCAAAAGCTGAAAGGTTTTTTCCGAAGAACGAAAATCAGGCAGATGAAGCATTGTATCAGCTGAGAGAACACCTACCAAAGTAATATTGGGAAAATCAAGACCCTTTGCTATCATTTGCGTACCAAGGAGAATATCCGCATGACCTTCCTGAAATTGGTCTAACAGCTTTTCATGGGAGCCCTTTCTGCTCGTAGTGTCCACATCCATTCTGATGACCTTTGCTTCAGGCAAAACCTTTGCCAGCTCTTCTTCAACCTTCTGTGTCCCGGTTCCAAAATAACGGATATGTTCACTTTCACATTCCGGGCATGTATTTGGGACTGATGCTTCATAGCCGCAGTAATGGCATTTCATTTGCTGGTTAAACCGGTGATAAGTCAAGGAGATGTCACAATGAGGACAATTAATGACATAGCCGCAATCCCTGCACATAACAAATGAAGAATGCCCTCTTTTATTAAGAAATAAGACAATTTGTTCCTTCTTTTCAAGCCTGTCTTTTATTTTATCAAGGAGCATTCTCGAAAACATGGAACGATTGCCTTCCCGGAGTTCTTCTCTCATATCAATAATCTCAACTGATGGCAGCGCCTGATTATTCATCCTTTTAGGCAGAGATAAAAGCTGATATACTCCTTTGTGTGCTCTTGCAAACGATTCAAGCGAAGGAGTTGCACTGCCCAGAACAACCGGGCATTTATATTTTGCAGCCCTTTCAATCGCCACATCCCTTGCGTGGTACCTCGGGTTCTCCTCCTGTTTGTAGCTTGTCTCGTGTTCTTCATCGATAATGACAATTCCGAGGTTCTCAAAAGGAGCAAAGATTGCGGACCGTGCTCCGACAACCACCTTTACTTCCTTCCTTTGAATTTTTCTCCATTCATCATACTTTTCCCCGGCAGAAAGGCCGCTGTGCATAACGGCAACCTGATCGCCAAATCTTCCTTTAAAGCGGTTGACCATTTGTGGAGTTAACGAAATTTCAGGAACCAGGACAATTGCTTCTTTTCCGTCCTGAAGGACTCTTTGTATTGATTGAAGATAAACCTCTGTTTTGCCGCTGCCTGTTACGCCATACAGCAAAAACGTTTCATGCCTTTTTTCCTCTATGGAATTCAGGATGGGAATCATTGCTTTTCTCTGTTCGTCGGTCAAAGAAAGGGGTTCCGTTCTTTTAAACTCCCGGTCCCCGAAAGGATTTCGGTAAATTTCCACTTCTTTCTGACCAAGAAGATCTTTTTGAATAAGCCCTTTGATTGTTGACGAGGTTATTCCCAACAAGGATAGTATCTCTTTTTGTTCAATCGGGCTGCCATCCTGAAGGAAGTATTCAAGCACCTCTTTTTGCTTTGTTGCATTTGCAGGCAGCTTTTCGATGTATTCCTCAATGACATTTTGGTCTGCGGCTGGAAATAGCTGCTTTACTTTTTTCTTTTTCACACGTTCTTTTACTTGATAGATAATGTCAATATTCCCATTTGAAGCTTCTTTCTGCAAAAGTGACAGAGTTCCATCCTTCACTGCTTCGTCCCAGGGTATTGCCTCTCTATTTTCAAAAAGAATTTGCATTTTTTCTGGAAGCGCCACACGGTCTGCTTTTTCCGCCAATACTAGTTTTTTTTCATATTTTGCCTTAAGGGCTGCTGGCAGCATTGCCTGGTAGGCTGATATTTTATAGCATAGTGTTTTCTCTGTCAGCCAATCTCCCAGAGACAGAAGCTCCTGATTTAGAACAGGATTTAAATCCATTGGTTCTGCAATTGACTTTAATTGGCTGAATTCCGATTCTGTCTTCAGGCCTGTTACAAAACCCTGGATTTTCCTGGGACCGAATGGAACGATGACTCTCATGCCAGGCTGTATGACACCTGCCAAATGGTCAGGTATTTTATAGTCAAACGCTCGGTCTGTCTGCTTGGCAGGTACATCAACAATTACACTGGCAATATTCATTTTTGCTCATCCTTTAGTAAAATCGCAGCTTCCTCGAGAATCTTTGCAGCAACATCTTTTTTGGACATAAGAGGGAGCTCTTCAGAAGTTCCATCTTTTTTAAACAGTGTAACAATATTGGTGTCTGTTCCGAATCCGGCACCTTCTGATGTTACATTATTTGCAACGATCATATCGGCGTTTTTCTTTTTTAGCTTGCCCTGTGCATATTCATCAACCCGTTCAGTTTCAGCAGCAAATCCTATTAAAACTTGGCCCTTCTTTTTCTGCCCGAGCTCAAACAAGATATCTTTTGTTCTTTCAAGCTTCAATACTTCATCTCCAGGCTGCTTCTTCATTTTTTGACTATAGCTTACTTTTGGACGGTAGTCTGAGACCGCTGCTGTTTTTATAACAATATCAGCAGTTTCAAACTCTTCCATTGCAGCCTGATACATTTCTTCGGCGCTTTCAACATTTATAAGCTTGGCTCCATCAGGGGCTTTAATGGTTACAGGCCCTGAGATTAAAGTAACTTCTGCACCGGCAGCAGCTGCTTCTTCCGCAATCGCATAGCCCATTTTTCCCGTAGAATGATTGGTAATGTAACGGACCGGATCAATTTTTTCCCTCGTGGGGCCTGCCGTAATCACAACTTTTCTTCCTGCGAGATCTTGCTTTGGCTTGCTGAAAAACAAACGGATTATCTCTGTAATCTTCTCAGGCTCCTCCAGTCTGCCCTTTCCAACATAACCGCAGGCAAGATATCCTTCAGAAGGTTCAATAAACCTGCACCCAAAGCTGTATAATGTTTCAATATTTTTTTGGACTGCCGGATGGCTATACATATGTACATTCATTGCAGGAGCAATCCAAATAGGCGATGTGGCAGCCAATAAGGTTGTTGTAATCATGTTATCCGCTATTCCGTTGGCCAGCTTTCCAATTACATTAGCTGTGGCCGGAGCAACAAGAATCAAATCTGCCCAGTCCGCAAGATCAATATGGGCAATCACCTTTGAATCTTTTTCATCAAATGTGTCAGTATAAACATCGTTTCTGGACAATGCCTGAAATGTTAAGGGAGTCACAAATTTTGCGGCAGAGTCACTTAATATAACTTTTACATCCGCTCCCGCCTGGGTAAGCTTGCTCGTCAATGCTGCTGCTTTATAAACAGCAATTCCCCCCGTAACGCATAATAATATTTTTTTGCCTGAAAGCATTATTAGACCCACCAATCTTAGATAAAATAATCGTATCTATTTAATGGCCTGGCCCCTTGTTAACACAGTTTATAAAGTGTTAATCTCCTAATGGCCAATACCGCACGATTGATTGAATTTTTTGGCTGGATATTCCCAGCTAGTTTTATTATGCAAGAAGAGCTGTCAATTTTCATCTATTAAAACCAAAAGAAGAAATAAAAATAACAACCTTTTTGAAAGGTTGTTATTCAGCGTTTTTACTCGTATGATTCATTAGCCTTTTTCTCACCCAGACGGTAGTGAAGCTGGTCGGCATGGATTTCTTCCAGAGCCTTGCCCACATTTTTATGTGATTTATAGTTTTCAAGCTGTGGCCTTGCGTTTAATTGCAGCTTACGTGCACGTTTGGCAGCAACGGAAACAAGTGAATATTTGGAATCAATCTTAGTCATTAAGGAATCAATAGAAGGATAAAGCATCTTTATTCAGCCTCCAGCATCTTTTTATATTTCGGTTCTACACGTTCCCTGCGGCAGTGTTCAGCTACCACAATGGATTTAATTCTCTCACAGGCAAGGTCAATTTGATCATTTTCCACCACATAGTCGTAGAGGTTCATCATTTCAATTTCTTCTTTTGCCACACTCATGCGATTGTTAATAATATCTTCCGTCTCTGTTCCTCTTGTCACGATACGGTTCTTAAGCTCTGATAAGCTTGGAGGTACAAGGAAAATAAATAGACCATCAGGAAATTTCTCACGGACCTGGCGGGCACCTTGAACTTCTATTTCCAGGAATACATCTTTGCCGCGGTCCAGAGTCTCTCTAACATAATCTACAGGCGTACCGTAATAATTCCCGACAAATTCGGCATATTCAAGCAGTTTGTCCTGGCGGATCAGTTCTTCAAATTCTTCACGGGTTTTGAAAAAATAATCAACCCCGTCTACTTCTCCCTCTCTTGGCGCTCTCGTTGTCATGGAGATAGAATACTCAAACGAGGTATCTGGCTGAGAAAATATTTCTTTTCTAACAGTTCCTTTTCCTACACCTGAGGGTCCGGATAGAACAATTAATAACCCTTTTTCTTTCATTTAAACAATCCTACCCTTCCTCAATAATTTCATCACGGTCGTTTAATCGGTGCGCGACAGTTTCCGGCTGGACCGCAGACAAAATAACATGGTCACTGTCCATAACAATAACAGCCCGGGTGCGCCTCCCATATGTCGCATCAATCAAAGAGCCCCTGTCACGCGCGTCCTGAATGATCCGTTTAATTGGGGCAGATTCAGGACTTACTATAGAAATTATCCGGTTGGCAGAGACAATATTGCCAAAGCCGATATTGATCAGTTTAATTGACATTTGGGTCCTCCAATCATCAGTTATTTATTTTGACCCCCAAAGCGGCAATCTAAACAACTGCTATTCAATATTTTGAATTTGTTCCTTCATTTTTTCCAGCAGGCTCTTTATTTCAACCACTTCTGCAGCAATCGCCGCATCATTCGCCTTGGATCCAATCGTATTGGCTTCCCTGTTCATCTCCTGCAGAAGGAAATCAAGCTTTCTGCCAACAGGTTCTGTTAGCTGAAGCGTTTTTTCAAATTGGCTGATATGACTTTGCAGCCTTGCCAGCTCCTCATTAATATCCGCTTTATCAGCAAACACCGCAACCTCTGTTAATATCCTTGATTCATCAATCTGGCCGTCCAGATAATCTTTTATGCGCTTTTCCAATCTTTCCTGGTATAGCTGAACTACTTTTGGAGAGAGCTCACGCAGCAGGATTACCCTTTGGCTAAGCAGACCAAGATGGCAGCGGACATCCTTCTCTAACTCAAGCCCCTCAGCTTGACGCATCTGGGTTAGATGCAAGCATGCTTCTTCAGCAGCGGAAAGGACATGCTGGCTCAATTCCTCATTGCCAGCTTCCTTTTCCTTTTCCTCTATGCCAATCAGTTCTTCCCGAATAATGTCCTCTATAGAAAGATCATTTTGGATATCGTACTTTGTTTTAATTGCAGTTATGTATTGATAATATTCATCTAAAAGTTCCCAGTCAACATTTACTTTTCGGCTGGCCAAACCTTCGCCTTCAATTGTGACATAAACTTCTATTCTTCCTCTTCCAATATGCTCGCCAAGCTTTTTCTTAATTTTATCTTCCATGTGCATCAGCTGCCTGGGCATACGCATATGAAACTCGGAAAAACGATGGTTTACAGTCTTAATTTCGACAGTAATAGAAAATTGCCCGGAATCTTTCTTGCTTCTGCCAAAGCCAGTCATACTTACAACCATTTCTTACACTTCCTTTTGGGAAAAGCACAGCTTTTAAGAGGATCTATGGCCTAACAGTTAACCCTTCAAAAAAGAACAACAATCCAGCTCACAAAAAGACTGTGCCATCTATGATAAAGATATAGTAATTTATGGGGATTATAACTTGCAGTTTTTTTTACGCAAAAAAGAAAGGTAATAGAGTCATCTCTACTACCTTAAGGATTATAACATATTTTATTTTGTTTTTCTTGCCAAAAATGTACCGGCCAGCAAAAATGTTGGAATAGCTGACAGTCCGGTAATCATAAACCAGTCGCGCATGTCAATCGGAACCGTGTGGAAGATAGGCTGCAGCGGCGGATAGTATATAACAATGAGCACTAAAAGAAGGGATGAGATAACTGCCCACACCAAATACTTATTGCCGAAAGGATTCCTTGAAAAAACAGATTTTTCACTACGGCAATCAAACACATGGATCAGCTGTGCCATAACCAAAGTGGCAAAAGCAACAGTCTGGGCGTATGCCAGGTGGTCAGGGTGTGCTTTATAGGCAAAAATAAACGCAAGCAATGTGACAAGCCCGATTAAAAACCCTCTCGATACAACCTTCCAGCCCAGCCCCCTGGAGAAAACACCTTCCTTCGGGCTTCTCGGTTTTCGCTTCATTACATTTTCTTCCGGCTGGTCAAGGCCTAGCGCCATTGCCGGCAGACCGTCGGTTACCAGGTTGACCCAGAGAATCTGGATAGGCACTAAAGGCAGCGGAAGAGCAAGCAGCATTGCGAAAAGCATAACAAGAATCTCTCCCACGTTAGAAGCAAGCAAGTATCTGATAAATTTCCGGATGTTTTCGTAAATATTTCTTCCTTCTTTTATGGCGGCTTTTATCGTAGCGAAATTGTCATCCAGTAGTACTAAAGCAGATGCCTCTTTAGCCACGTCTGTTCCGGTAATGCCCATCGAAATGCCTATATCTGCCGCTTTTATTGCAGGGGCATCATTGACTCCGTCTCCGGTCATAGCAACAATATGGCCTCTATTTTGAAGCGCCTTAACAATCTTTAGCTTATGCTCTGGTGATACCCTTGCGAATACGGCCACATCCTCAACCACATCTTCAAGATCTTCAACCGACATCTCGGCAAGATCTTTCCCTTGAAGAACTTGGGAGCCCTTTGTTAAAATGCCTAACTGTTTGGCAATTGCCTGGGCTGTAATGACATGGTCGCCAGTAATCATGACCGTTTTGATCCCGGCTTCCTTGCATTCCTTGACAGCTTCTCTGACTTCAGGCCTAGGAGGATCGATCATCCCTTGCAAGCCAATGAAGGTAAGCCCCTGTTCTGCTTCTTTCTCGTCAAGAATCACGTTCTTTGAAGGAATTTCTTTATAGCCGATCGCAATTGTTCTTAATGCCTGCGAAGCCAGTTCCTCAATCGCTCCCTGAATCTTGCCTGTAAGCTCCCTGGTTAATATCTGGCGTTTTCCATCCCAAAGAACCGCTTCACTCTTGCCGGCTAAAACATCTGGCGCTCCTTTTGTCACGATAAATTGTCTGCCATTATGGTCCTTAACGACAACACTCATCATTTTCCTGGCAGAATCAAATGGAAACTCATTGATAATCCGGAACTGATTCAACAAACTGCTCCGGTTATAGCCCGCTTTCATAGCAGCTACAAGCAATGCCCCTTCCGTCGGATCCCCATCAATTATAAATTCATTATTTTTCTGCTGTATCTCTGCATGGTTGCAGAGCATCCCAAACATGAGCATCTGCTGAAGCGCCTTATCACTTTTAGGTTCAATTTGATTATCATTGCGGTAAAATTGTCCTTGTGGCTCATAGCCAATGCCGTCAACTCTCCACTCTTTTCCGCCGCTCCATAAATGAGTAACCGTCATCTTGTTCTGTGTCATCGTACCGGTTTTATCTGAGCAGATTACAGAAGCACAACCGAGCGTTTCGACTGCCGGAAGCTTTCGGACGATCGCCTTTTTCTTTATCATCCTTTGGACACCAAGTGACAGGGCTACTGTAACGATTGCCGGAAGTCCTTCTGGAATAGCAGCAACAGCCAGTGATACACCCGCAAGGAACATTGTATATAACTCCTGGCCCTGCGCTACCCCAGCTGCAACGACTAGCACGGTTAGTAAAATAGCGGCAGTAATCAAGATCTTGCCGAGCTGTTCGAGTCTGCGCTGCAAAGGTGTAACCATTGTTTCCGCATTCTGCAGGAGATCAGCAATTTGCCCCATAGCTGTATTCATACCTGTTCCAACTACAACACCTAATCCATTGCCGCGGGTCACCATCGTACCCATAAAAGCCATATTTTCCATATCCCCTATGGCAAGATTGGCAGTTTTTAAAGACCCGGTCGTTTTCTGGACAGGCAGAGATTCACCTGTTAAAGCGGACTCCTCAATTTCCAGGCTATTCGACTCTACTATTCTCACATCTGCCCCTATTCTGTCACCCGTAACAAATTTCAGAAGATCGCCTACCACTACTTCTTTCGAAGGGATCTTCATCCACTGGCCATCTCTGAGCGCAATTACTTGGGGAGCTGATAATTCCTTAAGTGCATGAAGCGATTTTTCTGCTTTCCTCTCCTGGAAAAAACCTAAAAACCCATTTATGACCACTATTGCAATAATTGCTATCGCATCAATATATTCACCAAGCAGCCCTGAAATCAAGGTGGCGGCTAATAAGACAAGGACCATGAAATCTTTAAATTGACTAAAAAATAAGAGCAAAGCCGACTGCTTTTCTCCCTCTTTTAACTCGTTATAGCCGTATTGTTTGCGCCGTTTCTTTACATCATCTTCCGTTAAGCCCGCCTTAATATCTGTATTTAAGGCTTGCTCGACCTCTCTTTCGTTCATTTCATGGAACTTCATCCGGACATCACACTTCCTCCTTTGTGGTTTGAGAAAAGCGGAGAGCGGCTTGGGACACTGGAATTAATCGAATTCCCGCTTGCTAAAACGATGCATCCATCACTTCCAGCAGCGCTCACAGCTAGACATTAAAGAGAATCCGCCATGCGGCGGACCGTCCTGCTTCTTTTGCTAAATTCAAGTGAAGCAGAGTTGTCCAATCTCACTCTAAAGAAAGCTTATTCAGCCCTGTCCAAAAAAATGCTATTATTAATTAGAAAAGCGGAATCGGTTTGTCTATTAAGAGATTAACTGCTAAGATCGCTTTCTTGTACAGAATGAATAGCATTTGGGTTATGGTCGTTTATCGGCAGGATTAACTACCTTTTCCGCTCTCCGGCTCGGATTACCGTCGTTAATCAGCGGCATTAACTACCTTTTCCGCTCTCCGGTACGGATTATCGTCGTTTATCGGCAGAATTAACTACCTTTTCCGCTCTCCAGATCGGATTATCGTCGTTAATCGGCGGGATTATCTACCTTTTCCGCTCTCCGGTACGGATTATCGTCGTTAATCGGCAGGATTAACTACCTTTTCCGCTCTCCAGATCGGATTATCGTCGTTAATCAGCGGGATTAACGCCTGCATACCTTTTCAAAGCTTTCGTCCGTTAACCAGCTGGTAAAAATCGTAAGAGATCTTAAACAGACCAAAATAGAATCGGGGCTTTAGACTTGATTTTTATTATTTTAATGAAAGAATAATTCTATAACTTTAAATAAAAATGTCAGAGAAGCAAATCAATATCAAAAGCAATTTCCAATAGAAGAGGATGTTCCAATATGTCATTTGACGGTTTATTTACAAGAGCTATGACCGAAGAGCTCAACAATACTTTAAAAGGCGGAAGAATAAATAAAATCCAGCAGCCTTTTAAAAATGAAATTATCATGGTTGTGCGCGCAAACGGCAAAAATCACAAGGTTTTGCTGTCCGCGCATCCAAGCTATGCCAGAGTACAGCTTACGAATGAGGCACATGAAAACCCTTCCGAACCTCCAATGTTCTGCATGCTTTTAAGGAAGCATTTAGAGGGATATATACTTGAAGATGTCCATCAAATTGGATTGGACCGGATCATTATATTTGAAGTGAAAGGAAGAAATGAGATTGGCGATACGTCCTATAAGCAGTTAATCGTGGAAATCATGGGCCGGCACAGCAATATCACGCTGGTGGATAAAACTCGAAACATTATCCTGGACAGCATTAAGCATGTGTCGTTTGCGGTTAATAGCCACCGAGCAATTTTGCCGGGACATGAGTATGTTCTTCCGCCTTCACAAGACAAACATAACCCCTTTGAGGCAAGTGAACAGGAAGTATTATGCAAAATTGATTTTAACAGCGGTAAAATTGATAAACAGATTGTTTCAAGCTTTGCTGGAATTTCACCGCTTTTTGCAAAAGAAGTCATTCACCATGCAGGCCTTGCCAACCGGACAACGGTTCCAAAAAGCTTGTTGCATTTTATTAACCTTGTGAAAAACCATTCCATACAACCGTCTATCACAGCTGGAGAACAAAAAGAAAACTTTTACTTATTTCCGCTCCAGCATTTAAAAGGCAAAAGCCGCGAGTTCAATTCACTAAGCGACATGCTTGACCGCTACTATTTCGGAAAAGCTGAAAGAGACCGGGTCAAACAGCAATCAAATGACCTGGAGCGCTTCATTGTGAATGAAAAAGAAAAAAATGAAAAGAAAATCGAAAAACTGAAAAGAACATTGAAGGAAGCTGAAAATGCCGATAAGCATCAATTATTCGGCGAACTGATTACGGCTAATATCTATGCAATTCAAAAAGGAATGAAAGAAGTTGAAGTTATCAATTATTATGATGAAGATGGCGGAACCGTTGTAATTCCATTGGATCCACGTAAGTCACCATCCGAGAATGCACAAAAATACTTTACAAAATACCAAAAGGCGAAGAACGCAATCATTGTTGTGAAAGAGCAAATTAAAAAAGCTGAAGAAGAAGCAGCCTACTTCGATTCTCTCTTACAGCAGGTGGAAACGGCTTCAACGAGGGATATTGCCGAAATTAGAGAAGAGCTTGTTGATGGCGGTTATATAAGAGAAAGACAAAAGCGCGGCGGCAAAAAACATCAAAACATTAAGCCCAACCTTGACCGTTATATGGCCACAGACGGCACAGAAATATTGGTTGGGAAAAATAATAAGCAAAATGATTATTTAACCAACAAGGTGGCAGCGAGAGATGAAATTTGGCTGCATACAAAGGATATACCGGGGTCCCATGTTGTTATCCGCAGCAAGCAGCCAGCCGAGCAAACTATACTCGAAGCCGCTTCCCTTGCTGCTTACTTCAGCAAAGCCCGCAGTTCCAGCTCAGTACCGGTGGACTTCACCCAGGTTCGGCATGTAAAAAAACCGAGCGGCGCTAAGCCGGGATTTGTGATCTATGACCATCAGCAGACAGTGTATGTTACACCGGATGAAGAGATAGTACTGTCTTTAAAACAAAATTAAGTAATTAAAAGAAAAAGCAAGCAAAAGATGCTTGCTTTTTTCTTTATGAAAATTAATTTTTCAAAACTGGATATCGATATTTTAGGAACAACAAACCTATTTAAGCCATTCCTAAATTCAATTTACACTAAGCAGGTTATTGCTTAACCTTCCCCCACTCGGCAGGGTCTTTACGCCACTCCATCAATTTCTCCATATCCTCTTCCTGAATATAACCCATCTCGATTGCTACATCTGTTAGAGCTTCGATATCTGTCAAAGTGATTGCCTCAATATTCTCTTCAGCAAGCATTTCTTTGCCTTTTTCAAGCTGGTATGTAAAGATCGCGGCAACACCCAATACTTCACAGCCTGCTTCTCTTAGCGCCTTTACCGCAGTTATTGCGCTTCCCCCAGTTGAAATCAGGTCCTCTACAACAACTACCTTCTGTCCCGCTTCAGCTTTTCCTTCAATTTGCTTGCCTTTGCCATGCCCTTTTGCCTTAGAGCGGACATAGCACATAGGGAGATCCATTAAGTCACTTGTCCAGGCTGCATGCGGAATGCCGGCTGTAGCTGTTCCAGCGATGAGCTCGGCATCAGGAAACTTTTCATTAATGATTTCCTGAAGGCCAGCAGCAATTTCTTTCCTTACAGCAGGGTAGGATAGTGTCAAACGATTATCGCAATAAATTGGGGCACGCAGTCCTGATGACCAGGTGAATGGATCGTTTGGGTTTAATGCAACTGCCTTGATGTCCAGTAATCTTTCTGCTATTTTACGCTTCATTGAGTACGCCCTCCCATGATTGCTTGCATTGCATATATTTTTCCAAAGGATTTTCCGACTTTGTTATTGAACGTCCAACCACAATGGCTGAGGCTCCCTCCGCTCTTGCGAACTCAGGTGTGGCAACCCTCTTTTGATCCCCGCAATTATCTGATAACATCCGGATCCCTGGTGTAACCGTTAAAAAAGTTTCTCCTAAACGGGCACTGATTTCTTTTGCTTCAAAACTTGAACATACAACACCATCAAGCCCCGCCTCTTTGGAAAGACTGGCAAAATGCAGAACTGATTCATTCAGTGATACAGGTATTAATTGCTCTGATTTCATTTGCTGTTCAGAAGTGCTTGTAAGCTGGGTAACTGCAATGCAGAATGGCCTTTTGCCAGATCCGCGGCCTGCTTCCAGCCCTTCAAGAGCAGCTTCCATCATGGATTTTCCCCCGGCAGCATGAACGTTGATCATATCGCAGCCTAGTCCTGCCAGGCCTTTCATCGCATTCTTTACTGTATTCGGAATGTCATGGAGTTTAAGATCCAGGAAAATCTCATGTCCTTTTTCTTTTAATTCATAAACAATGGATGGCCCCTCCTGGTAAAATAACTCCATCCCAACTTTCAAAAATAGTTTCTCATTCTCAAAGTGTGCAAGAAAACGATTTACATCATTTTTCCCTGCAAAATCAAGAGCAATAATAAGCGGCTTGTTCATGTTTCTTCCAACTCCTTCCTGTACACTCTGATATATGTTCATAGCCGAGATTTTTTAAAAGTTCAGGCAGCTCATCAATAATCTTCGGACAGACAAACGGGTCTACGAAATTCGCTGTACCAACGGCCACTGCACTTGCTCCTGCATAATAGTACTCTATTACATCCTCGGCAGATTCGATTCCGCCCATTCCGATAATCGGAAGGGATACCTGCTGGCTGACTTCATAAATCATTCTTAGTGCAACCGGCTTTATCGCAGGTCCTGAAAGGCCCCCAGTTTTATTTGCCAGAATTGGATTGCCTGTTTTCAGGTCCAGTCTCATGCCAATTAGCGTGTTGATCATCGTTAATCCGTCTGCGCCGCCATCCTCTACTGCTTTTGCCAATTCTACTATATTTGTGACATTCGGAGAAAGCTTTACATATACGGGAACTTCTGAAACTTCTTTTACTTTTTTTGTTAAGTTCCTGGCTGTTTCTGGAATCGTTCCAAAGGCAATTCCACCTGTTTTGACGTTCGGGCAAGAGATGTTAAGTTCAAGAGCATGCACATTCTTGGCAGCTGAAATTCTTTTTGCCACAGCAACATAATCTTCTTCCTGTGAACCGGCAACATTAGCTATGATGGGTACATCAAATTGCTCGAGCCACACTAACTCTTCATTCACAACTTTTTCTAATCCCGGATTTTGCAGCCCAATCGCGTTCAGCATACCTGCTGAAGTTTCCGCAACTCTTGGGGTTGGATTTCCAAATCGAGGTTCAGAAGTGGTCGCTTTAATCATAATCGCTCCCAGCTTACTCAAATCGTAGAGCTGGCTAAATTCTCTGCCAAATCCAAAACACCCTGATGCCGGCATAATTGGATTTTTTAAATCAAGCCCTGGAAGGCTAATGTTTAATGAGCTCATATAACAACCTCCCCTGCTTTAAAAACTGGTCCGTCACTGCAAACCTTTTTATAGCTGTAGCCTGCAGGATCATCTCCGGTATGGCAGACACAGGCAAAGCATGCGCCGATTCCGCAGCCCATCCGTTCTTCAAGTGACAGATATACGTTTTTATGTCGATACTGACTTTCCAGTGCCTTAAGCATTGGTGTCGGGCCGCAGGAATAAAGAATATCGAAGTCCAGTTTCAATTCATCTATTACATTCGTGACAAAGCCCTTTGTCCCAAGGCTGCCATCGGCTGTGGCAATATAGGTTTCTCCGAGTTTCGAAAATTTTTCTTTATAAAAGGCAGCACTCTCTGTCTGAAAGCCTAGTATATGAACTACCTTTACGCCCAGTTTTACAAGCTGCTTGGACAACTCATAAAGCGGCGGTACACCAATCCCTCCGCCAACAAGCAGGGCTGTATCCCCTGGTTTTGCTTCGTGGACAGGGAAGCCATTTCCTAAAGGGCCCAACACATCAACAGCATCACCAGCTTTTCTCTCTGAAAGCTTAACCGTGCCCCTGCCTTCAGCCCTGTAAATCATCTTAAATTGACTCAAGTCAGGAGCGATTTCAGCAATACTGATCGGCCTTCTAAGCATGGGATCAAAGCCCTCTGATACTTTTAAATGGACGAATTGACCTGGCTCGGTCATTTCATGGACAAGCTCACCTTGAAGGGTGAGCTCGTAAATGTTATTTGCAATTTTATGTTGAGCGATTACTGTGCATATTTCCTGCTTGATCAAGATAGAACAGCCTCCCGAATTTGTTCTGGTTTATCCATCGCATCCGCGGAGAAATTCATAGATTCAATCACTCGAAGGATTGCTTCAGCCGTATCCAGTGAAGTTAGGCATGGTACGCCATTTTCAACAGATTCACGGCGGATTCGGAATCCATCCCGGGCTGGCTGTTTGCCTTTTGTTAACGTATTAATCACAAAATGTGCTTCGCCATTTCTAATTACATCCAGAAGGTTTTGCCCTTCAGATCCGATCTTTCCGGTCACTTTAACAGGTATGCCGGCAGATTGAAGAAATAAAGCTGTTCCGCTTGTCGCCATCAGTCTGTAGCCTATAGACACGAAACGTTTTGCGAGCTGCAGGGCTTCTTCTTTATCTTTGTCCGCTACTGTCATAAGCACGGTTCCGAATGGCTGAATTTTCATGCCGGAAGCAACAAGGCCTTTATAAAGGGCTTTTTCTAACGTTGTGTCTTTCCCCATAACTTCCCCGGTTGATTTCATTTCCGGCCCTAAAGTGATGTCCACTCTTCTCAGCTTGGCAAAGGAGAAGACCGGAACCTTAACAAACACGCCGCTTCTTTCTGGAAGAAGTCCAGATCCGTACCCCTGGTTGGCCAATGACTGTCCTAAAATAACCTTTGTAGCTATTTTGGCCATTGGTACATTTGTAATTTTGCTCAAGAAAGGCACCGTCCGGCTTGAGCGAGGATTAACTTCAAGCACATATACCTCCCCTTTAGCGATTACATACTGGATGTTTAGAAGACCGATAATCCCCAGTCCTTTTGCCATCTTTTGCGTGTACTCAACCAGCTTTTCTTTGATTTCCTCTGAAATATTTTGCGGAGGATAAACCGCGATTGAATCCCCAGAGTGGACGCCGGCTCTTTCAATATGCTCCATAATACCTGGGATAAGAACATTCTCGCCATCAGAAATCGCATCTACTTCAATTTCTTTTCCGGTCAAATAACGGTCTATTAATACCGGGTGCTCCGGATTTACTTTAACCGCATTTTCCATATAGTGAAGCAGCTCTTCTTCTTTGTACACGATCTCCATCGCTCTTCCGCCAAGTACATAAGATGGACGAACCACCACAGGATAGCCGATTTCACTTGCTATTGTGACAGCCTGTTCCACTGATAAAGCTGTTTTTCCCTTTGGCATTGGAATAGCCAATTCAGTAAGAGCTTGCTCGAATTTGTCACGGTCTTCTGCTCGATCAAGGTTCTCAAGGGAAGTTCCGAGAATTTTCACGCCTCTTTCTACCAGCTTTGCAGCCAGGTTGATGGCTGTCTGCCCGCCAAACTGTACAACCACTCCTTCAGGCTGCTCCAAATCAATAATATGCATTACATCTTCAATTGTCAGCGGTTCAAAGTAGAGTTTATCGGAAATACTGAAGTCTGTTGAAACAGTTTCAGGATTATTATTTATGATGATTGCTTCATAGCCTGCTTCCTTAATGGCCCATACTGCGTGAACTGTTGAGTAATCGAATTCTACTCCCTGGCCAATGCGGATTGGACCAGATCCGAGGACAACGACACTCTTGCGGTCTGTTACCAAAGATTCGTTTTCATCTTCATACGTTCCATAGAAGTATGGTGTTTCAGATTCAAACTCCGCAGCACACGTATCAACCATTTTGTAAACAGGGACGATATTATTGGATTTCCTCCAGCTGTATACTTCGATTTCCTTGGCTCCCCAAAGCTTGGCGATTACCGAATCGGCAAATCCCATTTCTTTTGCCACTTTTCCTGTTTCCTGGTCAAACGGCTTTTCAGCTAATACTTTCTCAAAGGCTATTATTTTACTAATCTTGTGCAGGAAGAACAGGTCGATCTTGCTCCACTCATGGATCGCATCAATGGTTACTCCCCTGCGAATAGCTTCCCCGATATAAAACAGGCGCTCGTCGCCTGCTTTTCTTATCCGTTTTTCAATCAATTCATCTGAGATTAGTTCAGCATCCTTCAATTCAAGATGGTGGATATTTGCTTCAAGTGAGCGGACTGCTTTTAGTAAAGATTCTTCCAGCGTACGTCCGATCGCCATTACTTCTCCGGTTGCCTTCATCTGTGTTCCAAGAGACCGGTTTGCAGATTCAAATTTATCAAACGGCCAGCGCGGAATTTTTGAAACGATATAATCCAGAGCCGGTTCGAAGCAGGCATAAGTTTTTCCAGTAACAGGGTTCATCATTTCGTCAAGTGTCAGTCCTACTGCAATCTTTGCTGCAAGCTTCGCAATCGGATAACCTGTAGCTTTTGATGCCAGTGCAGAGGAACGGCTGACACGTGGATTTACTTCTATGATGTAGTAATTGAAACTGTGTGGATCCAACGCGAGCTGAACATTACAGCCTCCTTCAATCTCTAATGCGCGTATAATTTTTAGTGAAGTGTTTCTCAGCAGCTGGTACTCGCGGTCACTGAGAGTCTGGCTTGGTGCTACAACAATGGAATCGCCTGTATGGATGCCGACCGGATCAAAATTTTCCATATTACAGACAACAATCGCATTGTCATTGGAATCTCTCATTACTTCATACTCTATTTCCTTGAATCCTGCGATGCTCTTTTCAAGAAGGCATTGGGTAACAGGGCTGTTCTTCAAGCCGCTTGCCACAATTTCAATTAATTCTTCTTCATCATGACAGATTCCCCCGCCGGTACCTCCGAGAGTGAAAGCAGGGCGAACAATTACCGGATACCCGATTTTATTTACAAATTCGAATGCTTCATCCAGGTTATGAATAATTTCACTTTCAGGTACAGGCTCGTCAAGCTCATTCATCAAATTGCGGAAAAGATCTCGGTCTTCTGCTTTCTGAATGGCAGATAATTTTGTTCCAAGAATCTCAACGCCGCATTCCTCCAAGACACCAGATTCAGCCAGCTCGACAGCCAGATTCAAGCCAGTTTGGCCACCCAGTGTCGGAACAAGCGCATCTGGACGCTCTTTCCGGATGATACGGCTGACAAATTCGAGGGTTAGCGGTTCTATGTACACCGCGTCAGCAATTTCTGTATCAGTCATAATCGTTGCCGGGTTTGAATTTACTAGGATTACGCGATAGCCTTCCTCTTTCAAAGCGATGCAGGCCTGTGTGCCCGCATAGTCAAACTCTGCTGCCTGGCCGATTACAATAGGTCCCGATCCGATTACTAAAATGCTTTTTATATCTGTACGCTTTGACATGCTGCAGCACCTTCCTCTTTTTGTGTTTCAATCATTTGCAGGAATTGTTCAAATAACCCGTTTGCATCTTCTGGTCCTGGTGAAGCTTCCGGGTGGTATTGTACGGTAAAAGCTGGTACTTCTTTATGTTTCAGCCCTTCGATCGTTCCATCGTTTAACGCAATATGAGTAATTTCAAGCGGTGTGCCCGCTATTGAATTTTCTTCAACTGAATAACCATGGTTCTGTGAAGTTAAAGCTACTTTTCCAGTACTCAGATCTTTTACTGGATGATTAGAGCCCCGGTGGCCAAATTTCATTTTTTCTGTATTGGCACCGCACGCCAATGCAAAGAGCTGATGGCCCAGGCAAATCCCGAAAATAGGCACATTACCTAATAGTTCCTTAATCATTGTGATGGCTTCCGGAACATCTTTCGGGTCCCCAGGTCCATTGGACAGCATGACACCGTCAGGGCTCAAGCTGAGAATTTCTTTAGCTGAAGTATTGTAAGGAACAACAATCACATCACAATCCCGCTTATTTAGTTCCCTTAAAATACCGTGCTTCATTCCGAAATCTACGAGGACAACCCTGCTGCCGCGCCCTGGGCTTGGATAAGATGTCTTAGTAGAAACCTGCTTTACCTGGTCGTTGCGCAGCATGGTTGCACGCAATTTTTCGATGATCGTTTCAGGGTTTTCATTCATGCTGCAGATAGCCCCTTTAAGCGTTCCATGCCGGCGGATGATTCTTGTTAATTTTCTTGTATCGATTCCCGCAATACCCGGAATATTCTTCATCTTGAAATATTCGTTCAATGACTGCTCATTTCTCCAGTTGGAAGGATACTCGCTTGCTTCTTTTACAATAAACCCTGAAATCGCAGGAGAAATGGATTCAAAGTCATCCCGGTTGATTCCGTAGTTTCCGATTAATGGATAAGTAAGAGTAACAATTTGCCCGCAGTAGGAAGGGTCTGACAAGATTTCCTGATAACCTGTCATCCCTGTATTGAATACAATCTCTCCAATTGAATTTACATCACTTCCAAACCCTTTTCCGATAAAAATAGTTCCATCTTCCAGAATCAGCTGTTTTTTCATGCTTTTACACTCCCTCTGTTCCAGGCAATTTTTCCGTCAACCATTGTCAATACTGGCCAGCCTTTACAATCCCAGCCAGAGAATGGCGTGTTTTTTCCTTTTGATAAAAATTCTGCAGGATTAATTTTTTCCTGATGGTTCAAGTCCAGTAGAACCAAGTCAGCCTCTGCTCCAGTTTCTATTCTTCCTGACTGAAGGCTGAATGCCTCTGCAGGTTTAACTGTTAAGTAATCGATCAGTTGCTTTAGTGTAAAAATTTCTTTCTCTACAAAATGGGTGTAAAGCAGCGGAAAGGCTGTTTCCAAGCCGACAATTCCGAAAGGCGCCAGCACCATGCCCTCCGCTTTATCCCCTGTTGTATGTGGAGCATGGTCGGTTGCGATAAAATCAATCGTCCCGTCCAGCAGCCCCTCGATTAAGGCGTCTCTATCTTCTGCACCTCTTAACGGCGGGTTCATTTTAAAGTTTGGATCCAGACCTGGAATGTCTTCGTCACAAAGCAGGAGGTGATGCGGGGTTACTTCCGCAGTGACCTTGATCCCCGCGCGCTTTGCATCTCTTACCACTCTTACAGATTCCTTCGTGCTGATGTGGCAGACATGATAATGGCAGCCGGCTGCTTCTGCAAGCAGGACATCCCTTGCAATTTGTACAGACTCACAGACGGAAGGAATACCGTTCAGCCCATGCTCTTTAGCAAAAACTCCATCATGTACAGAACCTTTGTTAATGAGGGTATTTTCTTCACAATGGGCGACAATCGGCATATTGATTTCTGCTGCTTGCTTCATAGCGTCAAGCATCATTGCTGCTGACTGAATTCCCACTCCATCGTCTGTAAAGGCAAATGCTCCAGCTTCTTTAAGTGCTTTAAAATCAGTTAATTCCTGACCAAGCTCACGGATCGTAATTGATGCATACGGCAGAACTTTGACAGCTGCTTTCTCTTCAATCCGCTTGTTCAATTTTTCAAGCTGTTCCTTCGTATCAGGAACCGGCCTTGTATTCGGCATCGCCGCAACAGTTGTAAAACCGCCTTTGGCAGCAGCCTTAGTCCCGGTTTCAATTGTCTCCTTCTTTTCTCCGCCTGGCTCGCGCAAGTGTATATGCAGGTCTATAAAGCCTGGAGCAACAAGTAAACCTTGTGCATCAATAATTTCCTGTGCTTCTCTTTTAATATTCGTGCCAATTTCGGCGATCTTTCCGGATTCTATGTAAATATCAGCTACTCGAAATTCCCCTTTATTAGTAAGCAACTGGCCATTTTTGATTAATGTTGACATAATTAGCTCCCCCTTCAATTTGTTCAATGGATCTTTTCAAAACTGCCATCCGGATGAATACTCCATTTTGCATCTGTTTGAAAATTCTGGAACGCTCGCATTCTACCAAACTATCTGCAATCTCTACGCCTCGATTTACCGGTGCAGGATGCATGATAATGCTTTTCGGCTTCATTTTTTTCTCTCGTTCTTCTGTTAATCCGTAAGCAAGGTGATACTCTCCAGCAGTACGGTTTGCCTTCGACTCATGCCGTTCATGCTGGATTCTTAAAAGCATTACGACATCAGAGGTTTCGATGGCTGTGTTTATATCTTCATAAACGCCATTTTCAAGCATTTCATCATCAAACCATTCATTAGGTCCTGAAAAAACAACGTTTGCTCCAAGCCGGACAAGTGCATCCGCATTTGATCTGGCCACCCGGCTATGTGAAATATCTCCAATAATTGCTACTTTTAAGCCTTCAAAAGTTCCGAATTCCTGCTTGATTGTCAGTAAATCAAGTAATGACTGTGTAGGATGGTGTCCGCATCCGTCTCCGGCATTCAGAATGGAAACCCCGCCTCTGCCTGTCAGTTCATCAAAGTATCGATCCTTGCTATGGCGGATGACAACTGCATGCACACCAATCGCTTCAAGTGTTTTGACCGTATCGTATAATGATTCACCCTTTGAAACACTTGAAGTGCTTACTTCAAAAGGGATAATATCCAGTCCAAGCCGTCTTTCTGCCACTTCAAAGCTGCATTTTGTTCTCGTACTATTTTCAAAAAAGAGGTTGGCGACAAAAACCTTGTTTTCAGGTGTCCATGTTCCGCCATTTAAAAAGTACTGCGCGTCACCCAGAATGTTATAAATTTCTTCTATCTCTAAATCTGAGGTAGTAAGCAAATGTTTCATATTTTCCCTCCTCTTTTATTTAAGAGCTTTTCAATAAGGATCTTTGAAACTTGGGTGTTGATAATCCGCAATTAGTTTTACACAGTTTTCCATAAAAAAGCACCCTGCCAATTCGGTCAGGGTGCTGCATAGTTGAGGCCACCTGGCATTTGGGTACACTGGTCCCGTTTAGCCAAATTGCCGCCAACACCCTTTTAAGTCTCTCTGGACCTAGTTAAAACGTGTTATGCTACATTCGTTTTTTTTTCGTTTTCACTTTCAAGCATGTCATCTTTAGCTTCTTCTCTGCCTGGAAGAATCAGATTTAGAAGGACGCCGCTGATCGCAGCCAGGGCCATTCCTTCTAGTTTGAATGCCCAGATTTCAATATGCGCTCCGCCAATTCCCAGTACAAGGATGACTGATGCAATAACCAGGTTGCGGTTGTTTCCGAAGTCCACTTTGCTGTCAACAAGCATTCTTAAGCCAGATGAAGCGATGATACCGAACAGCAGGATGGATACTCCGCCCATAACGGGTGTCGGAATGGAGCTGATTAGGGCTGTAACCTTACCGATGAATCCAAAGATTATCGCAATGACTGCGGCACCTGCCAGTACATAGACACTGTAGATTTTAGTGATGGCCAATACACCGATGTTTTCACCGTATGTTGTTTTTGGCGGTCCTCCGATTAATGCTGAAATCATAGTTCCTGTTCCGTCTGCAAGAATGGAACGGTGCAATCCAGGTTCCTTAATATAATCTTTTCCGACTACTTTTCCAAGTACAAGCTGATGGCCGATATGCTCTGAGATCGTTACTACTGCTACCGGAATCATTAGAAGCGCCAGATCAAGTGTTATCCTTACTTCATAATCTGCGAAAGGAAACAAGAACTCAGGCATTTCAAACCAGGCTGCCTGCTGAACTAATGAGAAGTCGATTATGCCCATTGCCAGTGCATAAACATATCCAATTATGATTCCTGCCAGAATTGGCACCATGCTGAGCATGCCCTTTGCATAGATGGAGAAGATGATTGTTGCTGCCAGCGTTACAAGCGCTACAGAGAAATGCAGCATGCTGTATTCACCTGTTTCAGGGTTATTCATTGCCATGCCGACTGCTGTGCCTGCAAGTGCCAGCCCGATTACGATGATGACTGGACCTACTACAATTGGCGGAAGCAGGTTCATGATCCAGCGGTAGCCTGCTTTTTTGATGATTAATGCAACAGCTCCGTAAACAAGGCCTGCCATAAAGCTTCCGATCATGGCTGCTCCCGGGCCGCCGGCTGCTTTTGCAGCGATGATTGGAGCGATAAAAGCGAAAGATGACCCGAGGTATGCCGGTACCTGCCATTTTGTAATGATTAGAAAGGCAATGGTTGCAAGTCCGCTGGAAATCAAGGCAATCGCGGGGTTTAACCCGACCAAGTATGGTACTAAAATGGTTGCTCCGAACATTGCGAATAAGTGCTGTAAGCTTAATGTCAGCCAGTGGGCCGGTGATGGGATGTCATTTATGTCTAAAATTGGTTTATTCATTCAAATCTCTCCTCTTTGTTTTATTAAAAAACCCTCTTTGCAAGTAAGGCGCAAAGAGGGTGAAAGAGGACAGCAAAAGACAGACCGCTTCTGCTGAGTTCCCCTTTGTCAGCCTCTCTGGACTGCATTTAAAAGGACTATTTATTTTTCGAATATGCTTACTTGATCGTTTTCATCTACTTCCTTCAGCTCAACTACGATTTTCTCCGAACTTGAAGTTGGTATGTTTTTACCTACATAATCAGCTCTTATTGGCAGCTCTCTATGTCCCCGGTCAACAAGGACAGCAAGCTGAATCTGAGACGGCCTCCCGATATCAATCAGTGCATCAAGGGCAGCTCTAACCGTCCTTCCTGTATAAAGGACATCATCCACAAGGATAACCTTTTGATCATTGATATCCTTTTGGATATCAGAGCCTTTGACTAACGGTTCCTGATTTTCAGTCTTTTTAGTAAGGTCATCTCTGTATAAAGTAATATCAAGCTCGCCAACTGCAATTTTTGCTCCTTCTATCTGTTCGATCCGTTCCGCTAAGCGGTTTGCCAGGTATATCCCCCTAGTCCGGATGCCAATCAGGATACAATTCTCGATTCCTTTGTTTTTCTCAATGATTTCATGGGCAATCCTTGTCAGTGCTCTCCTGATTGCTTGTTCGTCCAGGACAATTGCTTTTTGCTGCATTCTGATCACCTCTTTTATAATAAAAAAACCCTCTCACCGATACGGCGAGAGGGTAAACGAAGTCGTCTGCTGCAGAATGAGGATACAGTATCCCCGATTCCAATCCGTTTCCTTCCCAGCCTCACGGGACTGTTTTAAAGGACTTATTTAACTATAGTCATCTTATAGCACATATGGACAGTTGTCAACGATTATTTGCAAGATTATCTATGAGCTCTTGAAAATAAGAAGGAAGGGATGCTTCAAATTCCAGATACTCTCCCGTCCTTGGGTGATCAAATCCCAGCACTCCCGCATGAAGGGCTTGCCCTCCCAGATCCAGGGTTTTCCTTGGCCCGTATTTTGGATCTCCTGCAAGGGGATACCCGATATATTTCATATGCACACGGATTTGATGGGTCCTGCCTGTTTCCAGCTGGCATTCAACAAGTGTGAAATCCTTAAAACGTTCGAGGACATGAAAATGAGTGACTGCATGTTTGCCATTGTCCACTACTGTCATACTTTGACGATCCTTAGGGTCTCTGGCAATCGGTGCATCAATGGTTCCATAATCATGGGGAATAACTCCATGGACGATGGCGCGGTATTTACGTGTTACCGTTTTTTTCATAAGCTGGTTAACAAGGCTTTCATGAGCCAAATCGTTTTTGGCAACCATGAGAAGTCCTGATGTATCCTTATCTATACGATGAACGATTCCAGGTCTCATAACACCATTTATCCCTGAAAGATCTTTGCAGTGGGCCATCAGGCCGTTTACAAGGGTGCCGGTTCCGTGCCCAGCTGCAGGATGGACGACCATTCCTTTAGGTTTATTCACAACAAGGACATCCTGATCCTCATAATAAATATCCAAGTCCATTTCTTCAGGGACAACATCCAATTCTTCGGGATCGGGTATGGTGATCTCAATACGGTCATTCACTGTGCATTTATAATTTGTTTTCGGCTTTTGCCCATTTACAAGAACATTGCCATCCTTAATCCATTGCTGAACCTGGGTTCTTGACCACTCTGCATTAAGCGTGGATAGTACTTTATCTATTCTTTCTCCTGCCTGTTCCTCAGGAATGATGTGTTCCATTTTCTCCATAAGATTTCTCCTTCTTTGCTTCTCTCTCTTCAAGCAGCATCTGAATCATCAGCATGCCTACTCCAATCACCAATGCCGAGTCAGCAATATTGAAAACGGGGAAGTCATAGCCAAAAATATAGGTGTTGATAAAATCAACAACCTCTTTCCGATATACTCTGTCAATAAAGTTTCCAATCGCTCCGCCCAGCATTAATCCCAAAGAGACACCCAGTAGCATTTTGCCTTTAGCTGCTTTTTGAATGTAATAAATAATTCCAATGATGACAATGACGGTTATCACATAGAAAAACCACATTTGACCCTGCAGGATACCCCAAGCAGCGCCACGGTTGCGGTGCGATGTAATATAGAGAAAGTCTTCAATAACCTTCACACTTTCCCCTAATTCGAAGTTCTTTACAATCAGCCATTTTGTCAGCTGGTCAAGAGCAATCACGAACAAAGCAATTATGTAATAAAACACAAAGGCAACCCCCATATCTCATATCATTACCTTTGCATTTTAGCACAAACTGAATAAAAAACACAGCACACGCTTAAACTCAATGATAGATCGACTTTCGGTAATATTTCCCGAGCATGCTGCAATCCTCCATCGTTTTTAAGGTCGGTATCATTTCAAGCAAATCTGCAGGAAGCAGTTCACCGGAAATTTCACATTTCCCATAATCGCCATTTTCAATTTTTCTAAGCGTTTGCTCAATGTCATGCAGTTCTTCCAATAAAATTGGTTTAATCAAAGCTGAACTATTGCCTTCCATCAGTCTTTCCAATATTTCTTGTCTTGTATTACGGAGTTCTGAATAGAGCCCTTCTGCTTTTGCATCCATGCCTTTTTCCTCCGTTCTATTGGTGTTTCCTTTATTATTTCTCGGAGGCGTTTCCAGACACGGGCAAACTTTTAGCAAACGGCACAACATTTAACGAAGGTGGAATTATTTATTAAAACTCTTGGAACATTTCTCTAGGTATCACTTTTTCTTTCCTTTCATAAAGCTGAGGCAAAAATTCAGCCTTCCTTTTGTTCCCTTTCCTCACACTTAAAGATAAAGTTTCGGTATGTATACTTTTTTTGTTCCCATTCCTTGAGCTTAACGAAAATTTTGGCATGTATGTCCCTCTTTTGTTCCCTTACTCCGTGTTAAAAGAAAAAGATCCGGTATACATCCGCTTTTGTTTCCGTTACCCGTTCTTTAGATAAGGCTGTTTTCGCGCATTTTGCTGCTACTTAAACAAGTAGTGTGGAGAGGTTGATTTTTCAATGGTTTTTAATCACAAAATCATAAATAAACAACAATCTTTTAGAAAAGAGCCTTAAATAAAGTCCAAGAAGGTACATAGCCTAAAATAAAACAGCCCCCTGAACCAGGGGACTGTTCAATTATTACGCCAAATGGCTATAGTTATTTTTTACAACATCAGCACAGCGAGGGCAAAGTGTATCGTAGCCTTCAGTCTGGCCAACTTCCGGTGTTACTGTCCAGCAGCGCTCGCATGTCTCACCTTCTGCTTTGGTAACAGCAATTGCGGAGTTTTCAAATTTCATTGCGTTTTCAGGAGCATCTTCCAGGCTGCCTGCTACTTCAAAGCCAGAAACGATAAAGAGCTGCTGAAGGTTTTCCTGGATAGAATCCAGTAGGTTTTTAGCATGATCGTTAACATAAAGAGTGACTTTCGCTGTCAGTGATTTACCGATAACCTTTTCATTGCGGGCTTCTTCCAATGCCTTTAAAACGTCATCGCGAAGCTTCATAAATGCCGTCCATTTTTCTTCAAGCTGCTTCGCATTTGGAAGCTCTTGATATTCCGGCATATCAGTTAATTGTACACTCTCTTCTTGCACATTTGGGATAAAGCTCCAAACTTCATCTGCTGTATGGGACAGAATTGGCGCTACAAGTTTTGTAAGAGCAATCAGGCTCTCATAAAGTACTGTTTGGATCGCACGGCGCTCTGCATTATCTTTTGCTTCAATGTAGAGAACATCTTTTGCAAAATCAAGATAAAACGCACTTAGATCCAATGTACAGAAATTATTGACTGCGTGGTAGATGCCTGCAAATTCATAGCGGTCATAAGACTCACGCACGCTCTTAATCAATTTATTAAGCTTAACAAGCATGAACTGATCAACTTCACGCAGATTTTCAAATGCAACTGAATCAGTTGCAGGATTAAAGTCAGCAAGATTTCCAAGCAAGAAACGGAAAGTGTTGCGGATCTTGCGGTACACTTCAGCAACCTGTTTCAAGATTGCATCGGAAACACGGACATCTGCCTGGTAATCAACAGACGCAACCCATAAACGAAGGATGTCAGCACCAAGCTGGTTCATAACTTTAGCCGGCACAACAACGTTGCCGATGGACTTACTCATTTTTCTGCCTTCGCCGTCCAGGGTAAAACCATGGCTTAGAACACCTTTATAAGGAGCTTTTCCTGTCACAGCAACTGCAGTCGATAACGAAGAGTTAAACCAACCACGGTACTGGTCGGATCCCTCAAGGTATAAGTCCGCAGGACGCTGAAGATCATCTCGTTCTAAAAGAACAGCCTGGTGGGAAGAACCAGAGTCAAACCAAACGTCCATGATATCCGTTTCTTTCGTAAATTGGCCGTTCGGGCTGCCAGGATGAGTGAACCCTTCAGGAAGCAATTCCTTGGCTTCTTTTTCAAACCAAATATTTGAACCATTTTCGCGGAAAAGATTTGACACATGTTCGATTGTCTCATCTGTAATGATTTCTTCTCCACTTTCAGCATAAAAGACAGGAATTGGAACACCCCAGACGCGCTGACGGGAAATACACCAATCTCCGCGGTCGCGGACCATGTTGAACAGTCTCGTTTCACCCCATGCAGGATACCAATTCGTTTCCTTAACAGCTTCTAAAAGTTCATTGCGGAAATCCTTAATGGATGCAAACCATTGTGCTGTCGCACGGAAAATAACCGGCTTTTTTGTTCTCCAGTCATGCGGATAAGAGTGAGTAATGAATGTTAGCTTTAATAAAGCGCCAACTTCCTCAAGCTTTTCCGTGATTGGTTTGTTGGCTGCATCATAGAACAAGTCTTCAAAACCGGGAGCTTCATTTGTCATGTTTCCTTTATCATCTACCGGGCATAATACGTCCAATCCGTATTTCATACCAACATGGAAATCGTCTTCCCCATGGCCAGGAGCTGTGTGAACACAGCCAGTACCAGCATCTGTAGTTACATGCTCGCCCAGCATCACAAGGGAGTCACGTCCATAAAGGGGATGCTCAGCAATTACATGCTCCAGATCGCTTCCTTTAATTGTTTTCACAACATTATGGTCTTCCCATTCGAACTCTTTTGCGACTGACGACAATAAATCTTCAGCAACAAGATATTTTTGGCCACTTGCTTCAGCAACAGCATAATTAAGCTCCGGATGAACAGAAATTCCAAGGTTGGCAGGAATCGTCCAAGGTGTTGTTGTCCAAATGATGATTTGCGTATCGTTATCTAATACGTTCTTTCCATCTTTTACTTTAAATCCGACATAAATCGATGGTGAACGTTTATCTTTATATTCAATTTCAGCTTCAGCCAATGCAGATTCAGATGACGGAGACCAATAAACAGGCTTTTTACCCTTGTAAATGTAGCCCTTTTTAGCCATTTCTCCAAATACTTTAATTTGCTGTGCCTCATACTCAGGCTTCAAAGTGATATAGGGGTTCTCCCAATCACCGCGTACACCCAAACGCTTAAATTGTCCCCGTTGGCTGTCAATTTGCTCATAAGCGTACTCTTCGCAAAGTTTACGGAATTCCGCAACACTCATTTCTTTTCTTTTTACCCCTTTATTTGTCAAAGCCTGCTCAATCGGCAAACCATGTGTATCCCATCCGGGAACATATGGGGCATTGTATCCGGTCATAGACTTGGAACGGACAATGAAATCCTTCAAAATTTTGTTCAGTGCATGGCCAATGTGAATATCGCCGTTTGCATATGGAGGGCCATCGTGCAGCACAAATATCGGACGGCCTTTAGTGCGTTCCTGTACCTTTTCATAAATATTCATTTCTTCCCATTTAGCCTGGACCTCAGGTTCGCGCTTTGGAAGATTCCCGCGCATCGGGAATTCTGTTTTTGGCATTAATAAACTATCTTTGTAATCCATTCCATTTTCCTCCTGTATAAAGTGAAACTTCAATCAGTGGGGGCCTTCATCCCCATTGATTGTTAGTTGAACCAATCGGGCCTCTACGGTCAGTTGGACTCCCACTTATCCCTTTCGATTTCTCTGAGTCTTAAAGAGGGATTCCTACCGCCCATTAGACTGCGACAAACTCATTAAATACCATGATTGCCAATGTTAGAGCAGATAAATCATTATAAAACACAAAAAACCCTCTCATCCCAAAAAGGGACGAGAAGGTTTTATTCTCCCGCGGTACCACCCTTGTAGACGGAATTATCATTCCATCCGCTCAAAGCATTCTTAACGTGAATGATTCGCCTTGGCCTACTGGTTCTAAAGAATGTTCGGCAAGGAACTCAAGGGTGATTTTCCAATTTTCTGCTTATCCCCGGGCTTCCACCATCCCCGGCTCGCTAACAGAGTGAGCATGCACTTCTGCACTTAAGCTAAAAAAACTGTACTTTCCCTCTCATCGTTTATAATCATGGTATTTACTTTGTTATAAAAGTATATGCGATATCTAAAGCTTTCGTCAAGCCAGTGATTCTTCCTCTTCTTTTAATGATTTTAGGTCTGTAGAGTCAAGCTTATACTCCATTAAATGATCCCAATCATCGTTATTCAGCATATCAAGCTGTGCTTCAACGAGCATTTTGAAACGGGTTCTGAATACTTTGGATTGTTTCTTCAGGTCTTCGATATCCAATGCGATTTTTCGTGCTTTCGATAATGACTCATTAACAATCCGGTCAGCATTCTTTTCCGCTTCTTTAATGATCAGCTTTGCCTCCTTATGTGCATTGCGCTTGACTTCTTCTGCAGCTTCCTGTGCCACCACAATGGATTTATTCAAAGTCTCTTCAATTGTTGTAAAGTGGCCAATGCGATCGTTAACTTCATTGAGTTTTTCTTCAAGTTCCTTTTTTTCCCTAATCAGGATTTCATAATCTTTAATGATTTGATCGAGGAACTCATTTACTTCATCTTCATCATATCCGCGGAACCCTTTACTGAATTCCTTGTTATGAATATCTAACGGTGTTAATGGCATAGGTGCCACCTCCCAGATCTGTTGTTCTTATGTAAAAATTTGTCCGAGCCTGCTGGTTCCCTTTCATTATAACAGACTCCGCTATCTTTTGATTTATTTATTCGACAGCTTGCATCAAATTCCTGCATTATTATAAATTATTTTTGCCTTCCAGCGATAATTCTCCATTTATCCTTCTTGGTTTTCCCTTCAATCTCCATGATTTTGGAGCGCCCTTGTCCCCTGACTGAAATCATATCTCCTTCTTTGCATTCAAAGGAGGGGTTTTCAAGTAATGTCCAATTGACTTTAACCAGCCCCTGCTGGATAAAAAGCTGTGATTTTTGCCTGGAGATACTGTATACCGCTGAAATGACTGTATCAAGCCTTAAGGATGAAGATGTGACCGAGTATTCCCGCCACTCCTCGCTAGTTTGGATTGTTTTAGCAAAGGGCTGCTTCCTTAGAGTAACGGAGGCTCTGCCGATGGTCTCCAGCTGCAGGCGAATATAGTCCTCCACTTCTTCAGAAACAAAAAATTGGATCCTGTCGTTATCGAATAGAATATCACCGAATTTTCCCCGCTTTAATCCAAGAGACATCAGGCTGCCTAAAACCTGGGGATGCTCGAGTGTAACAAACTTTTTAGGATAGTCAACTTCAAATAAGCAGATTTGAAAATCTTCCTCATCTGGTTGGTAATAATCCGGGAATATAAGAGCCCTTTTCCTCTCCGAATTTGGTATACCTCCAAATAAATCACACTGTATTCCTGAATGCTGTCCTATGATGCTCTTAAGAATATGCTGCTCCCTCGGATCAAGAAAATCGGTGAGCTTTGGAGCATATGTATTTTCTGCCTGATCCTTCCAATTGAGGACCTGGTCAATAAACTCTTTTTCTTCCGGACGGAAGTGCTGATAGATGCTCATTCAAACCCAAGCCTCCTTTTTACAAAATAAAAAAGGGCCTTATTAGCCCCCTTTTTATGCTTAAGCAATCCATTGATACAACTGGTGCAATCCTCCAGTAGCAAAACGCAGGACCAAAATGGCAACGATTGGTGAAATATCAATCATGCCAAGCGGAGGAATGATCTTACGGAATGGTTCAAGATATGGTTCGCAAATTCTGGCAAGAAACTGGCCAAAAGCTGACTCTCTCGCATTCGGAAACCAGGACAGCAGAATATAAATGATTAATGCCCATGAATAATAATAAATTGCTTGTGATAAGATTCCAAATAAAAATTCCATTAAGTGTTACCACCTCGTACTTTCGAATTCTTGTTCCTTCATCAATTGAGAGATGCTTCCTGAAACTTCCACATTATCAGGCGTGCATAAGAAAATATCTGTTCCAACCTTTTGAATATCTCCGCCGATGGCATAAACAGTTCCGCTTAAAAAATCAACGATCCGTTTGGCCTGATCCTTATCGATTCTTTGCAGGTTCACCACAACGGCCCTTCTATTCTTTAACTGATCGGCAATATCCTGTGCTTCCGCATACATACGCGGCTCAACCAGTACTACTTTAGACGATTTCTGCACACTTTGCAGGCTGACGACATTTTGTTTTTGAACTGGCTGCTGCTGTTTCTGCGCCTGCTTTACCGGTTCTCTTTCTTCTTCGATGATTTCCTCTTCCTTATAGTCATATTCATCATCCAGGAAGAAAAATGTTTTAAATTTTGATTTTATACTCATTTTATTGAACCTCCTGATCCTTTTCGCCTACTAAAGCAGTTCCAATTCTCACCATGGTAGCCCCTTCTTCAATAGCAATGGCAAAATCGTTTGACATGCCCATGGAAAGCTCAGTGCATGGAGCAAAATCGTAATTAAGGTCTCTCACCTCTGCTTGAAGGTCCTTCAGTTTGCGGAAACAGGAACGAAGCAAATCTTCATCGGAAGTGAACGGTGCCATCGTCATAAGCCCGATAATGTTCAGGTTCTTAAACTCTTCAAGGCTTGAAATGAATGCAGCTACGTCTTCAGGGTTAATTCCCTGTTTGGACTCTTCTCCTGAAACATTAACCTGAACAAAACAATTAATTTTTTTCGCTGCCCGTTTATCAATTTCCTTTGCAAGCGATATCCGATCCAATGAATGGATAAAATCAACCTTATCAATAATGTTTTTTACCTTCCTGGTTTGAAGTGTACCGATAAAGTGCCAGGTCGGCTTGTCCTTTAAAACTTCCCACTTGGCAAGGAGTCCATCATCTCTGTTTTCTCCTAAATTCTCAATTCCAGCCACAAAAGCTTCTTGGGCTCTTTCTATTGAAACATATTTAGTAACAGCAATAACTGTGATTTCATCAGGATTACGCCCCGCTTTTTCGCATACTTCCAGAATGGCGGACTTTATTTGCTTTAAATTTTCTTCAACTTTCATTTGACTTCAGACTTCCTCCTTCCATCCGATAAAGCTCATCATTCTGCCAGTTCTCCCTTTATCTCTTCTATGGGAGAAGAAATAGTCCTTATCGCAGCTTGTACAATATTCCGTAATTAATATATTATCTTCTAAAATACCTGCATTCAAAAGAATTTGCATGTTCAGCTTTTTCAAGTCCAGATGGTACTGATTGTCATTAATTAAATTATATGGCTTTATCTCGACATCTTCTAGTATTTTTTGCACTTTTGAAATGACACGATCATCAACAATGTAACAATTTTCGCATATGGAAGGCCCGATCACTGCTTGAACCTCACGTAAATCAATTCCTTCATTGCGGTAGAACTCGGCCATTTTTTTGCCAATTCCCTCGACTGTACCCTTCCAGCCTGCATGGGCAATGCCAATCGCTCCTGTTTTTTCGTGCAAAAAATAAAGGGGCACACAATCTGCGTAACAAAGAGTTAATAATACACCTGTATCATATGTAAAAAAACCGTCAGTGCCCGGAAAAGAGTCCTCATATATTAACGAGCCCTTACCCTGGTCTTCCTTGGATACCTTTTGGATTCTTACTTCGTGTGTTTGTTCCGCACCAACCCACCTATCTGGAGAAAAACCAAGCAAGCCAGCCACATGCTTACGATTTTGGCTGACCGCTTCATAGCTGTCTTTCACATGCAACCCTACATTAAGGCCTTCAAACTCATTTTGGCTGCAGCCGCCATTTTTGGTTGTGAATCCGGCTGTTATATTAGGAAAACGATCTGTCCATTCTTTTATCACAAAATACTCTCTATTCTTTAAAGAAAATGGCTCCATATTTTAAACCCCATCTTATTTTTCTATAGTTTACCATACAGTCTTGACCGTTTACAGCTTTAACACCGCTTCTTTACGCTTCTTCCTCGATATGCTTCAGTTCAGTTGTATCTTTATAGCGAACCAATATGACATCCTCTCCGATTTTTAATATGTTTTTCCATGGAATGACAATATCCTCATCCTTGCCGAAAAAGCCTAATACTTTTCCTGCTCCGCCTATAACAACAGCTTCAATTTTGCCTGTGTTTATATTAATGTCAATATCACCTATGTTTCCAAGCTTTCTGCCATCCGCAACATTAACAACATCTTTCATCTGAAATTCAGATATTTTCACCATAGAGACTTCACTCCCAATTTTATGTTCTTATTAAATATATGTTTGCTGCTCTATGAAAAATGTTAGAAAAGGAGTGAAAAGAATAAAAGCTTTAGGCTGTAAAAAGCAAAAAGCAGCCAAATTGGCTGCTCAGACTGTAGACAATCTCGATAAAATTGGGTTTGTCTACAGTCTTTTAATGCGTCTGTGAAATGGGTCTGTTGATTTCCGTTCCAGGTGCTTCGCTTTCCGCGGGCGGCCTGTGGATCGTTGAGTGCCCCGTGCTGAAATCAATGGGCAGAGTTCTTAAGCAAAAACAACAATCTATACAAAAAATGGCCAACTGGACCTGGCCAACTCAGGTGATTGCCTAGAAACCAGACTGGGGCATGCCTATTCTTAAACAAATACAAAATGAAATCCCAATAAAAACAAAAAGGGTTTTTGAATGACACCATTCTAAACCCCTTTTGTTGACAAACTAAAGCAGCCAAAATGGCTGCTCAGCTTTGAATATTTTTATTCATTTGTTTAATAGCGGCTTTTTCCAGTCTGGAGACCTGTGCCTGGGAAATGCCAATTTCCTCGGCCACTT
Source organism: Pseudomonas sp. ISL-84 (assembly GCA_018613035.1). Taxonomy (GTDB): domain Bacteria; phylum Bacillota; class Bacilli; order Bacillales; family Cytobacillaceae; genus Cytobacillus. The sequence goes on along the minus strand of JAGGRA010000027.1, from coordinate 42,481 downwards.
CCATTTGGGTTTTTCCCTGGAAGAAGCGCTTCCTTAGAATAAGCTTTTCTCTTTCATTCAGTCTCCGCATACCTTCTTTTAATGCTATTTCCTCAATCCATTGAATATCCTTGTTTCGTTCATCGCTCAACTGATCCATCACGTAAATCGGGTCTCCACCATCATTATAGATCGGTTCAAATAAGGAGACGGGATCCTGGATCGCATCCAATGCGAAAACAATTTCCTCATGCGGAACATCGAGCTCTTTGGCAATTTCTTCAGCGGTCGGTTCTCTTGAGGTTTTACTCATCAAGCGTTCTCGCACTTGCAGCGCTTTATAAGCAATATCCCTTAATGACCGGGATACGCGTATAGGGTTATTATCCCTCAGATATCTGCGAATTTCTCCGATAATCATTGGGACTGCATAGGTGGAAAACTTAACGTTTTGACTTAAATCAAAATTATCAATAGATTTCATGAGACCGATACAGCCGACCTGGAACAGGTCATCAACAAATTCGCCTCTGTTATTAAATCGCTGGATCACACTTAAAACGAGACGCAAGTTGCCGTTGACGAGTTTTTCCCGTGCGGTTATATCCCCCTTATGCATTTGCTTGAAGAGCTCTCTCATTTCTTCGTTTTTTAAAACTGGAAGCTTTGAAGTATCAACACCGCAAATTTCTACTTTATTTCGAGTCAATCCATTTCCCTCCTCACAGGAGCTGCTGTACAAAAAACAGTATCTCCTTGAGCAGGAAAAATATGCACCGGCTATTACTCCCGCCGGATGGGCAAATGGCCAAAACATCATAACCACTAGGTTTTTCGCTTGCAAATTTTTGTAAAAAAATATTTAATAGGATTCCACAAAAACTGTTCTGAATTTTCTAGACCATCTTGTTAAATTCCTTCTTCAATCTTTTAATAATCCTTTTTTCCAGGCGGGATATATAGGACTGGGAAATTCCAAGCATATCTGCCACGTCTTTTTGGGTTTTTTCTTCGCCTGATCCAAGCCCGAACCTCAGCTCCATGATTTGCTTCTCTCTGTCTGAAAGCTGATGCAAGGCTTTTAGGAGGAGCTTTTTATCAACATTGGCTTCCAGATCCTTGGTAATGATGTCATCCTCAGTGCCAAGCACATCGGAAAGCAGCAATTCATTCCCATCCCAATCTATATTTAATGGTTCATCGAAGGAGACTTCAGAGCGAATTTTATTATTTCTTCTTAAGTACATTAGAATCTCATTCTCAATACAGCGGGAAGCGTATGTAGCCAGCTTTATTTTTTTCTCAGGGTTAAAGGTATTAACCGCTTTAATCAGACCGATTGTTCCGATGCTGATCAAATCCTCTATATTAATGCCGGTATTTTCGAACTTTCTCGCAATATAAACAACCAATCTGAGGTTTCTTTCAATTAGAATGGATCTTGCAGCTTTATCCCCTTTCGGAAGCTTGATAAGAAGCATTTCTTCTTCTTCCTTGCTGAGAGGAGGAGGGAGTGCTTCGCTGCCGCCTATATAATATACTTCATCTGTTTTGATCCCCAGCTTAATTAATAATTTATACCAATAATAGGATAAGCGAAGTTTTAACTTTTTCATGAATTGTCCTCCTTCTAAAATATGTTTCTGCAGAGTATAGTATATTAACTTACTTTTGCATCCGGCTTTGTTTTGCTTATGCCAGTAAGCATTTTAGGATGAACGATACATTGGAACGCATCGTCAGCGGAAAGCTGCTGCAGTGAAAAAGAGACTAATCCCCTTTCTGCTTCGATTATGTCATTTTCTTTTTCTATAACGATGCGATCTGGTTTAAAAGCAATGATAAGCTGATGTTCTTGTCCAACTACCTTGCAAGGAATAACCCTCATTTTATGCTCCCATTCAACGCTGATTGATTCATTGCCTAGTATAATTTCTTCAGGGTTTCCAGCAATTTTTATTATTTCCTCAGGAAATTGTTCAAGCCTGTCTTTAATCGAAATAAACATGACCGGCATCTTAGAAATAGGATCATAAAGCTGGTTGCCGCTGTCAATCAAGCCTTTGAAACGATATTCTCGTTCATTAATAACAATTAGGACTTGGACCAGGGAGTCATATTGGATTTTGGTCATTTCAATTCCTTCAATATTCCTTTTTGAAAAATGCCAGGCTAGCGGAAAGCCCAGCAGCACGAACAGCCAGCTGATTGGGTCTCCAAATCCTTTAACACTTGCTAGCATAACAGAAGAAGAAAGCTGAAAATCGAATTTAATAAAATAATGGATGCCAATTAAGGATCCTCCAATTAAAAATGTAGCAAAATAAAAAGTCATAAGTCCTTTTAAAAAAAACCGTAAACGTTTAAAGCCAAATGCAGTAAATACCATGGCAACAGAGAATAATAATTTTGTTATGGGGTGTCCAGAATAGGTATTTAATGGGGTAAAAATTAATAAAATAATAACCGAACCTATCAAGCCTCCCGCAAAAACTCTCCAGAGACGAACTTCCCTCTTTAAAATAATGGCTGTCAGATAAAGGAGAAGGCTATCAAACATAAAGTTTAATGCCCAGATAATATCCAAATATACCGCCAATTATCTTCCCCCTTAAAAAGCTAAGCACTCAAATAAACCATAGTGAAAACCTCCGAAATTCTGTGGAAGTTATGATGCTATGATTCTGTTAGAAAAAAGTATAGCGCATAACAGCAGTTAAAGTGTGTCACTTTCTGTAAGCAAAACGATAGAAATTTTCCTATTTCCCTTCGGATTTTGTCAGTATTTTTCCTTTTTTAGCTCTTTAATTGTTTTCGTTATTTTTTAATAGTGTGATGTACATCACATATTTTCTTTTTTATATGACCTATAATGACAGTGAAAATATAAAAAAGGAGTTTTGCTGTGATGCTAGACACAAAAACAATAGAAATTATTAAAAGCACTGTACCTGTACTTGAAAAACATGGCGAAGATATCACTAAAACCTTTTATAAGCTAATGTTTACAAATCATCCTGAACTATTAAATATTTTTAACCATGCAAATCAAAAGCAGGGAAGGCAGCAGAAAGCGCTTGCTAACTCTGTTTATGCCGCTGCAAAATACATTGACAAGCTTGAGGTCATCCTGCCTGTTGTAACTCAGATTGCTCACAAGCACCGATCATTAGGAATTAAACCGGAGCATTATCCAATTGTTGGGGAGCATTTAATCCTTGCAATAAAAGAGGTTCTTAAAGAAGCAGCTACCGACGAAATCATTGAGGCATGGACAAAAGCATATGGAGTTATTGCTGATGCTTTTATCGGCTTGGAAAAGAACCTTTATGATGAAGCCAGCCAGAAACCAGGCGGCTGGGAGGACTTCAGAACGTTTACCGTTACAAAGAAAGTTAAGGAAAGCGATGTAATCACATCATTCTACTTCAGTCCAGTTAATGGCGGAGAAATTGCCGACTATCTGCCTGGCCAATATATTAGTGTGAAGCTAAATATACAAGGGGAAGAATATACACACATTCGTCAATACAGCCTATCTGACTCTCCAGAAAAATCGTATTATCGCATTTCTGTCAAGAAAGAAGAAGGCACCAATGAGAAGCCGGAAGGAAAGATATCAAACTACCTTCATAATGAAGTAAAGGAAGGCGATCAAATCGAAATAAGCGCACCAGCCGGAGAATTTGTTCTTGAACAGACTGACAAACCGATCGTTCTCCTTAGCGGCGGCGTTGGTATAACCCCTATGCTGAGTATGCTTCGCCACATTGATGCTTCAGATTTGTCTAACGAAACTACCTTTATCCATGCCGCAATCAATGGAAATGTGCACGCTTTTGCTGAGGATATAAAAAATATAGAAGAAAACAATCAGTTAGTAAAAGCTTATTTCTGTTATGAAAAGCCATCCGAAAAGGATAAGGAAGAGAAGGCCTACGATAAAGAAGGCTATATAACATCTGAATGGCTAAAATCCATCGTATCCAATATGGATAGCCTGGTTTATATGTGCGGTCCTGTACCGTTTATGCAAGCTATGTACGAAGCATTGCTTGAAGCAGGTTTCAAAAAAGAAAATATCCGTTATGAATTCTTTGGTCCTTCAATGGCATTAAAAGAACCACAATCTGTATAAATCAAAAAGAGGGTGTCCTAAATGGACACCCTCTTTTTTCCGAGACAATAGCCCTATAAAATTGGCCTCTCCAATCAACACACTGCTAAATCAGCAGAAAATAGCTATTACGCAACTTTCTCGTAAAAAACCACCTGAAATCATAAACTCTGATTCCAGGTGGTTTTTTATAGTACGATCATTATCTTCTGCGATTGCGGTTGCGGAGGAAGGTTGGAATATCCAAAGCTTCTTCCGGCTGGTGTGACTGATTGCTTCTTGCAGGTTCCTGGGGAGCTTCCTCCCTCTTTTGCTCACGCTTGACCGTTCCCATGCTTGGTGCAGCTTTCGGCTGTCCAAACGAAGGTCTGGTTGGTTTTGGCTGGATGACTTCCTCGTTAAATCCGGTCGCAATAACCGTTACAACAATTTCATCCTTTAGATTTTCATTAATAACAGAACCAAAAATCATGTTCACGTCCTGGTCTGACGCAGAAGCAACAATATCAGCAGCTTCCTGGACTTCATACAGGCTTAGATTGGATCCGCCTGTGATATTCATCAGAACCCCCTGAGCGCCGTCAATTGACGTTTCAAGCAATGGTGATGAAATAGCTTTTTTGGCTGCTTCAGCCGCGCGGTTTTCGCCTGCAGCAACACCAATTCCCATTAATGCAGATCCTTTATTCGACATAATCGTTTTTACATCTGCAAAATCAAGGTTGATTAGTCCAGGTACGGCAATCAAATCGGAAATACCCTGTACACCCTGTCGAAGAACATTATCCGCTTCACGGAAAGCTTCAAGCATCGGAGTGCTTTTATCAACAATTTCTAACAGCCTGTCATTAGGAATAACAATTAAGGTATCCACAGCTTCTTTCATGGAAGCAATACCGCCGGCAGCCTGAGTTGAACGCTTTCTGCCTTCAAATGTAAATGGGCGGGTAACAACTCCAACTGTCAAGGCGCCTAGATCACGGGCGATTTGGGCAATTACCGGGGCAGCACCTGTTCCAGTTCCGCCTCCCATTCCAGCAGTAACAAATACCATATCTGCGCCTTTTAAAGCTTCTTCAACCTGCTCCTTGCTTTCTTCAGCTGCTTTTTTGCCTACCTCAGGGTTTGCACCTGCACCAAGACCTCTTGTAAGCTTTCCGCCAATTTGCATCTTCACCTCTGCCTTAGACAGGTTCAGCGCCTGTGCATCTGTGTTGACTGCAATAAATTCGACACCCTGCACACCGTGCTCAATCATTCTATTTACTGCATTGTTACCGCCGCCTCCAACGCCGATTACTTTTATCGTTGCTAATGAATCTAAATTCGTATCAAATTCCAACATGACTAATCCTCCTAATTCGTCGATATTCCTAAGAACACCTTTTTCTGATTCGCTTTTTAATTTGCACAATGAAAGAGGCTTTGCATCCTATTTCGCAGTGCTTGTCTTTTTTGATGATAGCCCAATGGCTGGTTATTCCGTTTCCAAAACCCGTGCGAATCAAATCAAGTTATTCGAAAAAGTATCCGAGGAACTTTTTAACTCTTGATGTGATTTTTTCTTCCGGCTGTTTTTCCGGCTTTGTTTTTGGTTGCGGTTGTTGTTTCTGAACTCGCTTCTCTTTTGCTTCAGGAACTGTAACTGGCTGCTCCATTCTTCTGCCCTGTATCTTGGCATTCTTGTAAGCAAACTTGATCAGTCCGACAGCTGTAGTGTACTGGGGTTCCCTTACACCAATATAATCAGGGATTGCTATGCGTACCCTATTTTGGAACACAACCTGTGCCAATTCAAGTATTCCCTGGGTATTCGCTACGCCCCCGCTTAGGACATAGCCCCCTGGAAGATCCTTTGCTCCAAGGCGCTTCACCTCGTGCTGGATAAGGTCAAATATCTCTTCCATTCTCGCCTCAATAATGTCCGATATTTCAAGCTGATTAAATTGCTGATGCTGATCACTGCCAATAATCGGAACACTGAATACTTCATCTTCGGATGCATGGTCATAGAATGCATAACCATGCTTAGTCTTAATATTTTCTGCATCTTCTGTAGATGTGCGAAGGCCAATTGATAAATCTTTTGTTATATGGTCCCCGCCCACTGGGAGTACACTGGTTGCCTTTAACACTCCATTTTCAAACAAAGCGATCGTTGTAGAACCGCCGCCAATGTCAACAAGTGCCACTCCAAGGTTCTTTTCATCTTTCGATAGTGCAAAAGCACCTGCTGCCAGCGGCTGAAGCGTAATATCCATAATTTCAAGGCCAGCACGTTCTACACAGCGCAGTGTGTTATGTAATATTGTTTTGGATCCGGTAATAATGGTGCCTTCCATTTCAAGGCGCACACCAATCATTCCGCGGGGATCGCTAATCTCGTCCAATCCGTCAACAATGAACTGTTTTGGGATGACATCAATGATATCCCTTTCAGGGGGGATAGATACGACCTGTGCCGCATCAATAACTCTAGCAACATCCTCGTCTGTAATTTCCCTGTTTTCACTGGATACTGCTACAACTCCATGTGATGGTTGAAGCATAACATGATTGCCGGTAATTCCTACAATCACATTTTTAATCTCCATTCCTATCATTCTCTCAGCCTGTTCTATTGCCTTTTTAATAGAATGAACGGTTTCGTCTATATCAACAATGGAGCCTTTGCGTAACCCTTCAGACTGCACATTGCCCACACCAATAATATTTAAAGAGTCATTGACCATTTCCCCAATGATTACTTTCACACTGGATGTACCGATGTCAAGACTAACATATATTTCATTGCTGTTCATTCTCTGGCACCTCCTTTTGTATTCCAATTATTGAACAACAATTATCTTTTTGTTGTTTGTGCAAATTTAGTAGTTTATCTATAAAATTATTCGTCAAAACTAATATATTCCCTTTTTTAAATATCAATTTTTTTCTGTTTTTTCGTGGTTTTGGGACCATTTTGCGATTAAAATGCGCCTAATTACCGCAATATTTTGGAAAAGCCTGACTCCAAACGCAAAAACGGCTGCTAAATACAAGTCTACACCAAGATGAACACCCAGAAAAGCTAAACTTGCGGCGAGCAAAATATTGAAAAAGAATCCGGATACGAAAACTTTTTCATCATAGATATTTTGAAGCTGTGCCCGAATTCCTCCGAATAGAGTGTCCAGCGCAGCAAGGACAGCAATGGATAAGTAATTTGAGTATTCATCGGGGATTTTTATATCCGTCAATAGACCAAGTATAACCCCGATGATTAATCCTAAAATAGGAAGCCACATTATGATTTGCCTCCTTCTTCAGGTTTCACAGGCTCCATATATCTGATTCTGAGTGCATCGTCATAAGCCGGAATGGTAACTGGTCCTTCAGGTTTATGGACCTTTACCCGTAGATTATCTATGAAAAATTCCTCTGCCGATTTTGATACTTGCATTCTGTTAAACAGCTTCTCGGCTGACTGAGCGTTCTCTGTTATCACTTTAATTTCAATGGGCAGCCGGTTGAGTGCGTATCCGTCAACCATTGTTTCCCTGTTAATATCACGGATAACAGTAGTGTTAATGACCCGCCTCCCATCAATAGAAATATGCTGGGCATCATACATATTCAGTTCATTAACTAGCCTTTTCAGTAAATCAGGCGAGACAGATTCGACTTGTTTGCCTAATAGAAGCTCCTCATAAACTGGTTCAATGGCCAAAATAATCCCCGGTCCTGTCACTTCACTTAATCCGGCTTCCATTCTTAATTCCTCCAGCGTTTCACGCAGCACTTGTTCCTTGCTTTGTTTGCGCTTTGTTTCATACTGGGCAATCTTCTCTTCGTTTGAACTTATCTCGCGAAGCAGCTTCAATTGCAATTCCTTTTCTTTTAGCAAATCTTCTCTTAACTGCCATGTATCCCTCGTATCACGAACTACAGGTTCTTTTACAGTTTGAAATTGTATGGCAATCATAAAGCCAATGACTACCGTAATAAAAGTAAAGCTGAGTTTCTTTTTGCTGTCCACTTTAATTCCACCTTACTTTCCCGTATAGATCCTTTTGTGGACACATCTTTACATCAAAAGGGAAGAATATTGAATTGGTCGGCTTTAAGTTCCCAGTAACGGTTCCATTATAACTTCATCTTTTTTTTCCAATGTGAACTTGATGTTTTCATCTACCAGTGTATCCTTAACCCCGCCTGTTAAATTCAGAGCTGACGAAAGGACATCCGCATCACCAATAGCCGTGATGACAAAAGGTGCAGGATGCTGGTAGCCGTCTACTTCAATCACAGGCCCATTGCAAACTACATAAGAGCTGTGGGATAGTCTCTGACCGTTAATGGAGACAGCTGCAGCACCGGAAATATAAAGTTCATTAACGACCTTAAATACATGGTGTTCATGAACAATATAATTATTGATGTTTTCCTCATCTGGATTATAGTCTCCATCTGCAAGGGTAACCTCTACACCCTCACCCTTTACCTTTACTTTACCGAGGTGCATCCTGTATTTTTCAGCATCCTCAGCAAGGTTAAAATAGACCTGAGCTTCCTGGGACAGCTCTCTTTCAATTTCCAGGACATTTTCCTGCTTCTGATTCAGTTCCTTCTGAAGCGCCCTGTTTTTTTCCTCCAGTTCAACCAGCTGATTTCGAAGTTCCAAATCTCTTTCCCATTGCTTTCCCGTCAGAGCGGTTTTTTCATTTTCCCCCTGGGTAAGATGGTAGGAAAAGGCCATCATATAACCCAGTACCAGAAAGACCAATGAGAAAATGACGTGATTACCCTTCACCTTCAGTTTCTTCTTCAACCTTTTCAGCTCCCTTTGTTTCATAAGCTTTAAAATAAGAGCCTACTTCTAAGTCAATGATGCCTTTTTTTTCAGGGTCCAGCTGGCTTACGATAGAAGGATAATGTGCCATTTTTTCTGAAAAACTTCTTAAAGTAGCACTAACCTCAAAACCATCATTCATATACAGAGTAATATGAAAAGAATCAGTTTCTTTAGGAGTATGCTGTATCTCGGATATGGAATTTAAAACTTCTTCAGGCAAGGTCTCCAGTTCCCCAATCATCATGTCGAGTATATCCCCTTCTGAAAATCCGCTAAGGATAGGAGCGTTAACAGGAATCTCGGCTACCTTTACATCCTTTAAAATTTTCCCATTCTCCAACACAGGCAAATAATGTTTCTCTTTTGTTATGTAGGCAATGCGCTTTAGTTCATCCACCTTAATGGCAATTGTGTGAGGCAAATGAATTTTCACATCGGAAGATTTAATTTCAGGCAGCTCTTTAAGCTTACCCTCGATAACCTCTTCTTCAACCTTCCAAATATTTGTTTTTTCAGTAACACCGCTGATTTGTATTATTTCTTCTTTATCATAAATTGAATTTCCGGATACCCTGATTTGTTTAATGTGGCTTAAGGGCGATTGAAAGTAAATAACTAAAACAATGAGCGAAAAGAAAAGCAGAAGCAAAAAAATGAGCCTTCTATTCGCTTTTTTACGCCTCTGCTGTTTCAGCTTTGGTATTCGATCCTCAAGCGAAACAACCTTACTTTTCTCCACTTTAAATTCACCCCACATAGAAAAGCGCAGGGCTTCCGCCCAACAGAGTTACACATACTAGGAGTCCCCACCGAAAGATAATGCTCGGCCGCGGGATGTTTCGCTGCAGCAGTCCTGCAGCCCGTCGCCGTACCCTCTGCTCCCAAAAGCAGCCGCTTTTGGCCGTGCGCTGAAAATGGTGATGCAGCCTGCCTGCTCCGTAATAATCAAGGCCACGAGCTGATGGCGCCTGGATAGACAATATTAAGGTGCTATTATCTATCCATTACCCCCAGGCGGTTTGCCCTATTTTGGAGCCAGGCAGTACTTTGCATCTAAAGATAATTTCTTAGAAAATAGGAAAAACGAATACACGGGCGACCGTTCCCTTATACACCCTATCGAACGGCTTGTCCAATTTTACTGAAGCAAGATAAATAGGGAAGAGAACGGCATGCTTTCCATGCCGTTTCAAAAAAAAAAATACATTGATTTGCACGTCTAAGAAATTATTATATCACAATAAATGGAATTCGTAAGGTATTATTCCCCGTTACTTTCGGCCGATTATCTCTACTTCAGTTTCCATTTTCACACCATACAAATCAAATATTGTTTCCTTGACATGCTGGATTAAAGCAAGCACATCTTCAGCTTTTGCATCCCCTGCATTTACAATAAAATTCCCGTGCATATCGGATATTTGTGCTCCGCCTATTGAATGGCCCTTCAAACCTGCTTTTTCTATCAGCTGGCCAGCATAGTCAGGCAGAGGGTTTCGGAAAATGCTCCCCGCACACGGGTAGTTCCATGGCTGGGTTTCCTTGCGGTAATCCTTGTTTTTTTGCATTGCAGAAGAAATCAATTCCCTGTCCCCCTCTGTCAGCTGAAATACAGCTTCAGCTACGATTCCAGGCCGTTTTTTCTGTAGGACCGATGTTCTATAGGAGAATTCCATTTCTTCATTTGACAGCCATTCCATCTTCCCATCCTCGAATAGTATATGGGCTTTGGTTAATATTTGAGAAATATCAGACCCATGAGCACCTGCATTCATATAAACGGCACCTCCGATAGAACCTGGAATACCGCTTGCGAATTCAAGGCCTGATAAACCTTTTTTGCTGATGATCGTTGAAAGGGCAACTAAGGAATAGCCCCCCCCTGCCTTTAACTCCGTACCATTAAGCTCCATTTCATCCATGCCTCGGCCCAGCTTAATAACCGCACCTTCAATGCCGCCATCGGAAACAAGCAAATTTGAGCCTCTTCCAATTGCAGTCCATTTCATTTTATACTGACGGATCTGTTCCATCGTTTTCGCAAGGTTTTCTATGGATGAAGGCTCTATAAACAAATCGGCAGGACCGCCAATTTTCATAGTTGTATGATTGGCCATTGGCTCGTTTTCTTTGACTGTGCCAATATTCAAATCTCTAAGCTTGCTGATAAATTCGTCCATATATACCTCCCTTTCTCTTTATTGCATCTAAATTTATTTATACTATGCATATGTGGCCTTCAAGGCTACTTTTGCTTACTGGAAACCAATTCCGCCATAATACCGTATAGCCTTTTTGCCGCGTCAGGGATTCCTAAATTGCTGGAAGCCTTCTTCATATCATTCATTTTATTTGGATTGAGAATAATTTTGTCAATGTGATCAATGAGTTTCTTGCCTGTTAACTCTTTTTCGAGGAGCAGTTCTGCAGCTCCATGGTCGCTTAATGCCCTTGCGTTCTTTTCCTGGTGGTTGTTGGTCACATACGGGCTTGGGATTAAAATGCTGGGTATGCCCAAGGAAGTGATCTCCGCTAATGTTGTAGCACCTGCACGGGAAACCACAAGATCAGCACCCGCAAGAACTTCCGGCATATTATGGATGAACGGCTTGATAATTACATTTTCTGGGCTGCCGACCAGTTCAACCTCTTTCCTGACATCCTCGTAGTGAACATCACCGGTAATATATAAAACCTGATAAGGCTTTTCTCCAAGCTCAGCAAGTGTCTTTAGAACCGCATCGTTTATCGGTCTGGCCCCCCTGCTGCCTCCAAAAATCAGAACAGCGGGCATGCTAGTCTTCAAACCTGCGGACAGCCTTCCCTTCATACCATCCTGTCCCAGTACTTCAGAAGCACGAGGATTGCCTGTTAAAATAGTTTTATTATCAGGAAAAAATGATTTTGCTTCTTCAAAACAGACTGCAATGCGATCTACATATCTGCTAAGAAACTTATTAGTTAATCCCGGAACACTGTTTTGTTCATGTATGACAGTCGGTATGCCGAGCTTTGCCGCAGCATAAACCACAGGGCCGCATACATATCCGCCCGTTCCAATCACAATGTCTGCTTTGAAGTCTTTTAGCATTTTTTTGCTTTCACGGACTCCCTTTAAAAACCTTAACACTGTTTTTACATTTTCTAAAGAAATCTTCCTCTTAAAACCGGTAATATGTATAGACTTAAAAGGTATGTTTTCACGTTTGACTATCGTATTTTCCAATCCTTTTTCAGTGCCTATATATAGAAATTCGGCATCTCTATGTTCTTTTTGAATTTCTCTTATGAGCGCAAGGGCCGGATATATATGTCCGCCAGTCCCCCCGCCGCTAACCGCTATTTTCATTCTTTCACCTCTTGAAAGAGCCTTATTAAAAGACTCTGTTAAAACTTTCCTTTTTATTTCCGCTCCATTCACTCAGCGAACTGCCTGGTCTCCCTTTGACACGCTTATTAGCAGAATTAGAATTAGCTTCCCTGGTTTACACCTCACGAAGGAAATGCGAGGACTTCTTCGAGGACCTTACACACTCTGCTCCAAACAAATGGGTGCCAAAATCATCATTTAGGTTTAACACAGCCTATATATAAAAAAAGAAAAAGTTCGTTTACAAACTAGGACTAATGTCCATCACTGCTCTTTTCTTTTTCCAAGATGACTATCCAACGTTTGAGTGAGCACTCTTCCTTTGGAAAAAATCACTCCCCTGCTTTACCCTATTCTACTATATTTAAAACGAATAGATAGGAACGGATACCATAATGTTAAAGAATTGTAATAATGCAAGCCTCTCATTGTCAATAAATCATAATGTCCGAAAAGGTTATTGCCATTTTTTTCCGCCTCCAAAAAAGAAACCCTGTATGACAGGGTTTCACGAATCATGCGTCTTTAAAGCAACTGCTAGTACCGTGCATAACGGCTTATATTTAATAGAACTCCGATAGCCATAAGCATAAGAGTTAACGACGAGCCTCCATAACTCAAAAAAGGAAGTGTAATGCCGGTAACGGGCATTAAGCCGGTGACAACCCCTATATTTATCATTACCTGAATGGCAACCATGGCAATAATCCCTACAGCCAAAAAACTTCCGTAAAGGTCAGGTGCCCCCAATGCAATCCTGATCCCACGCCATAAAAGCAGCGCGAATAATAATATAACAAATGAACCGCCGATAAAACCCAGCTCTTCAGCTAAAATTGCAAATATAAAATCCGTTTGCGGCTCCGGAAGATAGAAAAACTTTTGTCTGCTTTGGCCCAGTCCCAAACCAAACAATCCACCCGGGCCGATGGCATAAAGAGATTGAATAATCTGGAATCCGCTGCCCAATGGATCTTCCCATGGATCAAGGAAAGATGTAATCCTCTTAATTCTGTAAGGAGCCGACAAAACCAGTGCAACAAACCCCGCCAAACCAGCGACACCAAACCATACAAAATGGCTGATTCTGGCTCCTGAGATAAAGATCATAACCACACAAGTCCCAACCATTACAGTTCCTGTCCCTAAGTCAGGCTGAAGCATAATTAATCCGAATGCCAAAAAAACAAGGCCTAAAGATGGAACAAGTCCTTTTCTAAAAGATGTAATGAGCTTCTGCTTTTCGGATAGGAACTTTGCCATAAAGACGATCATGGCAAGCTTCATAAATTCTGAAGGCTGCACAGAAAATGCGCCAACTCCAATCCAGCTTCTGGAACCATTTCGCACATTGCCAATTCCCGGAATTAACACCAGAAGCAGAAGCACAAAACAAACTATAATTAACACTTTGGCCCATGTTCTCCACGTCCAATAATCCACATTCATAATAAAAAACATGGCAACGATGCCAACGCCTGCAAAAAGCATCTGCCTTTTAGCAAAGAAAAAGGAATCATCAAATTTATAGTCTGCCCATATCGCACTTGCACTATAAACCATGGTCAAGCCTACAGCAAGCAGCATAAACGTGACAATCATTAATATAATGTCGGGAGTGGTTCTTTTTGTCGGCAACACAATACACCTCGTATGCAAGTTTTAGGGCTGATCAGGTAGCAAGTCCCCAGCGGCAGGTTGGGCCCTCCAGGTGTTTTTTGCTTATCCGATTAAAAAGCTCTAAATGTGCCGCGAAGCAGATGTATGCCTAAGCTGTTCTTTCCTCTAGTCCCGCAGACAAGCCCTTATTTAAGCTTATGCACCGCATCTATAAACATGTCTCCCCGAACCTCAAAAGTTTTATATTGGTCCCAGCTTGCACAAGCCGGAGAAAGCAGAATGACATCTCCAGGCTCAGAAAGCTTAAAGGCAGAAGGTACGGCTTTTTCAACATTATCGACACGCTCGATTGTTTTTATTCCGGCTTCCAAAGCCGCCTTCTCAATCTTTTCTGCTGTTTGTCCAAAGGTAACTAGAGCTTTAACCCTTTTTAAAGATGGGATTAACTCATCAAAACTATTTCCTCGATCAAGCCCTCCAGCCAGAAGAATGACAGGATCGCTGAAAGCAGACACTGCATTTTTCGTTGCCAAAATATTAGTTGCTTTTGAATCATTATAAAATTTTCTGCTCTGGTATTCAGCCACATATTGCAAACGGTGTTTCACACCTGCAAATGTACTTAAAACACTAATAATTGCTTCATTTCCAACCCCCGTCAGCTTGGCTGCAGCCACCGAGGATAATATATTCTCAAGGTTATGCGCCCCCGGCAAGGTGACATCTTTTCTTTCCATCACCTTTTCGCCATTGAAGCAAATCCATCCATCTTTAACATAAGCGCCTTCAGACAGCTCTTTTAATGATGAAAAAGGGATAATTTTTGCTTTGGATCCTGCTGCAGCTTCCATAACTTCCCGCTGGTCGGCATTAACTATTAAATAATCGCTGCTTGTCTGGTTCATCGTAATATTCGCTTTGGCAGCATGATACTCTTCTCTTGTTCCATGATAGTCCAAATGGGCATCATAAAGATTGGTCAATATGGCAATCCGCGGCCTGAACTCCCTTATTCCCATGAGCTGAAAGGATGATAGTTCAATAACGATATGGTTCTCTTCAGAAGCTTCCTGGGCAACCTCTGACGCAACAGTACCGATATTACCGGCAATCAGCGGTTTTTTGCTGCCGGCCAGAAGCATTTCAAATACCAGTGTAGTTGTTGTCGTTTTTCCATTTGTACCCGTAATGCCAATAAAAGGAGCTTCAGATACCTGATAAGCAAGCTCTACTTCTGTAATAACAGGGATACCTTTTTCCTGAGCACCTTTAATCATTGGATTATGGTATGGGATTCCAGGATTTTTAACTATTAGCTCAAAGCCTTCTTCTAGCAGTTCAATTGGATGGCCTCCACAAATAACAGTAATTCCTTGCTCAAGCAGCCCCTGGGCTTCAGGGTTTTCCGCGAGAGGCTTAAAGTCATTTACCGTAACAAATGCTCCTAGTTTATGTAAAAGGGAGGCTGCACCCACTCCGCTTTTTGCCAGCCCCAATACTAATATTTTTTTATGTCGATAACGATTAATTTCCTTCACTTACACCCACACCTCAATATAGATTCCGAGAATTGCAAACAGAAGGCCAACAGTCCAGAAGGTTACAACAACCCGCCATTCAGACCACCCTACCAGTTCATAATGATGATGGAGCGGGCTCATTCGAAAAATACGCTTCCCGGTCGTTTTAAAAGAAGCTACCTGAAGAATAACGGACAGCGTTTCTATAACAAAAACACCGCCAATAATAATTAATACGATTTCCAGCTTCGTGAGTATGGCAATCGTTGCAATTGCCCCGCCTAAAGCCAGCGAGCCTGTATCCCCCATAAACACCTTTGCAGGGTGGGCATTAAATACAAGAAAGCCCAATACAGATCCAACGACTGCAACAGAAAAAATCGATATTTCAAATTGCGATTGGTTCCAAGCCAATACCGCAAAAGCCCCAAAAGCAATAGCCGCGGTGCCTGAAACAAGACCATCAAGGCCATCCGTAAGATTTACGGCATTAGAGAACCCTACAAGCCAGAAAATAATAAAGAATACATACCACCAGCCCAAATCAAAAGAAAGGTCTGTGAGCGGGATATGTACTTCAGTGGAAAAGTCATTTTGCTTGAAAACAAAATAAAATATAACCGAAATAATGATTTGGCCCAAAAGTTTTTGCTTAGAGGTAAGACCTAAATTCCGCTTCATGGCTACCTTGATAAAGTCATCCAGGAACCCTAGAAGCCCGAAGCCCAAAGTAACCAATAATAATAAATAGGTTTTAACTGTAGGCTCCGCAAATTTCCCTGTCATCAGCAGGGTTGTTGCAGTAATTGAGAGAAGGATCATAATCCCTCCCATCGTAGGTGTTCCTGTTTTTTTCTGATGGGATTTTGGTCCTTCCTCACGAATACTTTGCCCGAATTTTAATCTTCTCAAGAAGGGAATAAAAATGGGAGAAAGCAATACTGTAATTAAAAACCCAGCTAAAATAGTGAAAAAAACTACTTGCTCCATCATATTATCCCCTCCTTTCGTTCATGGCATTTCTGGCAGCTTCATTTAATTTTTCAGCCATCACAGCAATATCATATGTTGCTTCGTTTTCATTAAGACTTTTTTCATCTAAAAAAAGGAAATTTGTTGTGTTGATCGTTTCTTCTGCGTTGCTTAATTTTTCTATATATGATTCCATGATATCCTTTAAGCCTTTCGTTAAGTCATTTGTATAAAAAACAGGAAAATGATTAGGTGTATATGCCGGTACCTCGTCCTTCTCATTCCAAAGGGCAGCCACTGCCCCATTTTCAATCGCTTCTTTCAGATTGCCTGATTCTTCTATAGGGAGATAGATTCCTTTCGGCTGTACGATCGATGAGGAAGCCGCTACCGTATGAAATTGCAGCTCATTGTCCTTTATCCCTGTTGTATTTGGAAACAATTTCGCTAAATCACCATACGTTAAATACATTTTATCGCTCCTCTATCGCCTCTTTAGCAACTAACCGGTCATCAAAGTCAAAAACCTGATTCCCGATAATCTGATAGGTTTCATGTCCTTTGCCGGCTATCAATATCACATCGCCCTCACAAGCATTTCTTACCGCATAGTGAATGGCCTCTTTCCGGTCGACAATCGTCTTATATTTTTCGCCTTTTGCTCCCTCTTCCATATCCCTTAAAATCTGGAGAGGATCTTCGCTGCGCGGGTTATCTGAAGTAAATATTGGGTCGGTACTGTATTGACATGCAATTTCCGCCATAAGCGGCCTTTTGGAGCGGTCTCTGTCCCCACCGCAGCCGACAACTGCAAATATCCTTTTCTGGGCGAATTGCTTTACAGTTTCCAAAGCATTCTTAAGGCTGTCAGGAGTATGTGAATAGTCGACTATTACAGAGAAATCTTGCCCTGCATCTACCGTTTCAAACCTGCCGGAAACACCTTTTACTTCCTCGACAGATTCAATGATTTCCGTGATCGGTATTCCTGAGGCAACTCCTGCTCCTATACTGGCAAGTACATTGTATACGCTAAATTTCCCTATCATTTTAAGTGATACTTTGTGCCTCCCGAACGGGCTGGATAAATCAAAGGCTGTACCAGCTGAAGTCATTTCAATATTGACTGCACGAAGGTCTGCTTCATGATCAATTCCGTATGTCAGTATATGTGCTGCAGTGGACTTTTCATACTCGGCAGAAGCCGGGTCATCCGCGTTTAATATCGCATACTTGGGCCTTTCATGGTTAAAGGCACTTCCCAGCTGCGCAAAAAGCAGCCCCTTCGCCCTGCGGTATTCATCCATTGTTTTATGATAATCAAGGTGATCCTGAGTCAAGTTAGTAAACACAGCTACATCAAAATCACAGCCATGGACACGCCCCTCATCCAGCGCATGGGATGAAACTTCCATAACAGCGGAGTCCACGCCAGAAACTGCCATTTTTTCAAATGTGCTTTGGAGGGTAAGGCTTTCGGGTGTCGTATTTTTCACTTCAAAAGTTTGTTCCCCGATTTTTGTATACATTGTTCCAATTAAACCGGTTTTCCGGCCCGCATCAGCAAGGATTTTTTCAACCAGGTGACTTGTTGTCGTTTTTCCGTTAGTACCGGTTATTCCAATCAGGTGAAGCTTATGGCTTGGCTGCCCATAAAAAGCATCAGCCAGCACAGCCATGGCCCTTCTCGTGTTCTTTACCAAAATCACTGGTATATCCAAATCCAATTCCTTCTCGGCAACAACAGCAGCAGCTCCTTTTTCTGCAGCTGAAGCAGCAAAGTCATGCCCGTCAACCGTATAGCCTTCTATACAAACAAATAAGCTTCCATCTGTTACTTGCCGGTTATCGTTGACAATTGATGTGATTTCCGGATTATCCCCCTTGTAAGACATATATGGCTGCAGATATTGCAGCAGCGTATGTAATTTCATGTCATTCATTCCTCTCATTCTAAAGCAGCGCCCTTTGTTTTCCTCTTTATTTAGCATTCTGGTTCCTTGCAGATTAAAACTCTTTTTAATCCCCAGCTTTAAAATTAGAACCAATCAGTTACGATTCCAAAATCATGGCGATATATATTGTACATGATAATTAGCTTTTTAGCCATTTAATCATATACCTTTTCGCAATGTGATGTTAATTACTTTTTTCTCCAAAAATAAAAATTCAGGCGGCGCTTATCGTGCCGCCCTCTGGCAGTTATTCTTTGTCATCAAAGTACAGACGGATGGTTGAGCCTTCCTTAAGCTTTATACCCGGTTGGGGCGTTTGCTTAACCACTGTATTGCCTGTGCCGCTCGCATCTATTTTTAAGTTAAGGTATAGTTCTCCCAAATCTTTCTTCGTCATGCCGACCATGTCAGGAACTTCAATCATTGGAGAGTCCATCCAGGTTAGCTCTTTTTCAATTTGGTTTTTTCTGGGTTTTACACCCATAGCCCTCAAACTGTCTCCCATAATCTCCCCAACAATTGGTGCGGCAACAACTCCCCCAAACTGAACGGTTCCTTTTGGATTGTCTACTGCAACATAGACTACAAGCTGCGGATCATCTGCTGGAGCAAAGCCGATAAAAGATACAATATGGTTATTTTCAAGGTAACGGCCATTTTGAGCCTTTTGCGCCGTTCCTGTTTTGCCGCCAACACGGTAGCCGTCAACAAATGCTTTTTTACCAGAGCCCTTGGCAACAACGGATTCCAGTGCAAGCCGAATTTCATCGGATGTTTCTTTTGAGATTACTTTTCTCTTAGCCTCAGGTGATTTTTTCATCAAAATTTCACCGTTAGCCGGATTAATTAATTCTTTTGCTATATATGGCGTATATAAGGTCCCGCCGTTAACTGCCGCCGAGATCGCAGCAGCTTGCTGGATGGGAGTAACGGAAACACCCTGTCCAAATGCAGTGGTTGCCTGCTCAACCGGGCCTACACGATCAAGGTTAAACAAAATCCCCTTGCCTTCACCCTGAAGATCTATGCCTGTTTTTTCCCCGAAACCAAAATCACGAATATATTTAAATAACTTCTCCTTTCCTAATCGCTCTCCAAGTTCTACGAAACCAGGGTTGCAGGAGTTCTGGACAACTTCCAGGTATGTCTGACTGCCATGGCCGCCTTTCTTCCAGCATCTTAGCCTTGCACCCCCAACCTCAACAAACCCCGGATCATGGAAGTGATCTTTCTCCAAGTCTACCTTGCCCTCTTCCAAAGCAGCTGCCAGAGTAATAATCTTAAACGTGGAACCCGGCTCATAGGTACTCCAGATTGGGAGGTTCCGGTTGTAAATTTCCGGGGGCACGTTTCTAAAGTTAGCAGGGTCAAAATCAGGCCGGCTCGACATGGCCAGGATTTCCCCGTTGTTCGGATTCATAGCGATAGCAATAATGCCATCAGGATTATATTCAGCCTGGGCTATATCAAGCTCCCTTTCAACTATCGTTTGGATCTTTGAATCGATCGTCAGTTTAAGATCCATTCCGTCCACAGGAGGCTTGTAGTCGTCCGCCATATCGTTCATGCGCTCGCCCTTGGCATTCGCATAAAATTTCACTGAACCTTCTTTTCCTTTAAGTTCTTCATCATAGTATAACTCAAGGCCCATTAAACCCTGATTGTCAATACCGGCAAAACCGAGGACGTGGGAAAGATAGTTCCCAAATGGATAATGGCGCTTTGAGTCTTCGCCAATATAGACGCCTTCTATTTCTAAAGAGCGAATCTCCTTTGCTTTTTCATGGGAGATTTTTCGTCCTTCAGGAATTTTTACGCTGGATGCTCTTTTGGTGATGAGCTGATAAGCTTTTTCCTTCGACATATTCAAGACAGCAGCCAATTTTTCCGAAGCATCTGCAGGATCCTTAATTTGCCTTGGGACAACATAGACTGTTGGCGCACTGACATTAGTGGCAAGCGGAATTCCGTTTCGATCTACAATTTCTCCTCGCTCCGGTTCAAAAGGAATATCCCTGCTCCAGAGTTCCTTTGCGCCATCAGTAAGCATATTGCCAAGAAAAAACTGAACATACCCAAGACGCAAATCGATAATAAAAAAGACTAGAATACCAACGAACAAAGCTACAGTCAACCGTTTCCGAACGGTTACATTTGAAACACGCATGTACGAACGAACCTCCTTAGATTATGGCTCGTTCAAATATATGCTTGTACCCATATGAATAGAACGCACTGCCTATCTGACAGTGCGTTCCATTTAATCAAGTACTTCTTCCATTTCTTCCTGATCTTCTTCTGTTTGCACTTCATTATATTTTTGTGCAGGAGGCTCCAGCTCAACGATTAAATAATCCCCTTCACTTAAAGCAGCCCCGGCCTTCAGATTTTGTTTAACCACATATCCATTCCCCACCGTATTTAGGTTTAAGTTGGCTAGCTTTGCCACTTTCATAACATCCCTTAGCGACCAGCCGTTCATGTCAGGCACTGTTAACTCGCCATCTGTCTTAAGGATAACCCTTTCTCCTTCAAGCAAATTATACATATTACCGGGAACTTGTCTTTCTACTTTATTCCCTTTTCCCAACACAATCGCCTCAAAGCCGAACTTTTCCAGCTTCGCTTTTGCCTCTTCAACCCTCAGCCCTTCCACTTCTGGTGTTTGTTCAGACTTTATCTTAAGTTTTTTGGAAGGCTCGATATTCAAATACTGTAAACTGCTTTTCATTACAGGAGTGAAAATCTCGGAAACCGGTTCGGCACCATTTGTGCTGAGATCTATATCAGGCTGCTGCACAGCCACATAGATAATCAATTCAGGGTCATCCTTTGGAGCCATGCCTAAAAAGGAGAAGATGAAATTTTCATGCCCGGTTAAATATCCGCCTCCATTAGGATCAGGGATTTGTGCAGTCCCCGTTTTCCCGGCAACCTCGTACCCTTCAATATTATAGCGTTTGTAGCCTGTACCATTTTCAGAAGAAACAACTGTCTCCAAAATATCTCTTGTTTTTTTAGCCGTCTCCGCTGATATCGGATTAGCTTTAACCTCTGGTTTTGTTTCTTTCACGACTTCTTTTTTATCGCTGTCAACAATTTTGCTGATTACATGCGGCTGCATCATATTTCCATTATTCGCAACGGCTGTAGCCGCCTGGATTTGCTGAATAGGTGTAATGGCAGATCCTTGTCCAAATCCAGTTGTGACTTTTTCCAGAGGCCATTCGTATACGATATTGCCTCCTGTTTCATTAGGCAGGTCAATTCCGGTTGGATCATCAAAACCGAACTTTGTTACATATTCTCTATACGTTTCATATCCCAGTTTTTCTTTTACTATTTTTGCAAAAGCCACATTGGAAGAACGCTGAACTCCCTCAAGATAAGTGATGGATCCCCATCCGCGGCCTTGGTTATGGTCTCTTACAGCCTTTGAATTTTCGGTTACTTTATAGCTGCCAGACTTAAACCATTCATTAGGATCAAACACACCTTCTTCAATCGCGGCTGCCAAAGTAAAAATTTTCATGGTTGAACCTGGCTCATAGGAATTTTCGATAACCTCATTATGCCAGGTATCTTCTATTCCTTCCTTTGTTTTTGGGTGAAAGGATGGCCTTTGCCCCATAGCAAGTATGTCACCAGTTTTCGCATCCGCAACAACAGCTACCATCTTCTTCGGTTTATACTTTTCATCCACTTTATTCATGGAATCTTCAAGGAAGGTCTGGATTTTTTTATCTATAGTCAGATATACGTCTTTTCCATTTTGGGCAGGCTTGATCATCTCATCGCCATTTGGCAGCAGATAGCCCCAAATGTCACTTTCATAACTGAATTTTCCATCCTTGCCTGTCAGAATTTCATTTAAGCTCTGCTCTAACCCAAGCATTCCGACAGTATCAGTCCTATTCGTTTCTGTTTTCTTTTTTTCAACATACCCAATAAGGTGTGAAGCAAAGACGCCATTTGGATAAAACCGCTTGGAGTCTGTAATAAATGTAATGCCGGGAAGTTTCATTTCTTCTATTTCACGTTTTGTTTTTAACGGAAGATCGCGTCCGGCTTTTCCAAATTCAACTTGGAATGGTGTTTCTCCGTCTTTTGTTTTTTTTGTCAATATTTTATAAATCTCAGACTCTTCCAGGTCTATTGCCTTAGATAGTTTCTTTGCTGTTTTGTCAGGGTCCTTTACATAACCAGGTTTCATGCTTTTATCTAAAATCGCCACAAGCTTATAGGACACGGTATCTTCTGCAATCACTTCGCCATTGCGGTCATAAATGGTGCCCCTTCTGGCCTCAATCGTTTTTTCCCGTTCATACTTTTGCTGAGCCTTTGCAGCAAGAACTTGCCCGTCTGCTTCTCCGGTAATCTGAATAGAGATAAAACGAAAAAGCAATACAAAAAAGAGCAGGCTGAATATTAGGAATAATATCGCTGCTCCAAAATTTATATTTGGCTGTTTTTTCATTAATCTTCCACAACCTTGACATTATTTCCGCTGAATTTTAATCCCATTTTTTCCGCTTTTGCCTTGATGCGCTCATATGTACTCAGCTCGCTGACCTGCATTTCAAGATCCCCGTTTACCTTAGCCTGTTCCTGAATAGCCCGTTCTGTTATTTGTATTTCTTTGTTTACTTCGTAAATGGCAGCCTGGTTTGATACCATTTGGACGGCTCCGAAACATACGATTCCCGTAAAAGCAAGCCCAAGGATTTTTTCTCCAGGAGAAAGCCATGACTTTCTGGACTTTACCTTTTGGGGGATTTCGAGAGGCTGGGTTTGCTGCTGATAAAGCTGTTCTTCCTGAATTTTTCGTGCTAAATTGCTCATAATTTCCCTCCTGTTTATATATTTTATCTATTCTCTAATTCCATGATTGCTCAAAGTTTTTCCGCTATACGCAGCTTTGCAGACCTCGCGCGGTTATTGTCTTCCAGCTCCTCTTCAGAAGGCAGGATGGGCTTTCTTGTAATAAGCTTTAAGATGGGTTTATACTCGTCAGGAATAATCGGCAGTCCCGGAGGCAAATTCGGTGTTTCACTAGCTTTTTTAAATGTAGCCTTGCAGATCCTATCCTCAAGGGAATGGAAAGTGATGACACTAATTCTTCCCTGGGGGTTCAGGATGTCGATTGCCTGCTGCAATGAATTTTCAAATACGCCAAGCTCATCATTAACAGCAATCCTGATTGCCTGAAACACTCTCTTTGCAGGGTGTCCGCCTTTTCTCCTAGCAGGAGCAGGTATGGCATCCTTAATAATTTCTACCAGCTGGCCGGTTGTCTCTATTGGAGCTTCTGCTCTGGAAGCTTCAATTTTTCTAGCGATTTGTTTGGAGAATTTTTCCTCTCCGTATCTGAAGAAAATCTTTACAAGCTCTGCATAGTCCCAGCTGTTTACAACATCAAATGCTGACAGCTCTGCTTCCGTATCCATCCTCATATCCAGCGGGGCATCATTATGGTAGCTGAAACCCCGTTCTGGTGTGTCCAATTGCGGAGAGGAAACGCCGAGATCATATAGAACGCCATCCACCTTATGAACTCCCAGCTTTTCAAGTTCTTCCTGAAGATACTTGAAGTTACTTTTAATAATAGTGATTCTGTCGCCAAATTTAGCCAGTTTTTCTTTTGCATGGGCAATCGCCGTATCATCCTGATCAAACGCGTATAGCTTTCCATTATCAGAAAGCTGCGAGAGAATCAGCTCACTATGTCCTGCACCGCCCAGGGTACAATCCACATAAACTCCATCAGGATGAATATTCAAGCCATCTACTGTTTCCTTTAATAGTACTGTTGTGTGATCAAACATAGTTGTATGTATCCACCTTTCCAATCCGAAAAGCGCTAGATGCTTTAACAGCATCCGGAGCTAGACAGTCATCTTTGTTAAGAAAATTACATCTGCGGGAAATTATATTAATAAAACATTCCCATTATATATCAAACCCAATCATATTTTCTGCAATATCAGCAAAAGATTCCTCTGACTCTGCAAAATAGTCTTCCCAAAGATTCTTGCTCCATATTTCAATTCGATTGGAAACGCCCAGTACTACACATTCTTTTTCCAACTTTGCATATTGCAGAAGCGGGGAAGCAATATTTATTCTTCCTTGCTTGTCTATTTCACATTCAGTGGCACCTGAAAAGAAAAAACGGGTAAAAGCGCGGGCATCTTTTTTTGTTAGAGGCAAGCCTTTTAATTTGTCTTCAAGCAGCCTCCATTCGTTCATTGGGTAGCCAAACAAGCATTGATCGAGTCCGCGGGTTAAAACGAAGGTTTCGCCCAAGTTGTCCCGGAACTTAGCAGGCACGATGAGACGGCCTTTAATATCAACGTTATGATGGAACTCACCCATGAACATACCCACTGCACCCACTTTCTAACACAAATGTACCACATTCCCCCACTTTCCTCCACATGTTTTTAATTATTCTACCACTCCATTTAAAATCCTGCCTCTCTGGAGTTTTTCCCGGAATTTCCGTTCGTCTTTTTATTACAATTTCTTTAAAGCCATTACGGTTTTTTCACATTCACATGCTTGCCCGCACACATGCTGGCATATCAATATTTAACACTTCAATCCTTTGTGTAAAAGAGTAAAAAAAAAGGCCTTATCCAAATGGATAAGGCCGAAAAATAATGGCGAATATTAAATTTTTATGACTTTGTGTGTCCCATCAAATATAAAGGGACATTCGAGCAGATCGTTCACAAAACTCGTACCATATTTATTAATGTAATACAGCCCGTTCCAAACTCTCTCTTGCGGAGACCCTCCCGGCCTTAAAGCATTTTCCACTTTTTCATATTTACTAATGATGACATCATGCTTTTTCTGGATTGTTTGTTGAATTTTAGATTCCATGAAATCCATTTGCTTGAGGAGCAATTCCTCGTTTTTCTTTAACATCGGAAGCAGAGCATTGGCTTCTTTCCCGGTTAATTCTTCTATTAATATATAGTTTTGCTTTAACTGCTCTTTTGTTAACCTGAACTGCTCTTCAATGCTTTCATTTTTGATTAGCTCAAGGTAATCTTTTTTCTTTGCTTCTGTCCCTGAGGTAAGCACTTCCTGCAAATCCAGGTTCAATTCCTTCATATCACTTTCTACTGATCGTTCTAGAATGGTCATATTCAGCCGGGGCATAATTGGTGGCATTTTCATTCCAAAACACTCAAATGCCTTCTTCAGCTCAGCCCAATAAGCAATTTCACCCGGCCCTGCTATAAATGCCAATGTTGGAAACAGCCACTCCTGTGTGATCGGCCTTGTCACAACATTATTGCTTAGCCTTTCAGGATATTTTTCAGCAATTTCCATCAGCTGATCCATCGTAAACTCGTGGAAACATTCTTTCCCGTAAAACACCTTTTTCTCCTGATTATATTCAAGGAGTATTCTTTCCTTATGCTTTTCATCGTAATAAAATAGGTTTGCAGCATTTTCGCCAATTTCAATTGTATTAGGAAAACCAGAGCGTTTCAGCTGATCTTGCTGATCTTTCACCCTTTTGGTTATTTCCCCAAAGCTTTCAATCTGTTTTGTAAGTATGTCTCTTTCAAGCATACGCAAATCCCTATCACCTGAGTCGACCAGCAGCAATCCTGTATCCTTAAACAGATGCATAATAATTCCCGCAAAAAAATCAACAAAACTTTCAGATTGGTTTATGGTGTCACGCAGTGTTTTAAGGAGGCTTTTTGTATATTGTGTTTCGCCAAATGACTCAATAATAGCCTCCACCCATGACTTGCACTTATTACGATCCAAGCAAATATTGGAAACCATACTTTTTTCAAATACCTTTTCAGGATAAATCACTTTTTCCATTTTATTCGTTTTTTCTACATACACATGGTTGACTTCCTGATAGTCGTGGTCCTCCCCAGCGATCCAAAAAACGGGAACGACAGGAACACCCAGCTCTTTTTCTTTTTGTTCGGCAAGGGAAATAATCGAGATAATTTTATGTATGGTATAAAGCGGGCCAGTCAAAATCCCGGCCTGCTGCCCTCCAATAATAACAGCACTATTTTCTTGCTTCAGCTTCGCCAGGGATTCGTGCACTGCTGCAGAGGCTGGAAAGCGATCCATAAACTTTCCGATATACTCAGAAAGTT
Source organism: Pseudomonas sp. ISL-84 (assembly GCA_018613035.1). GTDB lineage: Bacteria > Bacillota > Bacilli > Bacillales > Cytobacillaceae > Cytobacillus. The sequence goes on along the minus strand of JAGGRA010000027.1, from coordinate 15,970 downwards.
CATTTCTCATAAAAGACCGATCCTTTAATTCCCCTAACCGTGCTTTATAATCTGAAGAGGAATTAAAGCGATAATGAAAAAACTGCATGAGTTCTTCTGTTTGTGCGGTATAATCTGTTGCAAACCGGTTGGTGGCCGGCAATGAGAGATTAAGAATCTCCATTAATGAACTTCCTTTCTGGTTCCATTTTTCAAAGCATGTTCAAAAATCCTGTAAACAGCAGAATTGAGTTACACAAGAATGTTCTGATTCTACCTTCACAGGTTAAGGAACTATATGGACATGATTTGTCGTTCGCCCCAAAAAGCAGATTTCGGGCTGACGCAGAAATCTTTTTCAGCCTGCGTCCGCTTGCTCTCCGCTACATGGAATAGAAAATGCTCACGTACCAAAACATACCTTCGAAAAAGCAAGGTGCTTTAAGCAGGGATTATGCTATCGAAGTTTCGAGCTTTCATATCACCGCTCAAAGATGCACTTCCTTGACCTCCCCGGCTCCTTTTGTCCTCCTTTTTGAACATGCACTTTATTTTATCTTCTGAGTATATCATTGTCTGAATTGAAAAGAAAAAAACTTTGCTTATCTAAATGTTTCATTTCTAGATATTTAGATTTTTATGCAGAAATGCTCTTAAGGTATAATAACAACAGCAGTGACCCTTTGGACCAGCCCTATTATAATGAGGACAATATACGCGGAAAAGTATAAGAGGAAATTGAATCGCCAAAATCCTTTAAACATAATACGCAAGCTTATTTCCTGTTTAACCCTCCATTGAATAATAACAAAAATTACAGCTGTAACTAGCAAAGATAAAAGAATCATCCATAAATATGATTTATCCCAAATAACAATAATTAGAAAATGGACAGACAAAATAAATAAAAAAGTGCTGACATCCAAAGCAATATGTACTGATCTTCGGTGGTTTTTTGTTATTTGTTTACTGATAATAAACACAGCAATATATCCCAGCAACGGAATTGTAACCAATGTGGCGATGAAAGCCGAAAACACTGTATTCAATTCATTTCCCCCTTTTTACTCCTTCCCTTTAACAAGGCAATAAAGGCTTTCAGAAAATGGAGCCTCCATTTTCTTTCTTTCTGCTTCCTCAAGAATATAACCCAGGATGGCATCTATTTCTGTTTGCCTGCCTTCTTCGATATCCTTCAGCATGGAGGATCGGTTTTTCGCTGTATCTCTGCAAACTTTTTTCACATGGTTTAAAGCCCCCACTTTATCGGATACATCCAATACCGTACTTACTTCGTCAAACAGCTTTAAAAACAACCGGTAATAATATGGGTTTTCCAAAAGTTCTCCATTTCTGACACTCAACAAGGCAGTCAATGGATTAATGACAGAGTTAACAATAAGCTTTTCAATCAGCACCCCTATGTAATCCTGGTTAAAAACAAAAGGAAAATGGTTTGATGCCGATTCGGAAATCCCCTTTAAAAATGTTAAATCGCCTTTTATAGCAGCCAGCTTTGTTACCCCTATCCCAGTATGCAAAACAGTACCTGTTTCATCTTTTAAAGCACCATGCTCAACACTTCCTACAAAGAGATGATCAGCTTGGAGATTTTGAATCCACTTTAAATGCCCCATGCCATTTTGAAGAAACAGATATGATAAGTGACGGCCTTGGCTCATTTTCTTCATGCTGCATACAACCTCCGGAACACTGTACTGTTTCACAGCAACGATTGTTAAATCCTCTTCGCCCTTCCATTCTGTAAAAAGGCTTGCCTGGATAGTATGGTTAAAGCGTTTCCCATCCCTTTCACATATAAGACCCTGTGAACGCAGCCTATCTGCCTGTATTTTATTTCTAACATACACATGCACGTTATGGTGTTCATTCAAATAATGTGCAAATAAAAGGCCTATGGCCCCTCCGCCGATAATAGCAATCCTCATAGCTTACTCCCGTTATCAATTTTGTCATTGGTCCTATTTTATCAAAAATTAAATAAAACATGGGTAATTTGGAATGTTTACTCATTTTTTAAATAATATATTTATTTCTAATTCCATTTTGCTTTAAAGAAATCCTTTAAAAAAATCCCTTTTTCGAAATTCCGAAAAAGGGATTTTTCATTTGCATATATTAAACCGGGTACACAGGGTGCTTGCGTACGCTAAATGTTAATTCTTTCGTTTCATACAGATCAAAACGGTTAATCAATACATTTCTTAAATCTGATGGGGAAACAATATCGTCTACGATTAATTCTGAGGCAAGCTTATAAATATCAATTGCTTCTTTATATTCCTGCTGCTTTTCCTGTACGTATTTAATTTTTTCTTTTGGATCTTCGATAGCATTAATTTTATTAGAATAAACCGCATTTACAGCCGCTTCAGGTCCCATAACAGCAATTTGCGCAGTAGGAAGTGCAATGCAGCAGTCTGGTTCGAATGCTGGACCCGCCATCGCATATAGTCCTGCACCATAAGCTTTTCTAACGACAACTGAGATTTTAGGAACAGTTGCCGAGCTCATAGCTGCAATCAGCTTTGCGCCGTGACGGATTATCCCTGCTCTTTCTACCTTAGTTCCAATCATAAATCCAGGTACGTCTGCCAGGAACAATAATGGAATATGGAATGCATCGCAAAGCTGAATAAATTTCGCCCCTTTATCAGCAGAGTCCCCAAACAATACTCCACCTTTCACCTTCGGCTGGTTGGCAATGATCCCCACTGTCCTTCCGCCGATGCGGGCAAGTCCGGTAATTAGCTCCGCTGCAAAAAGCTTTTTAATTTCAAAGAAGCTTCCTTCATCTATCAATGAATCAATACATTCATACATATCAAATGGGGCATTCTGGTTCTTAGGGATGATTTCTTCAAGGTCACGGCCTGCCTTCGGCCTAACAGCTTCAATATTTCCTTGCTTTTCTTTAAAGCTTGCCGGGAAATACCCCAGATATCTTCTGGCAGATTCAATTGCCTCTTCCTCGCTGTAGGCGAGCATATCTCCGCATCCGCTGACTGAACAATGCATGCGGGCTCCGCCCATTTCTTCAAGAGTAACCTTTTCGCCAATAACCTTTTCAGCCATTCTTGGTGAGCCCAAATACATGGAAGCATTTTGGTCTACCATGATAACAATGTCACAAAATGCAGGAATATAAGCTCCCCCTGCAGCAGAAGGGCCAAATAACAGGCAAATTTGCGGCACCATGCCGGAAAGCTTTACTTGATTATAAAATATTCTGCCTGCTCCGCGTCTATTCGGAAACATTTCAAGCTGATCTGTAATTCTTGCCCCGGCCGAGTCAACCAGGTAAAGGATTGGCACCTTTAATTTTTCAGCAGTTTCCTGAATCCGAATGATTTTTTCAACCGTTCTGGCACCCCAGGACCCTGCCTTTACAGTTGAATCATTCGCCATGACGCAGACCGTCTGCCCGTTGATTTTCCCAATCGCAGTGACAACGCCATCTGCCGGCAAATCCTTTTCTGCGCAGTTTGCAAATTTGCCATCCTCCTCGTAGAATCCATCGTCAAACAGCAGCTCAAGACGTCTTCTGACAAAGAGTTTATTTTGGGCTTCATTTTTTTCATGATACTTTGGATGTCCGCCGGCTTCTATTTCTCTGCTTCTTTCCTGCAGCGTTTCAGTTAATGTCTTTGCAGTGGTCATTCTCTTCCTCCTAAAAGTAGATTTTCTCCCTAATTGGATCACAATTAATTTTCATTTTTAATTTTGCCTGTTGATTCCTGCTCAAGAAGTTCAGTGAAACGCATACAGACCGATGCTCCCGGTGCAGAATAAGCCTGCAGGGTCTCTAATTGACTTACTTCTCCAGCTGGACATTGAATAAGCTTTAGTGAGAGCATCCCGAAGAGGCCGCGTTTTCCACTCCAGCCAGATTGATGCCAAAATCAACAATTAATCTTAAAAAAACAACTTATTCAAAAACGATCAGGACATCGCCTTCGTTCACAAAGTCTCCAACGTTCACTTTTACTTCAGCTACTTTTCCTGCTGCCTCACTTTCAACCGGTATCTCCATTTTCATGGATTCCAGCATGAGTACTTCCTGGCCCGCAGAAACCTCCTGGCCTGCCTCGACCATAATATTTAATACAGTACCTGCCATTGATGAAGCGATTTCTTTCATTTGTAATTCCTCCTTCTATTTGACGGCAAACGTCTTTTCCGTTAAGTATGCTGTTGAATAATTCCCTTTGCGAAAATCTTCGTCTCTTAAGATTTCTTTAAATAAAGGTGCATTTGTTTTAATGCCTTCTAATTTTAGTTCATCAAAGAATTGAACAGCTTTTTCAATTGCCTCTATTCTTGATTCTCCCTGAATAATGCACTTTGCAATCATTGGGTCATAAAATGGGCTGACTGCTGTATCAGAAACATACCCATAATCAACCCGTACCCCAGGTGAAGCCTCCCATTCAAACAAGGACAGTTTACCTGGTGAAGGGAGGAAGGTTTTAGGATCCTCTGCATATAATCTGAATTCGATTGAGTGGCCCTCCTGGCTAATTTCATTTTGTGTGAGCGGCAACTTTTCACCGCTGGCCGCCAACAGCTGCCATTTTACCAGATCAATACCTGTAATTTGTTCAGTTACCGGGTGCTCAACCTGGAGTCTAGTGTTCATTTCAAGAAAATAAAAGTTCTCTTCTTCATCCACTATAAATTCAATCGTTCCTGCGTTTTTATATTGAACAGCGGCTGCCGCAGTCAAAGCCGTTTCACACATCTTTTGCTTTGTTTGTTCTGAAAGGAAAGGAGATGGTGATTCTTCAACAACTTTCTGGTGTCTCCTTTGAATCGAGCAATCCCTTTCAAATAAGTGAACGATATTTCCATGATGATCACCGAACACCTGGATTTCTACATGTCTGGCATTTTGAATATACTTTTCTACAAATACTTCATCAGACCCAAAATATGCTTTGGCACGGTTTTTTGTAGAATCAAAGGACTTAGCGAGCGCTTGCTCATTTTCACAGCGAACCATGCCAATCCCTCCGCCACCGCCGCTGGCCTTTAGCATAACCGGATAGCCCATTGAATTCGCAAGCTTACTTGCTTCCTCCAAAGTAGATGTTCCTTCGCCGCTACCAGGAACAACCGGCACCCCTGCTTCCGTCATGGTTTTCCGGGAAACAATTTTATCACCCATCAACTCAATCGTTTCAGGATCTGGCCCAATAAAAGCGATTCCAGCGTCTTTTACAGCTCTGGCAAAGCCGGCGTTTTCCGATAAGAAGCCATAGCCCGGATGGATTCCATCTACATTTTCCTTTTTGGCGATCTCCAGAATGGTATCTGTTTTTAAATAAGATTTATTAACAGGCGGTTCACCTATATTGAAAGCATATGTAGCTTCTTTAACAAAAGGAAGGTCTTTGTCTGCATCGGAATATACGGCAACAGTTTCAATGCCCATATCCCGGCAGGTTTTTATAATGCGCAAAGCAATTTCTCCCCTGTTTGCAATCAAAATTTTTCGCACAATCGATCCCCTTTCTAAGCATAATAATCCTGCAATAATATATATTTCTACAAACTTCTGCCTTTTTCCTGCTAATTTTGAAAACGCTTTCTAATTTTTTTAAAAAAACTAAAAATATATTAAGTTTTTCTTTAGTGCAGAATTTTTTGTTTACTTGTTATATAATAATAGGCAAAGAAAGAACTTTCGAATAATTAAGCAGTTACATCTTAAAGAATCCATATACATCCTTGGCTAAGGGGGAGATTACATGAATTATAAAGTGGAAAAATTAAAAGTAAACTACAAAACTTTGGAAGAGTTCAAAAAATTTAAAGAGTATGGGCTCCAGGAATTGTCCATGCTTGAGGACCTGGAAGCAAATATTATAGAAAATGACAGCGAATCGCCTTTCTATGGCATCTATTTCGGCGATAAACTCGTAGCACGCATGAGCCTTTACCAAATTGAGGCAAGGTTCGACCGTTATTTCGAGCCAGCTCAGAATTATTTGGAGCTCTGGAAGCTCGAAGTTCTGCCTGACTATCAAAATAAAGGCTATGGGAAAGCACTTGTGGAATTCGCAAAAGGATTTGGACTTCCTATTAAAACGAATCCGCGAGTAAAATCAAAACCTTTCTGGGAGAAGATGGGCTTTTCTGCAGTCAATTATGATATGGAACGCGACCTTGGAGAGAACCCGCTTGCATGGTTCCCTGCAGGGGTTAAGGAACAGGCCCACTAATCCCGGGTTACTCTCGCTTATTAAAAATAGTAAGAGACAAAGCGGACAAATCTGTTGTCCGCTTTATTTTATGTTATTCAATTCTATTTCGGCAATACAGCACCACAATTAAAGAGCGTTCCCTTATTTCTGAACTTTTTCCAGCTGGCTGCTCGGATCTACGGTGAATTTAAGATTTTTCTGACGGTCTCCATCTTTCAGCCCCACAAGTTTACGGGCACTTTCCATGATCTCTACCAACGCCTTATAATCATGTTCCATCGTATTTAGCTCTTTAATTAATCTTTCATTTTCAGCAGCAAGGTAATACATTTGTTTTTCCAATTCCTGAATTCGTTCCTTTGAAGGGTGTTCTTCCAATTCTCCTGTTTTTTGCGCTTTATCGTATAACTTTTTGATAAAACCGACTAATTCATCAAACTCAATTATATTTTTGTCTTCGATTGTTTCTGAACCGGTATAGTCACTTGCCTTAGCTGCAGGTTCATTGGAATCTTCTTTTTCCTTTTCTGCTGCCGGAGGAATTTTTTTCATCTCTTTCCTCTGTTTTTTTGCTAATTCAATCCCTGATTTATATTGCTTTCTAACATAGGAATTCCAGCGGAAGCCGCATGCAGCTGCTGTTCGGCTTAACTGTTTGCCTACCTCTTCAAACGCTTGAAGCTGAGTTCCCCCCTCTCTTATATGGCGGAGCACTACTTCAGCAAGCAGCAAATCTTCATCTTGAGACCAAGCATCCTGACGGGTTGAAGACATCAGAATATCCCTCCTAGTGTTTTTTCTTTATACATATGCCTCTGCTAGAAAAGATAGACTGATATCATTCTATAAAGTGAAACTTTATTCAGTCAGTGCTATTTTAAGGGATTTTCTTTGATTTCCAAATTTTTATTTATTCATAAAACGGTCAACCTGCCTATGATGCGGTTCACCTTCCCACAATAGGGCACAGCGGCGCACTTCCTGCTCTATTCTTTCGTCTACCTCATTTGTTTTCCATTTTTTAACAGTAAGTTCTTTATAAGCTTTGAGAACATCAGATTCCAGCAAAAGCATTTTATGCAGAAAACTTCTGCAGCCTTCCAGTGCTTTCCCCTCATAGACGGAATGCACAAATCCAAGTCCGACTAATTCTTCGGTTGGATATAGACAAGCTTCCATAAGCATTTTCATGGCATTGGCAGGAAGCAGCTTTTCCATAAGCATTGTACCTCCCCCCCAGCCAGTTGTAATGGCCAATGTTCCTTGAATAAAACCTGCCCTGGTGCCACTTTTTGCAATTCGAAAATCGCAGGCAGCTGCCAGTTCACAGCCTCCTCCGACAGCAGTTCCATTTAGCAAGGCAACAGTGGGCTTCGGCAAGAAAAACAGATTTTTCAAGAGCCCTGCCATTCTGCTAAGCATTACGAAAGCTTCCATTTCTGTTTTTAAGTGATGGAAAGAGGAAAGATCCCCTCCTGAGCAAAAAGCCTGGTCTCCTGCCCCAGTAATAACAAGCACTTTAACCGATTCGTTTTCTGCTTTCGACAATGCTTCTTCTAATCCGTCCATCACTTCATAATTAATCGCATTCCTTTTTTCCGGCCTGTTTATCGTAAATACTAAAAGTCCACCTTCATGTTCTTCAATTATGTATGGCTTCATAGCTGCCTCCTTTTTTACTAATTTCTTATAAACTTGCTGTTGATTTCACCGGACCGTCCGGAAGCTTCCTCAAGCACTAAAGCGGAGTCTCCCTTCTACCCGCTTCTCCCGCTGAGGCCGCGCGCCTGCCACTCTAATTAACAGATTGCAAAAATCAAATAATGGCTTAAAATCATTGACTAAAGCTATTTTAATATTAGCAAAAATCTGCAGAAGCTTGTACTTTTAGACTTGTATATCTCTTCCCATAAACGACAAAAGCACAAGAACATAATGTTCTTGTGCTTTGTATCTAAAGGATTAGTCGTTTACTACTTCTTTTCCTTTGTAAGTTCCGCAAGCTTTGCAAACGCGGTGAGCAAGTTTCATTTCACCACAGTTTGGGCATTCTACCATACCAGGAACCTGTAATTTAAAATGGGTACGACGTTTTCTCTTCGCAGTTTTAGATGTTCTTCTAAAAGGTACAGCCATTCTTCCCACCTCCTTAAAGAGTATTAGAGGATGTCCAAAGGGATTTGAACACACCCATTAAGAAAGTTATGAAGGCCAGATCAAGCTGGTTTCTTCAAATGCTTCTTGTTTTTCTTCCGTTATGAATCGGAAGAAGGATCATTTTGATCAAAAAATTGAGCAAGTCCGGCAAGACGAGGATCTACTTTATCCTGTTTATCTTGCTCCTGAATGACCTCCCAGTCCTTTCCGGATTGAGGAGCTCCTTCTTCACTGCTGTCTTCGCAGAAAACTTGCATTGGGACTTCGAGTAAAAGGATCTCATGAAGAATCGGATTAAGATCAATCACATCACCTTTTACCTGGTGAACTTCCTCTTCGGTCTCATAGTCCAAACCTTTTAAGAGAAAAGTTTCTGTTGTTTCAACATTAATTGGATAATTTACGTCAACTAAAGTACGAGAACAAGGCAGTATTAAATGACCCTTTATATTTAAATGAAAAGTCACTTTGGCCGAATCGATATCCGCACGTCCTGTCACGTGCATTGGTGACGCACCGCGAATGTCCGGATCCAATTTCATGACCTCATCTACATTGACAGTTTCATCAATGGGAAAATCCTTGCTTCGATATTTTTGTAACTGACTTAAAGTCCATTTCATACGAATCACCCCAAGGCAACAAAGGTAATTATAGCCTTCCTATAATTATTTGTCAATATTTTTTCTTTACACTATAATGTAGCTATTATCACACTATTGAAGGCGGATTTTCTTCAATTGGATTTACAGTTTTTTATAGAAATCCAAATTGTTGTTCGTTTCATTTATTTTGGCTTTCTTTTTACTTTTTCCAATACATATCTTTTTAAACCTTTTCGAGGAGTATGTCAAATATGGATGCAGTTGGAGTAATCGTAGAGTATAATCCTTTTCACAATGGCCATGCCTACCATATGGAGCAGGCAAAGCAGGCTTCCGGTGCAGAAATCGTCATTGCTGCCATGAGCGGAAATTTTCTGCAGCGCGGAGAACCGGCACTTGTTTCAAAGTGGCAGCGAACTGAAATGGCTTTAAAAGCAGGAGCAGATATTGTTTTTGAGCTGCCCTATCAATTTGCTTCCCAACAGGCGGATATTTTTGCAAGCGGAGCAGTTTCTATACTTGAAGCTGCTGGCTGCAGCAGCTTATGCTTTGGGAGCGAATCAGGCAATATGGATAGCTTCCATCAAACTTTTTCATTTCTAAAGAAACAAAATAACACATATCAAAGCAGGGTTAAATTCCATTTGCATGAAGGCTGCAGCTATCCAAAAGCAGCATCCTTGGCTTTTCTGGATATACAGCCTGAAAGTGACATGGTTGACCTTTCAAAACCAAATAATATTCTCGGCTTTCAGTACTTAAAAGCTGCAAGATATCAAAATGTATCTTTGAAACTACTGACCGTTGCCAGAAAAAATGCAGAATACCATGATGAACAGTTTTCATCGGATACAATTGCAAGCGCTACAAGCATCAGGAAGTCCCTATTCTCTGAAAATGGAGAAATTGAAACCATTCAGCAGTACGTTCCGCAAACTACCTATAGCGGCCTGATTGAATACAAAGAAAAATTCGGAGGTTTTCATCAGTGGGAAGACTACTGGCCGCTTCTTAAATACCGGTTAATTCACCTCCTTCCTGAACAATTGGAAACAATCTATGAAATGGAGGAAGGCCTTGAACATCGATTCCTGGCCGCTGCTTTACAGGCAGAAACCTTCCAGCAATTTATGGAACAGATTAAAACGAAGCGATATACATGGACAAGACTCCAGAGAGCTTGTGTTCACATCCTTACCAATACAGCTAAAGAGGAAATGCCTTCTGAACCAGCTAAAGCAGCATATTTACGGCTATTGGGTATGTCCAAAAATGGCAGGGAGTATTTAAACAAGCATAAAGCAGATTTGCCCATTCCTCTTATTTCAAGAGTATCTTCCCAGGTGCGTAATCTTTTGCACCTGGACATTAAAGCCTCCCGTGTGTACGCAATGGGTGTTAAGGGCAGACAGCAGCAAGTCCTTTTACACCAGGAGTTTAAACAGCCTCCGATTATGATTTAGTTTTTTAACAAATAGTGAGGAGTGGTTGATTTCCGCTTCAGGCTGCTCAGCGAACCGCTGAGCGGGCGGCGAGCCTCCTCGGCTCACAGCGCCGTGGGGTCTCTCCTGTCCCATCCTCCTGCTGCGCTGGAGACTCGCACCTTGCGCTCCAATCAACCAACCTTATTTATCAATGCTTTAATTACATAATCCACTTAAAACAACAATCTTTTAGAAAAGAGTCTTTAGTAAAAACTGATGTATAAACCATTCAGGGCAAAGCAGCAAAGCAGCAAAACAGCGTCGAGTGCCCACGCTGCATTCACCTCAGTTGATTAAATTCCATCTGATATTGTAATATACAGACTTTACCAAAGCAGTCATTAAATCCATTCCTAAAAAAAGCCAGCGGCATTTTGGCCGCTAGCTTCATTAGTTCAAATTTCTTAAATATTCTACTGCATCATCAAAGGTATCGACCGGAACAATTTTCATATCCGTCCCAATATCCTTAGCGGTTGCCGCAGCAGCTTTATAATTTGAGTCTTTGGCACCATTCTCGTTAGGGGCAAAAAATATTTCTGCTCCAGCTTTGTCCGCTGCAACTATTTTCTGCTCAATGCCTCCGATTCGGCCAACAGTACCCTCTGCATTTATTGTTCCTGTTCCGGCAATCTGAAAACCTCCGGTCAGGTCTTCTTTAATTAGCTGATTGTATATTTCGAGCGAAAACATCAAGCCTGCAGAGGGTCCTCCAATTTCGTCGCTTTCAATATTAACAGCGGGTTCAACCTCAACTTCCTTGTCATCTACCAAAGTGATGCCTACTCCAGGTTTTCCAGTTTCCTGAAGGGTTTTTAGTGTGATAGTAGTCTCTTTCGTATGATCCTGGCGTTCGTAGGTTAATGTAATTTCGTCACCCTCCTGTTTTTCAGAGACAGTGCCGATAAACTCATCAGAGGATTCGAATTCTTTTCCATTCACCTTGAAAATACGGTCTCCGGCCTGCAGCTTGCCATGTGCAGGCATATCAGGCATGACATTTAGAACATAAACGCCGTTATAATCATACTTGATTGGAATCCCCGCTTTTTTATAGGCAGTTTCAATAGCTGCCAATTTAGATGAAGCCATTAAATGAAGCTGGCGGACATTATACTCTTCATCCGTTTCATTTTCACCCCGGATATCTTCTACAGGATAAAGTTCCTGATACTTGCTTAATTTTGCAGTCACATAAGCATAAATGTTGGCACGTCCCATTCTTACTGTTGTCAGCATAAAAGTGCCTTTTTCTTCGTAGCCGTTTTCAACCTCGATAATTGGCTCCAATTCTTTTGCCATACCGGGCTTTGACACATAATAGGGCAGATAATAAAAGGAACTGAGCAAAATCATAACTGCTACAATCAAGAAGGAACGGATATAAAACTTGTTTCTCATTATTCAGGATGCTCCTCCCATTGGGTTATGTACTGCTGTATACTATCAATATGTTTCTTTGCTTCCTCTTCACCGATTTTAATAATATCTTCTATGTTAGTAAACGCACGGGAGCTATACATTTCAACTCTAGGCCTGATCATAAAGTCGGACGCAATTTCCCGATGTGTAACGAGCTCCATTTGCATGATATCCAAGCTTTGCATGATTACATCATAAATAGAGGTGATTTCCGCATTCGTTTTTACGTGAGAAACATCGATGGCAATGATAATGTCTGCACCCATCTCTTTTACAACAGAAACCGGAACCCGATCAACTACTCCCCCATCAACCAATAAACGTCCATTAAATTTTTCAGGCACAAAAATTCCCGGTATGGAAATGCTTGCCCTCACTGCATCAGCTATTGGGCCCTTATTAAATACAACCTTTTCTCCTGTCATCAGATCAGTGGCTACAACATTGACAGGAATATCAAGCTCTTCTAGATTTTTGCCGTGGGTAAAAATACGAATGAGTTCCTTTACACGCTTGCCTGCGATAAAACCCATTTTGGGTACGGTGAAATCTAGATAATACTTCCTTTTAAAGGCCTTTGAAAGTTTGTAAAGACGCTCTACATCAAGCCCCGCTCCATAAAAGCACCCGACCATTGCTCCCATGCTGCTCCCCGCAATAAGATCGATTGGGATGCCTGCTTCCTTTAAGACCTTGATGGCTCCTAAGTGGGCAAACCCCCGCGCCCCTCCCGAACCAAGTGCCAAACCAATTTTCGGACGACGCAAAAGAATCCCTCCTCTGGACCTCATAAGGCCTCACCTATCTTGGCCATTATTATTCTATCCTTTATAAGGATATCTGTTTCAAAATTTAATAAAACTCTCCCTGACTCGGAAGCGTTCCGCAGAGAAGGAGCGTTGAGATGTTCACTCCTTCATTAATTAGCAGCAATCCTTCTAATAGCACACTTCTCTAGAATTTAATGCCTAAGCCTTCAGGATTTACCTTCAGAATTTTGCTCATGCCTGTACTTAATTCTATGGTCTAATTTCAAGTTCTATGAGTATATTGAGTTATATGGGGACAAGGCTGGGCGGCATTGACCATACCTGTATTCCCTGTTCACTTTTCTCTGTTTCTGTATAAACGATTTCTGATAAAATGCGTACAAAAATAAATATTAAAATGCTACTTTATTTTACCATTGTTTAAAATAGTTGCACAGTCAGTACAACTTGAGGGAGGCTTGTCCGTGTTTCGTTCCAAATTAAAAACGGTTACTCTTGCACTCTCTGTAACCTTGATGGCCATTTCATTAATTTCATTTCCCCAGGAATCGGTTGATGCTTCAATCAGGGGACTAAATATGTGGTGGGAAATCGTTTTTCCATCTTTATTGCCTTTCTTTATCGTTTCAGAGATGCTGATCGGTTTCGGGGTTGTTAAATTTATCGGCGTCCTGCTGGAGCCATTAATGAGGCCCTTATTTAAAGTTCCCGGAGTAGGAGGTTTTGTCTGGGCAATGGGAATGGCATCAGGATACCCCGCAGGAGCAAAGCTCACAGCAAGGCTTCGGCAGGAAGGCCAGCTGACAAAAACAGAAGCAGAACGCCTTGTTTCCTTCACCAATTGTTCTAACCCCCTGTTTATATTCGGAGCCGTTTCTGTCGGTTTCTTTAATAATGCAAAGCTTGGAGTGATTCTGGCTTTAGCGCATTATCTGGGCAACATTACAGTTGGCTTATTGATGAGATTTTACGGAAGAAATCCCATGAAACACTCCCGGGAAGAAAAGAAAGCAAGACCCTCTTTACGGGCTGCCCTTTCAGCTCTTCACCGTACAAGGATTAATGATAACCGGCCCATCGGGAAGCTTCTAGGAGACGCCGTCATGTCATCTATCCAAACACTATTAATGATCGGCGGATTTATCATTCTTTTCTCTGTTATTAACAAACTTCTATTTCACCTTGGAATAACAGCAATACTTGCTAAAGGCATAGAGATCGTCTTAGCGCTGTTTCATCTGCCGGTTGAATTAAGCATTCCTTTTATTTCCGGACTCTTTGAAATTACGCTTGGAAGTCAAATGACAAGCCAGGTACAGCAGGCCACATTGATGCACCATGTGGTTATCACCAGCTTTATACTAGCCTTCAGCGGATTCAGCGTACAAGCACAAGTCGCGAGCATACTTGCTCAGACTGATATTAATTTTAAGCCTTTCTTTTTTGCAAGAATCATTCACGGGTTTACCGCTGCGTTTTTTGCATTTATCCTCTGGAACCCCATTTATGAACGCTTTTACAACACAGAACAGCCTTCTAATGCCATTCCGGTCGGCTTCTTCGGAGAATATTCATTTTTTGGGAAAATGCTTGATGGTTTGTCAGCAGCAGGTCCCCTTATTACAATACTTGCACTTGCCTTCTACACTTATGTACTGTCCAGGCGTCTTGATAGACGGTAAAAAAATATTTACGGTAATCTTTAGGCTGCCTTTTGATTTGCTCCACGCGCTCGCATCCGCTTCAATTAACATGGTGCAAAAATCAATCATTAGTTTCATTTATTTAAAAAACGGGCAGCCATTGGCGCCCGTTTTCAGTTATTGGAATTTTACCTTGAGTGCTTTTTCCACCGTGTCCGGAACAAGCTCTGAAATATCCCCATTATATTTTGCTACTTCTTTAACAATGCTGGAACTTAAAAACGAATACTGGTTATTGGTCATGATAAAAAAGGTTTCTACTTCATCATTTAATACCCTGTTCATGGAAGTAATCTGCATTTCATATTCAAAATCAGAAACGGCCCGCAAACCGCGTATAACAGCACTTGCCTTAACAGAACTTGCATAATCCATCAAAAGGCCCTGAAAAGAATCAACCTTCACATTCGGGATATCTTTCGTTACTTCTTCTATCAAACTGATTCTTTCTTCAACAGAAAATAAAGGATTTTTGGAAGAGTTATTTAAGACAACCACATAAACCTGGTCAAATACCTTTGCCCCTCTTTTAATAATATCCAGGTGCCCATATGTTATTGGATCAAAGCTTCCTGGACAAACAGCTATGCCGCCCATTTATATCCCCCTTCATATTTTTAAGTATTTATATAATTTTTTAGGCTCTGCTAAATTGGCTTGTTGATTTCAGCACTGCCGTATACGGATATAGAAATTATTCCGTAATTTTCATGCTTGCGCTGAACAAGTCTGCCGACTGAATCCGGCAAGGATACATCTGAGCTATGTTCACACAATATTGTACCTTTATCAGTAAGCAATGCCTTCTCATCAATTATCTGAAGGAGTTTGAGCAGCTGCTGCTTACGATATGGAGGGTCTAGAAATATGTAATCAAAGGCTAATTCTCTTTTTAATATTGCCTTTATTGCACGATCGGCATCGTTACGGTATACTTCCGTCTGTTCTTCAAGACCGCATATGCGAATATTTTCATGAATGGTTTGAATCGCCTTACCGTCACGATCGACAAAAATGACTTTTTCCGCCCCTCTGCTTAGAGCTTCAATTCCAAGCCCGCCGCTTCCGGCAAATAAGTCAAGACCCAGCCCGCCATCGAAATAAGGGCCAATGATATTAAATATAGCTTCCTTGACTTTATCCGTTGTTGGCCGGGTTGAACTCCCCGGGACTGCTTTTAATATCTTTCCTTTTTTCGTACCTGATACAACTCGCATAAAATCACCGCTAACTTGCATAATTTTCATTTCCCGCCTGAATAGTTTACAAATGGGAAACAATCATCTGACACATTTTTTCTTACCTATCCTACCATAACTTACAAGTGGTAGCCAACCTGTAAATTGAAAGCGTAATCATTCCGGCATATTAAATGGAAAAAATTATCCGATTAAGTGTATATCCATGATGATTGTGGAAATAATGTAATTAACAGCATCTATTCGAGGATGTTGTTGCCAACCGCGGAGAAGACTTACGTTTCCCCATAAGTTCTTCCTCCGGTTTCTCCTCTCCCTTTGCCTTCTATCCTGAAAAGGATATAGAAGGACCCTGCAGGAAATCTGCAGGGCTTTTTATTTTTACGCTCTTTTCGTATAGATTGTTTTGGACTATAAAGCTTGC
>JAGGRA010000026.1 GCA_018613035.1 Pseudomonas sp. ISL-84 | reverse complement strand
AAACGCCGAGGAGGCTCCAGTGCCTCCCCGCGGAAAGCAAGTGACTGGAGCGGAAATCAACGGGCAAGCTTTATAAGGCCAAAAACAATAATCTATTCGAAAAGAGCCTTAATATAAAAGCAAAGAAATATAATTGGAAGGATTGAGAAATATGGCATACATCGTTTTGCAAAATACAAAAAAAGAAATTCGAAATCAGGAAGAGGTTGCAGCTTTCCTTGAAAAACAGGAAGTTATTTATGAACAATGGGCAATTGATAAGCTTCCTGAAAACCTTCAGGAGAAATATCTTCTTTCTGATGAAGAAAAGCAAGTGATTCTGGATACATTTTCTGAAGAAATTAAAGATATATCCGAGAGAAGAGGCTATCAGGCCCAGGACGTTATTTCCCTTTCAGAGAATACGCCAAACTTGGATCAGCTCCTTCAGAATTTCCAGCAGGAACACCATCATACAGATGATGAAGTAAGATTTATTGTCAGCGGTCATGGAGTTTTTATCATCCAAGGAAAGAATGGAGAATTCTTTGAGGTTTTTCTGAATCCCGGAGACTTAATTTCTGTACCTGAAAACATACGCCATTATTTTACCTTGCAGGAAGATAAGAAGGTTGTTGCAATCCGGATTTTTGTGACCACAGAGGGCTGGGTCCCAATCTATGAAAAAGAAGAGGTTCATAATTAAGTACAAAAATCCCTTTGCCAAATGGCAAAGGGATTTTTGTACTTAATTTTTCTGCAATAACAAATGGTTATTTTTTACAAAGGTTTCCGGATAGGCCAGCTAAAACATCGTCCAAAACACTGAATAATACTGGCAAATTATGTCGAAAAGAAAGAAGGGAAAGAAGAAAATACTGTCGATTTAAATTCTTTTGGAAAAAGATTGTCTAATATTGCGAATCTATTTACATTTATAGAAATTCTTGTAATAATGCTTCAAGTAGCTATATTTTTATTATTTAATTGGATAAAGGGATAGGAGTAGGAGGAAAAAGAAGTTGCGCCATAAAAGAACAGTTATGCTGGCTGAAATTCAGCAAAAGAGAGAAAAAATGATAGAAGAGGCAAAGAAAAATGGACTAGCCAGCGAAGAAACAATCCGCTGCAGCCAGGAGCTTGATAAATTAATTTATGAATATCAATGTGCCATTAAAAAAGAGCAAGAGCATAAGAAAAGGATGAGAATTTCATTCAGACAAATGATTCTTTTATGGAAGAAGGCTGTTGTTTGAAGATAACAGCAAATAAATATATATAATAAGGAAGGCAAAGAACTTTTCTAGGAATATTGCTAAGTAATATAAAAAGGATCCCTGGAGGATCCTTTTTATATTAGAAGATCTCAATAAGGAAAATCATAAATAAAAGTCCGATTATAAACGAGTAGGTGGATGTGCGTTCATTCCCATCTCCATGGCTTTCCGGAATTAACTCCTTATAAATAATAAACAGCATCGCCCCTGCAGCGAAGGCCAAACCGTAGGGAACAAGAAACTCAATATAAGAAGTCAAATAGAAGCCGAGGAGAGACATAACAATTTCAATTGCTCCGGTTAATGTGGCAATTATAAATGCCTTTAGCTTGCTTATTTTCTGGTTAATTAAAAATAATGCTACCAAAAGACCTTCCGGCGCATTTTGGAGCCCGATTGCAAATGCAATTAAATTCCCTGTATCCTGTGAACTGGAAGCATAACTGACACCGACTGATAGCCCTTCAGGAATATTATGGAGGGTAATTGCAGCGATGATTAGCATGGCCTTCTCATCAAACTCAATTCCTTTACTGGAATGCTGAAGATCAAGATGGGGGATGTTTTTTTCCAAAATGGTGAGAGCCAAAACACCCAAAAATATTCCCGCAGCAAGCGGATTAAAGCCCCCTATACTAAGCGCCTCGGGTATAAGCCCCATAGTCGATGCAGCCATCATAATCCCCGCTGTAAAAGCAAGTAATGTATCACGCCATCTATGAGTTACGGAACCCTTCATAAATAGAATAAGCAATGCACCCAATCCCGTTGATAAGGCAGACAGTACACTGCCGATAAATACCTCTGTCATAATTAATTCCCTCACTTATCTCTAAAAAGAAAGCCATTTAGAAAAATTAACAGTAAACCCTTTTGGACGTGAAACTGTGATTTATGTCATTGTGCAAATCTGAATATTCCTTATAGTATAAATTAATGAATTCTATAAATACAAGAGTTCATATATTCTTCCATACTTCCACTTCCTTGTTTTCTGCAAACATATACAAATTCCTGTGAGGCTAAAGCGAAGGACGCCAAAATTTTCCGCAGCAAGAGGCACAATTCCCATGAATTCTTTTTATTGTTAGTACTATGCCTGTATTGCGAATCATATATCGTAATACATAGCAATTTTTATATAAAACTTTGAGTAAGCGCTTTTTATAAAGCGTTAAGTTATAAGGAGGGAAAGTTAAAAATGCACATTGTCGTCTGTGTCAAGCAAGTGCCTGATACAAAGATCATTAAAATTAACCCAAAAACTAACACTCTTGACCGCCGAAGCGCTCCTGCCATTTTAAACCCTTATGATGCCCATGCGGTCCAGGAAGCTGTGAAAATCAAAAAGATGCTGGGAAAAGGGATTATCTCTGTATTATCCATGGGACCTCCCCAGGCAACTGCTGTTATTAAAAAAAGCATTGAAATTGGCGCCGACCGGGGATTTTTAATTTCGGACCGCGCATTTGCCGGTGCAGATACACTGGCAACGAGTTATGCACTCTCTAAAGCATTAGAGCGCATTTCGAAGGAAAATCCTGTAGATCTGATTATTTGTGGAAAACATGCAATTGATGGGGATACCGGGCAGGTAGGACCTGGGATTGCACGCAGGCTGGATATTCCCCCTGTAACAAATGTTATAGAAGTCTCAGAACTGAATGAAAATGAAAGTACAGTCCTTCTAAAAAGAAAAATTACCAGCGGCTATGAAATGATACAAGCTCAAGTGCCGTGCCTGATGACAGTTGAAAAAGAGATTAATAGCATTGAATATTCCCCAATGCCAAATATGATTAAGGCTGCCAGATATGAACCGGTCATTTGGTCTGTAAATGATTTGGAAGATGTGGACCGTACACAGCTTGGACTTAAGGGTTCTCCTACAATTGTCGGCAAGATGTTTACGCCGCCCAAGCCTGAAGGAGGAATAAGGCTCGAAGGGAATGCGGATGAGCAGGTTAAGCAGCTTATGGATCTATTAAGCGACAAAAAAGAATTATTCGCTGCACAGTAATAGAAAAGATAGGGGGGATCCTCATGATGGAGGAATACCGTGGAGTATGGGTATTCATAGAACAAAATGAAGGGAAAATAGAAGGTGTTTCCCTGGAATTGCTCGGTGCCGGCAGAAAGCTGGCAGATAAACTGGAGGTGCCTCTTTCTGGCGTTCTTTTAGGCTATAAAGTAAAGCCTTTAAGCGAGGAGGTCATTTCATATGGAGCAGACCAAGTGTATGTTGTGGACCATGAAGTTATGAAAGATTACCGGACAGAATCTTATATGCAGGCAGTCATTAATCTTGCCGAAAAATACAAGCCTGAAATTTTCCTTTATGGCGCTACAGCGAATGGCAAAGATCTTGCGAGTGCAGTTGCCACAGATTTAAGCACTGGATTGACTGCCGATACTACTATGCTGGATGTCGAATTGGAGAAGAGATTGCTGGAAGCAAGCCGGCCTGCATTCGGCGGAAATATAATGGCAACCATTCTTTGTAAGAAGCATCGGCCGCAGATGGCCACTGTGCGGCCAAAAGTAATGAAAGCCCTTGAGCCGGAGCCACGCAGAAAAGGCAAGGTAATAGAAGAGCCCATCACGTTAAAAGAAGAAGATATGCGCACAAAAGTACTTAAAATTGTGAAAGATGTCACAAAAAAGGTGAATTTAGCAGACGCGCATGTAGTTGTTGCAGGCGGTAAAGGCATGGGCGATTTGCAGGGATTCCAGCTGATCCATGAGCTTGCCGACACCATAGGAGCGACAGTCGGGGGAACAAGGGACGTAGTGGAGGCAGGGTGGCTTCCGCATGAACAGCAAATTGGGCAGACAGGAGAAACCATTACACCGAAGGTTTATTTTGCCATCGGAATATCCGGAGCCATTCAGCATATCGTCGGCATGAAAAATTCCGAGTTTATCATAGCAATTAACAAAGATCCGGAAGCTCCCATTTTCGATGTTGCCACATATGGCATCGTTGGTGATGCGATGGAAATCGTGCCTAAATTAATAAAGCAATTTAAAGAAGCGCGCGAAAGAGGAGGTGAAATAAGCTATGTCTGAGAAATTTGATGTAATTGTAGTTGGAGCAGGGCCAGCAGGAACCTCGTGTGCATTTACTTGTGCCAAAAATGGTTTAAAAGTCTTGCAGATTGAAAGAGGTGAATATCCTGGCAGCAAAAATGTAATGGGCGGCGTTTTATATCGAAAGCAAATGGAAGAAATCATTCCAGAATTCTGGAAAGAGGCACCGTTAGAACGACCAGTCATTGAGCAGCGCTTTTGGATGATGGATAAAGAGTCATCTGTTAGCTTCGGATACAAGGGACTTGAATGGGGGAAAGAGCCATACAATAATTTCACTGTGCTTCGAGCACCATTTGACCAATGGTTTGCTAAAAAAGGTGTCGAACAAGGCGTCCTGTTAATAAACGAAACAGTAGTATTGGAGTGTCTGACAGAAAATGGAAAAGTGGTTGGCGTCAGAACGGACCGGCCTGATGGAGATGTGTATGCGGATGTCGTTGTGCTTGCGGACGGCGTAAATTCCCTGCTTGCCAAACAATTGGGATACCATAAAGAATTCCGTCCCGATGAAGTGGCACTGACGGTTATGGAAGTAATCAACCTCTCGAAAGATAAAATTAATGATCGCTTTAACCTTGAAGATAACCAGGGCTGCACGATAGAGATTTTCGGTGACTCTACCAAAGGGAACCTCGGTACAGCTTTTATCTATACCAATAAGGAAAGTGTCAATATTGGTGTTGGAACAACACTTTCAAGCATGATAAAGGCAAAGCTGAAGCCTTATGATCTCCTTGATTACTTAAAGACCCACCCTATGGTGAGGCCGTTAATTGAAGGAGGAGAATCAGCTGAATACCTGGCACACTTGATTCCGGAAGGCGGATATCACTCTGTTCCAAAGGTAGCAGGTGATGGTGTTCTACTGGTTGGAGATGCTGCACAGCTCGTTAATGCAATTCACCGTGAAGGCTCCAATATGGCGATGGCCTCTGGAAAAATGGCAGCTGAAACAATTATTGAAGCAAAAGAGCGACGTGACTTTAGTCAAGCAAGCTTAAATCAATATAGGGAAAGGCTATATCAAAGTTTCATTATAAAGGACCTGGAAAAATACAAAGATGCGGCTCATACCTTTGAACATTATCCGCAATACTTCAAAGAATACGTTCCAATGATGAACAAGGCAGCCAGCAAGTTTTTTACAGTAGATGGCACCCCTAAGAGAGATAAGCAGAAAGAAATCATGAAGAGCTTTACAAGCGAACGAGGTACCATTCGCGTGCTGCAAGACATGTACAGAGCATGGAAGGCGGTGAAATAATGTCAACAAAAACGATCGAAGAAAAACAGTACTTGATCCGTTTTAAGGCGGATACAAAATCACACCTTACTGTATTGGACCATGATATCTGCATGACAAAATGTCCTGATAAGATTTGCACCATTTTTTGCCCTGCCGAGGTTTATAAATGGGAAGGCTTACGAATGCAGGTTGGCTATGAAGGCTGCCACGAATGCGGCAGCTGCCGAATCGGATGCCCTTACCAGAATATCAAATGGGAGTATCCAAAAGGCGGACATGGAATTGTATTTAGGCTTGCGTAACTTGTGGTTCAGTCTTTAACAAAGTATAACCCAATAAAATCAAAAGAAAGATGATGCTCAAAAAGCATCATCTTTCTTTTCTTTCTGTATGGAAAGGTGTTATTAAAAGGCTGTTTTCTAAAATATGGTTGTTTTTGAATAGATTTATGAATAGAACAATAAATTAGGTTGATTGGAGCGTAAGGTGCTAATCCCGCGAAAATGCATCCGCATTTCCTTCGTGCGGTGATTATTCAGGGGCGCAATATCGTCTTCATAAGAGCTCTATGGCGACCGTATTCAGGGCCAACTCCGTAATATCGTCTTCATAAGAGCTCTATGGCGACCATATTTTGGGCCAACTCCGTAATATCGTCTTCATAAGAGCTCTATGGCGACCATATTCAGTGCCACCTCCGCAATATCGTCTTCATAAGAGCTCTATGGCGACCATATTCAGTGCCAACTCCGCAATATCGTCTTCATAAGAGCTCTATGGCGACCGTATTCAGGGCCAAATCTACAATATCGTCTTCATAAGCACTCTATGACGACCATATTCAGTGCAAACTCCGCAATATCGATTTAATAAGAGCTCTATGT
>JAGGRA010000025.1 GCA_018613035.1 Pseudomonas sp. ISL-84 | reverse complement strand
CAACGGGCAAGCTTTATAGTCCAAAACCAACAACCTATACGAAAACAGCCTTATTCTAAGCTCTGTTAACCCTGCCTGTTTATTTATTACCAGACTGCATATCTATTTTTGACTCCAAATTAAGCTAGAGGGTAGAATAGTAATGTTCATAAACAGATGACTGCAGGAAAAAATTCAATCTATTAAAACGCAGGGAGGACATTCGATGGAGTCTAAATCTTCCAAGTATGAAGTGGATGTCAATGGTTCTCTTTTTGACTGGGATCTTGATGAGGGAACCTTTAATTTTGAAAATGACGAGGTAGTACTTTTTTGGGTGAATACAGCCTTTAAAACTCTGCTTGACTCAATTGAGGAAATCTCCGGTGAAAAGCCCGCCAAGCTGGTTCTTGAAACTGCTGGCTACCGTACGGGTAAAATTGTAAGCAAATTTTATTTGGAATCCGATAAAGAAAAAGAAACCGTCCTAAGCCACCTCCCGAATATTTACTTAACTGCCGGCTGGGGGAAAACCGACATTGTATCGTTCTGCCTGGAGGAAAGGAAAGCTGTCGTGCGTGTCAAAAATGGCTGGGAATATAAAATCAATATGGCCCAAAAGAAAGAAACAGAAGGCACTTTTCTGCCGGGGCATTGGGCAGGAGTATTAAGCGGCTTATTTGAAACTAAGGTGTGGTACAAGGTAGTAAAAAGCCAGGTACAAGGGGACGAGTATTCCGAATACGAGTTCTTTGAATCTGAAATAACGCCATCACTGAATGTAAATGCCATGATCCAAGAGCAATCTCAGTCTGCCCAAAAAGAAATGGAACAAAAAATCTCTGAACAGACAAGAGTATTATCTGAAATTATTAAAGAAATATCATCACCGATCATTCCGGTCATTGACTCCATTTTGGTCATTCCTTTGGTTGGAAAATATGAAGAGCTTAGAGCGGAGGAACTTTTAAACAGGACGCTATTGAATTTACCTAGATATAAGGCTGAGTACCTTATATTGGATTTAACGGCGTTAAAGGGTGTCGACCAATACACACTCGATTTCCTGCAAAAGTTTGTAAAAGCAGCTTCATTATTGGGCACTCAATGCATATTCGTCGGCATATCACCAGAATTAAGTGCACAAATAATCGAAAGAGGCAATACCGTAACAAAAATTCCGTGCTTTTCTATCCTGCAGCAAGGTATATCATATGCTTTGGAACAATTGGGACTAGAAATTGCAAAAAAGAAATAGAGCCGCAAAAAACAGCATTTGGGATCAATGCTGTTTTTTACGGCTCTAAAATAAAATCTTTTATGGCGTCTGGCAAAATGGCTGTTTCCCATGGGTGCCAGTAATAGACGGTGCCGTCAAACTGCATATTGAATTTGTAGGCAACTGGTTCACCTGTATAAAAAATCATATTATAGAAAATAGGGTCTCCTTTTGCTGTATTCGGATTAAAACCTGGCTGGTTCTTGCTGTCTTTTAGCAGCTGCAGAAAATGGCTAAGGTCATCCTCCTGTTTTAGTTCTAAAATCTTTTTGTCTCCTTTCTGTGTGTAGAGCCTGTAGATTTCAATTCGTTCTACACGCTCAGCAGGCATGTCATCAAAATGCCAGTTAAACTCCTCATTTTCCACTGAATAGTAGACAGAATATCCGTTAATTTCGTCCGGGTTTTTAACAGCAATTAGATCTGGCTGCCCTTTAATTGCATAGATTTCTGTTCCTTTTTCATGAAAAGCTGCATCTCCATTTTGAATTTTGTAATTTGGGTTCGTGACATTGTCTGCAACCCGGAATTTTACCTCTCCAGCCTTTTCTCCCAAGAACTTTTCGTCTGCTAAAATACCTGTATAAATGCCGTTATATTCCCTGCCTTCCCATTTTATAAAATCAACCCAATCAATTACTGTATGTGTATCAAAAGGCATTGATCTGCAGCCGGATAGCAGTGATAAAAGTATGATAAATACAATTGGAATTTTCATGTTATTCCCCCTTACTAAATGGACGGAAATTCCAAAAAATAGTTACGCTTTTATTTACGTTTTTGTATTTTGAAGGGTAATCCAACTTTTACATCAGTGGGCGAACCAAATATTCACTGCTTTAAATTAGAGTTATTTAACGATAAAGCTGCAAAAGCAGGAAACAGAAAAGGTTTACCGAAATACATAAATTGGAATAGAATAGGAGGGTTTGATGTAATCTATGAGATGACGGTTCAAATTCGCGTATCGGATATTAAAGAGGGGCAGAGATGGTATGAGACATTGCTTAATAAGGAACCGGATTTTGTCCCCCATGAGGGATTTGCAGAGTGGGAGCTCCTTCCTGGGTGCTGGCTCCAGGTGGCTGAAGGGCTTCCCAGTGATCGAAGCGGTCCGATTCGGCTGGGTGTAAAAGATCTGGAGGGTGAGCGTGACAGGGTTATGAATCAATTAAGGGTGGAACATTTCGAGATTTTTTCAAGAAAAGAGGTTCCTGTTAAATGGGGGACCTTTACCGATCCGTGGGGAAATGGGATAGGCTTTTTTGAATACATTGAAGAGAAAGAGAAGAAGGCGCAGATTAAACGCATTTTAGGCTAATAGATTAGGAGGATAACTAATATGGAGCTTCACTTTGTAAAAAGACAAGAAGGATTCAGAGGATCTTAACTTGTCCGAGGGTGTTAGCCATATAGAGGGCCTGTACTGATTTTACTGGTTTTTGTGCGCCATTATATAGAAGACATTTTTGAAAGCGGGATACAATGCAGAGGCGTGCTTAGGATTTTCGATGGATTTATCGATTAGGAGGTATGTGTGATGCAGGCAAATATTCTTGATGGTTATCAAGTTAGAACGGCCAGTGAAGGTGAATGCGTACAAATCATAGATATGCTGAAAGAAGTGGCCATATGGATTCGCTCGCAAGGAATTGACCAATGGCAATATTTATTGGAAGGCGGCGAAGATGATGAAATAAAGGAGTCCGTCTCTAAGGGGAACACATATCTTGTTACAAAGGATGATGAACTAGCGGCAACCTTTACTTTATCCTCTGTGCAAAACGACTGGGACAAGCATATTTTTGGTGAAGAAGCGAATCATGACTCTCTTTATTTGCATAGGCTTGCGGTGAAGTCAAAATTTATGAAAACAGGTCTGGGTGCAGCCGTTTTAAAATGGATTGATGAAGAAATAACAACTGATAAACAATACCTTAAGCTTGATTGTGTCGAAAGCAACCCAAAATTGAAGGCTTTTTACAAAAATAACGGGTTTGAACGCATTGGAGTAACTGACGGGCATTGCAAATACCAGAAGAGCCTTCGAAACTAATAAATTCACAATAGTAGGATAAACTAAAATGCTTATTTCATGAATGTATTTTTGCTGTATGTTACTTTTAAGAAGATATTAATGAAAAGGAGTGTTTTGGTTTGCGCAATAAGGAAGTTTTAAAAGAAGAAATTTTGAATGCTTATCATTCCAGGCATGCAACAAAAGAGTTCGATCCTAACAAAAAGATTGAAGAAGATGATTTCCGTTTTATTTTGGAAACGGGGCGTTTGTCCCCAAGTTCATTCGGGTTCGAACCTTGGCGTTTTGTGGTTGTCCAGAATGAAGAGCTTCGCGATAAGATTAAAAATGCTTCCTGGGGGGCATATGGGAAACTCCCAGAGGCAAGTCATTTTGTATTAATACTGGCAAGAACCAAAAAAGATACCAGGTATGATTCGGAATATTTACAGGATCATTTTAAAAATAATTTAGGCATGCATGAAGAATTTATGGCCAATTATTTAAAGCGGATTGAAGAATTCCAAAAGTCTGATTTTAACCTTTTGGATGGGGATCGTCCGTTATTTGACTGGGCGTGCAAACAAAGCTACATAGCACTTGGGAATATGATGACAGCTGCGGCCCAGATTGGCATCGATTCTTGTCCAATTGAAGGCTTTGATATTGAAAAAATGAATAAGCTATTGAATGATGAGGGATTACTGGAGGACGGCAGCTTTGGCCTTTCAGTTATGGTTGCTTTTGGGTACCGTGTAAAAGAGCCAAGGGCAAAGACCCGCAGGCCGTTTGATGATGTTGTTAAGTGGATCGATTAGGAAAAGAGCTTGTACTCTTTTCCTTTTTTTTAGGCAATAAAAAAGGAAATGGCATTCTAACAGAGAAGAATTATTCTAAGGGAAATGCTGGGAGGTCAGGACTTTTACATAGAACAAAATTTAAGTGATGGGATTTGGGATATTCCCTGGAGCTGTGGACAGTTTGAAAATGAATTTCAGATTGCACGAAGAAAGTGGCTAGGCATTCTTGCAGTTAAGCGCTATAAGGTTCTTCATGCCTTTGGCCGCTTGAAAAAAGATGATGATTGAGGTGGCAACTATGAATCTGGTAATGAATACTGAGCTTGCAGATAAACTGGATCAGGCAGAAACTGATGCACTTGTGTCCAGGCTAACGGCTATTAAGAAGAGGAATGGAAATCCCATGGGAGTGGCCATAAAAAATTTCGAAATGCCATTGCCTTTTCAGTGAAAAATATTCCTGGGCCAGCTTTTAATCTTGTTAAAGGCTTAAAAGATGGGGGCGAAGAAGCTGTTGATGAAATAATCGATTTCTACAGCTCAAAAGAAATACCTGTCCGCTTAGAATTAACACCATCGCATGCTTCACCTGCTTTATTAAAATTCCTTCACAACAAAGGGTTTTATCAATGTGACTTCCATACAACGATGTTTGCAGAACCCTCTTATCTAGTTGACTCACCCATAAATTCTGCTATTGAAATTCGCAAGCTGAAGAAACACGAATTCAATCTATTTGGCGATATTTATACAAAAGGATTTGGGATGCCTGATTTCCTGAAGAACGGTATATCAGAAAACAATGAGGTCCTTTTTGACAGCAGCAATTGGAGTTTTTACCTTGCTTATCTTGGCAATGAACCAGCTGGCATTGGAGTGCTTTATATGAAAAATGGCATTGCAACTCTTGCTGCAGCCGCAACTATTTCGGGGCTGCGAAACAAAGGAGTCCAATCAGCATTAATTCAAGCACGTATCTATCAGGCCATAACCCATAATTGCAGCCTCATCACAGGGCAGGCAAGATTTGGTTCGATCAGCCAGAATAATATGGAAAAGGCAGGGCTTAAAATTGCCTATACAAAAGCAATTTGGATCAAAGATTATATTTAAATTGAATAAGTGTAAGATAAATTAAGAGGCTATATTTATAAAAAACTAGAAGGCGAACAGGTAAAGCCATAAGGAAAAGGGCTATTAGGATAAAAATATTGTCATACTTGTATGCTAGTTTAATAGCATATTAAATAGAGGGGAGGCCGGGCAGCCTCCTTTATTTTGTCATTCTTTTAGCGTATTGGACAAATACCGTTCCCTTTTTTCTTCCTTTTCATAGCTTGTTACTAGCTTATGGAAAGGAGGTCAAACATGTTTGGATTTTCAATGATACAAATGGTTCGCACACATGCAGATAAATTGGATTTACAGCTGCGCCAGGATTTGATTCACCTTTATACCCCTTTTAAATGGACACCTTGTTTTTTGCATTCTCCTTTGGAAAAAGTGCTAAAAAGAACAAGAAGCTTCCCTGTACTCGTTGAATTTAAAAATGACTGCAGTTTTTCTGATGCAGTAAAAGAAAGCCAAGTTATTTCTGAAAGGCATTTTAGAGCAAAAGTAAACAGAAGCTTTTCTAGTATTTCCTGCTGCAGCATGGAGATGACACCAGCTGCTCTGGACGATCTATTAACTTCTTGCTCCCATATACACAAAATCTATTACGATCGGAAAGTACAAGCTCTACTAGACGTTGCCACCCCCTCAGTTGAGGCAGGAGCAGCACTTGGGGATAGCAGCTCCTTAACAGGACAAGATGTTACGATAGCTGTCATCGATACGGGTATTTACCCGCACCAGGATTTGCAGAACCCTGATACTCAGCAGACTCGAATTATTGAATTCCAGGATTTTATTAACAACCGCCCAGACGCTTATGATGATAATGGCCATGGTACCCATTGTGCCGGGGATGCTGCGGGAAATGGCATCGCATCCGGAGGCGTTTATCGGGGACCTGCTCCGAATGCAAATCTCATAGGGGTAAAAGTTCTTGATAAGCTTGGATCAGGGTCCTTATCTACCGTCATGGCAGGTGTCCAGTGGTGCATTGATTATAACAGGGACCAAAATACTAAACCTAAAATTGATATTATCAGCATGTCCCTTGGAAGCTCACCTGTAGGCGATCCAGAGGAAGATATGATGGTAAAAGCGGTAGAGGCAGCATGGGATGCAGGTATTGTTGTTTGTGTTGCAGCTGGGAATTCAGGTCCGAATTTTGGAACGATTGCCAGTCCGGGCATTAGTAAGAAAGTCATAACAGTTGGTGCAATGGACGATCGTGACACACCTGACCGTGAAGGTGATACAATAGCAAACTTTTCAAGCCGGGGAACGCTGGCAAGTGAGCTGGTTAAGCCCGATGTTGTAGCACCTGGTGTAAATATCATATCATTGCGGTCGCCAAACTCCTATTTGGATAAGCTTCAAAAATCAGCACGGGTCGGCACTGAATACTTCTCCTTATCCGGAACATCAATGGCTACACCGATTTGCGCAGGAGTTGCTGCCTTAATTTTGGAAAGCAACCGCCAGCTGTCACCAGATTTAGTAAAAGTGAAGCTTATGAATGGCGCAGATGCATGGGGGGATTTTCCGGAAAATCAAAATCCCTATGTGTATGGGGCTGGTTATATAAGTGCCAGGAATTCAATTTTGGGAAAAGAAGACTAGTAGAAAATTCAAAGCGATTCTCTCTAATGGGAAGTAGTTCAAATAGTGTAGAAAAAATATAAATGACAGGTGAAATCGAGTATGAAATCGCAGGATTTTATACTCGATTTATTATTGATGTATTAGGGTTCTTCCTGTTTTATAGACGAATTAACATATGAAATAGCTTACTAATTAGCACAACCGCAATAAACATTGTCACTTCGGTTTTTTTTGATGCGATTAAGGTTTATTCCATGAATTAGAAAAACAAAAGGAATAGGTAATATATGTTAAAATATACATAAAAGAAATATTGATAATGTTCCTTTAACAGGCGGAATTATTGAATAAGCTTTTATTGATAAGGGGGTGAATGATGAATAAGAGTTGGAATAAATTTATTTATAAACTCGGTTCTGTCGTTTACGACAAGTTTTTCAATTCAGGTAAATTCCTTAAAGCTCGAAAACAGATATTTAGAGAAGGCATTTTTGAGGGTGAACATCAAAGTATTCTATTTGTTGGCGTTGGTACGGGAGCCGATTTAGAATTAATTGACACTAATAAGTTCGATATTACTGCTATTGATTATTCCTATGCGATGTTAAACAAGGCAAGAGCCAAATTTAAATCAACTTCAATCAAGTTCTTGAATATGGATGCACAAGAAATGGCTTTTCCAGCTAATCATTTTGACTTAGTTGTGGCAAGTCTGATTTTGTCAGTTGTTCCAGATGAGGATAAATGTATGAAGGAAATAGTAAGAGTTTTAAAACCGAATGGCAAGATATTAATATTTGATAAGTTCTCTCCAAAAGGAAAAAAGCTTCCAATATTTAAGAAGTTCCTTAGGCCATTTATACAGGTATTAGGTACTGACATTGGAAGAGATTTCGAAAGGTTGTATGAAAATCACAATGAGAACCTATCCATAAAAGAAAATAGTCCTATCCTGTTCAATGGGATGTATAGAAAAATAGTGCTTTTTAAAACCTAGAGATATTTCATTGAAGGCGGGATTAATAAAATGCCTCTGTAAATGCTAATTGTTGTTTTTTAGCACCCTGTTTGGTTGGATCTCGCACTGTGTACTCCAATCTATTAATCTTATTTATCAATACTATTATTTACATTTTCTATTTAAAAACAACAATCATTTAGAAAAGAACCAAAAATAATTAACAGGCTGCCGGCAAGCGAGCAGCCTTTTTTTTCGGGAATAGCAGTATTAAAGCTTTAATGTAATTCAACACTCAAGTTTAAAAGTGCTAGTATTAAGAAGCTTTGGCATCCAGCTGCTCTGCTGCAGCGGGTTCCTGTTTGCCGGTATTGCTTAAAAGCAATCCGATTGCCGTACCTGCAAGGGCAGGAAGGACCCATTCCATACCGACTGAAGCAAAAGGAAGGATGTTTCTCAAGCTTTGAAGAGCTCCAAGTTCAAGGCCGAATGCGCTTAAACCGCCCAATGCAGCAAATACTCCGGTGAATAGCATCGCACTTCCATAAACCTTTCGCGGATGTTTAAAATAGCCATTAAAAAAGCTAAGTGTAATAAGTACGATGGTTAATGGGTAAGCAGTAACAAGGAAAGGCACCGATACTTTCAAAATCTGGCTTAATCCTAGATTTGATAAGGTAAAACCAACAAGTGTAACCGCAATGACAATGGATTTATAGCTTGCTTTTGGCAAAAGATTTGAAAAATATTGGCCACATGCTGTTGTTAAGCCGACAACAGTGGTAAAACAGGCAAGCGTAAAGATAAAGCCGATGAAGGCTGTACCAGCTTTACCGAATAATAAAGTAGATGCAGATGAAAGAATAGCTGTACCGTTTTCAAATGTGTCGTGAGCAGCCATTTTTCCGCCCATCAAGCCTAGAGAGACATATACTAATGCCAATAAAGTACCTGCAACCAGAGCGGCTTTTAAGGTATGGCGGGATAATTGCTTTTCATCACGTACACCTTTTTTCTGAATGGCTGTAAGGATCACAATTCCAAAAGCAAGTGCAGCAAGTGCATCCATGGTGTTATAGCCTTCAAGAAAGCCTTTGAAAAATGCGCCGCTCTCATAGCCGCCTGCAGGTGCAAGTTGTGTTGCGTCCAAATTAACCAGAGCTACAGCACAAAGGACAACCACTGAAAGAAGTAGAACAGGTGTAATCCAGCGGCCCATGAATTTCTCCATTTTGGATGGGTTTAAACTGATCACATAAACGAGTAAGAAAAAAACCGCTGTATACAAGAACAATACAAGTGTGGAATTCCAGGACTCATTCGAGAAAGGCATAACCCCCATCTCAAACGCAACACTTGCATTTCGCGGAATGGCAAGGAACGGCCCGATTGATAGGTAGATAACAACCATAAATACTGTGCTGAAAAGAGGATGCACACGGCTGGCAATCGCATTTACACCACCTTTAGCAAGGGAAATAGCAAGAAGGACAACAAAAGGCAATCCAACTGCTGTTAAAATAAATCCGGCCATGGCCATCCAAAAGGAAGTGCCGGATAGGGCTCCAAGAAATGGGGGGAAAATTAGATTACCTGCTCCGAAAAACATTGAAAATAACATGAGTCCGATAAATAAGCTGTCAAATTTCTTCATAGTGAGTATACTCTCCTTTGTTTTTAACATAACCATTTTTAAAGCTAATTGTTGTTATTGGCACCCTGGTGCTTGATCGCCAGCGGGAGAAGACCCCACAGGCGCCGAGGAGCGTCGGACCGACCGATGTTCGCTGACTCTTTGAGTGGATATCAAAGAGCGAAAAAATAAAAAAGACCCGTCCCTATAAAAGGGACGAGTCTGTGCTCGCGATACCACCCTAATTCTGCAGTTGCAAAAAACTGCAGCACTCAGCTACGTACAATCATACGCGTTCCATTGTAACGGCGGAAAACCCGTCAAAGCTTACTCTATTTCAGCTTTGCATCTCGGAGATGATCTTCAGACAGGCACTGAACGCCAGCTTTCACCAAATGCGGGCTCTCTTCGGAACAGTGGTCCTGACTTACTCTTCTCGTCAGCGATTTATTATTTAAAAATAATTTATCAGACAAAAATAGAGAAGTCAATATTTTTCGTCAATTTTGTTTCCTTTTTTAAATAATAGCAATAACGCTTCCCAGCGATGAAGAAGGATATATCAAAAAAAGAGCTCCATTTGGGCTCTTTTTTGATATATTATTTATTTTTATATTCATTAAGCAGTTGTTTAAATGGTTTCCAAATAATGCTCCATAAAACCTGGAGGATAAAAATTTAAAGGCAGAGGTCTTAAAGCAACAATAATTGATTGACACATAATAGCATCTTCCTGTGCTTGTTTTAAATGCTTGTACATTGCTTTTCCACCGACTGAATTGGCAGAATGGATGGTGATGCGGTTAGCAAATAATTTTTCCTGAACCATCAATTGTACGAGCAAAAAGCCATTTCTGTCTGGATGCACTAAATCATGATCTAATGAGAGATGTTCAATTGAAAAAGTCTGCAGCAAATCCATGCATTCATCGACGGTTTCTGCTAAAACATATCCCTCTGGCGCTGAACGGTAGTCATCAAGGAAAACGCTAATTTTCTCGATAAGTTATTGCTCCTTAATTAGGGATTTTTAAGAAAATGTAAGCCCCTTCAGTATTTTCATACAGTGTCATTGTACCACATTTAGCCTTGAATGGCGAATCTTCCCGAAATCAGATATTGGAACCCTGCTTTTCTTTTTTTTATATCCTATAATACGTTATAATCTTTTTCTACGGAGGAATTATTGGCGCACTCCCTCTCGTCAGCTTGTTAAGCATTTTCTAGCTCCGTTTACAAGGTGAATTCGAAGGCGGACGCTATTTCTATTTGTTCAGGAAATAGTCATTAAAAAAGTCAAAAATATTTTATAAACATAGATTTTAGGAGAATAACATGATTAGAATTCAAGCGGTTAATCAGAAGAATGAAATAAGCAAAGACGTTTCTTTAGAAGTTTTGAAAGCAGAATCTGCTCATTTTAAATGGTTTTGGGTTGATTTTGATGAGCCAACAGAAGAAGAAACAGCAGAGCTGGATAAGACATTTGAGTTTCATCCTTTAGCAATAGAAGATTGCATTGTAAAACTGCAGCGGCCCAAAATGGATTACTATGAAGATTATAGTTTTTTTGTAACACATAGCTTAAATCATATTGATGAAAATAAGCAGGAAATTAACTTTTTCATCGGCTCCAATTACATCGTTTCTTACCACCATGAAGCATCAAAAGAAATAAATGAAGTATGGGATCGGTTAAATTTCAGCAAAAAAATAAATAAATGGGATCCCTATTTGGTGATGTATCATATCATTGATAAAATCGTCGATAATTATTTTCCAATCGTCTATCAGCTTGAAGACAGATTAAGCCTGATCGAAGATAATCCAAATGACGAATCTATGGAGGAGCTGCTGGAGAAGTTATTCGATATCCGGCATCATTTATTGCAGATTAGATACACGGTTATTCCGATGAGAGACCTTATTTATCGAGTGATCAATTCACACCGGCTGAAAGGTGTGAAGGAAAGATATGAGTATTTTGCGGATATACATGACCATTTATTAAAACTGACCGAAATGATTGATGGTAACAGAGAACTGACGAATGATATAAGAGACAGTTATTTATCAATAAACTCGCATCAGACGAACCGTGTGATGAAAGTGCTGACTGTCATTACAACTATTTTCATGCCACTGACGTTTATTGCCGGGATTTATGGTATGAATTTTGAAAACATGCCAGAGCTGACCTGGAAATATGGCTATTATGAAACCCTTTTATTAATGTTTATCATTGCTTCCGGGATGTTTTGGTGGTTCAAAAAGAAAGGCTGGTTTAGATAGTTAAACGAACTGAATATTTGAAAAAGCTGTGTCGCATTAATGGCGGCACAGCTTTTTCGTTAGAAGAATTTTTTCTTCCAAAAAATAAGCGCAGTGAAACTTGATAAAAGGAAAACGACGATAAGAATCATAACAAAAGCATAAGGATGGTTCTGATAAGGCAAGGTCACATTCATACCAAAGAAGCTTGCAACCATGGTAGGCAAAGCCAAGATAATGGTTACGGAAGTCAGAAACTTCATCACCATGTTTAAATTGTTTGATATGACAGAGGCAAAAGCGTCCATCATACCGCTTAAAATGGAACTATAGGTTTCTGCCATTTCAATTGCCTGCTGATTTTCGATCATGACATCCTCAAGCAGGTCCTTATCCTCTTCATACATCTTTACATAATTCATCCGCAGTATTTTCTGCAGAACCACTTTGTTGGATTTAAGTGAGGTTGTAAAATAAACAAGGCTCTTTTCTAAAGCCAGAAAAGCATATAATTCTTTATTTTTTAAAGACTGGTGAAGTTCCCGCTCTATTTCATTCGTTTTTCGATTAATTTGTTTAAGATAGCGCAGGTAGTAAGTAGAAATAAAATATAAGATTTGCAGGGCAAAACGGGTTTTCTTATTCGTATAAAAGCCCTTAACTTT
Organism: Pseudomonas sp. ISL-84; assembly: GCA_018613035.1. Taxonomy (GTDB): domain Bacteria; phylum Bacillota; class Bacilli; order Bacillales; family Cytobacillaceae; genus Cytobacillus. The sequence continues at coordinate 17,079 of JAGGRA010000025.1, read as the reverse complement.
ATTTTTCTTAAATACTTCCAAAATGGGCGTTTCTTTTGAAGAAACGGTTACAAAGCAATTATCTGTCATAATAATGCCAATCGGAATTGTTTCATAAATGGGAAAACCAGCATCGTCATGTGTCATATAGGGAAAGTCAATGATGATAAAAACATTTTGGTCTTCCTTTTCAATACGTGACCATTCATCGTCATCCAATGCATTTTTTATAAATTCAACAGGAACATTCAATTTATTGGACACGAGCTCAACCTCTTCAAGCGAAGGCTTAACCATGTTTATCCAGCATCCCTTGGTAATCTCTTCAGCAGACATTACTTTGCAATCCTGATCTGTTTTATAAATTTCAATCATAAAAAAACCTCCTCGTTATAAAGAGGAAGCAAAGATACCTCTAACATTGTTGATAATTAAGAAATAGCACTTTCCGCTCAACAAACAGATTTGTCCCGCTTCCTCCTGCAAATTCTCAGGGTCGGGTTCTAAGGAACCGTAGCTGCTCAAAAATATCAACTCCTTTAGTGGTATACCTTTATCATATATTCGTAAGGTGGGGGCTGCAACTAAAACTTTTAACCTCTTTTTTATGCGGAAAATTTTTAATTGACTGTTATATCCAAGGAGGAAAACAATTTATAGAATGGAATATTTATAGAATGCTGTTTGATGGGGGAATCGAGTGTGGGGTGGTTAGAGATTGTCATAATGGCATTCCTGCCGACCTTACTTAGAATCCATAAGAGACTTGATTATTTGGAAGAAGAGGGCAAAAGGCTAAAGCGAGAAGAACTGAATTAACAGTTCGAATTAGAAAGAAGGGGTGGCCGGTATGGAGAAAATAGAGATACTAGAGGTTTTTTCCATTAAAGGATATGAAGCTGAGTTAGCAGATCTTTTAATAAAGGTAGTAGAGGAAGGAGCTTCGATAGGTTTCTTGCCGCCATTAGATAGACCGGAAGCGGAGGGATATTGGGCAGGAATCATAAAGTCGGATGATGTCATCTTATTTTTAGCACGTATGGATGGTAAAGTTGTTGGCTCAGTACAGCTGCATTTATGCACGAAACAGAATGGCAGCCATCGCGCAGAGATCGCAAAATTAATGACAGATACTACTATACGCCGGAAGGGCATTGGACGTTTACTCATGCAAACGGCTGAGGAGAAAGCAAAGCGGGTTGGCAGAACCCTGCTCGTTCTTGATACAAGAGAAGGAGACCCATCAAATGATCTTTATCGGTCAATTGGCTATATCAAAGCTGGTAAAATTCCTGGTTATGCGCAATCTGCTGGCGGAGAACTAGATGCAACAGTTCTTTATTATAAAAATGTATAAGGAGAGGATAGTTTGCAGGATAAAAAAACATTTAACGATGCGACGGACCATTTAAATAAGATTGAAGGGTATCCAGCTAATGTGGAATTAAAGAAGCTTCCGAGACCATTAAGGTTTTTTGGATATTTCTTTATTATCTTCTTTGCTGTATCGGTCCTGTTTATCATCATTATGAATTTTTTGGATTGACCTTTCAGGAGGATGGATATGAATAATGAGAAAATCGATCTGCAAAAATTGTGTGCAGAGCATAAGGACGCACTAGTTTCCTTCGAGCTTCCGGAGGAGCAGGCACAGTTTACTGCATTGCCGAAAGAAGTTTTGGAAACGCGAGAGGGCCAATTCCCCGTTGTTATAACCAAAGACGATTATCCTGTAGGCTTTTTTATCCTGCATACTACCGAAAGAGTTAAAGAGTTTACTGAAAATCCCACGGCTATGCTTCTGACCGCGCTGTCCATTACTTTTTCGCAGCAGGGGAAAGGTTATGCATGGAAGGGCATGGCTCTGCTGCAGCCATTTTTGAAGAAGGAATTTCCCCACTGCAGCGAGCTTGTTTTAGCAGTGAACAGACGAAATATTGCTGCCCAGAAACTATATGAAAAAGCAGGATTCCAGGATACCGGCCGAAGGATAATGGGGAAAAAAGGTGAGCAGTACATTTATAGTTATATCATAGAAAGATAGTGAGTTGATCTTACATAGTGGATTGGAGCCGAAGGGGCAACATCCCCGAAAATGGATTCGCATTTGCTTAGTGCGTTGTAAATTCGGGGTAGCTAATTCAGCGTCCTAGAGGAGAAGTTAGTCAATGGGAGACCCTGCAGATGGGAATGCTCCAGGCGCGTGGGACCGCCTGCGTTCGCTGTGTCCCTGGAACAGAAATCACCAATTCTATAGAGCTATTGTTTTGGAAAAAAGGAGGGTGCCCAAAAGCTATTCTTTCGGGACACCCTTTTTTATTTAAACCACCTGTGTATAATATACAAAAAGAAAATCGTGGCGCTTGTTAAGATGATAACCATTAGATGTGCGTCTGACATCCTGTCTGCCTGGACAGCATCATAAATAGCGATAGAAAGTGTCTGCGTTTTACCAGGGATATTGCCTGCAACCATTAATGTGGCCCCGAACTCTCCCATCGCTCTTGCAAATCCGAGCACAAGCCCTGCCAATATCCCTTTATATGCGAGTGGAATAACGATATAAAGCAGAAGCTGAAATTGATTGGCTCCATCGAGCTCGGCTGCACCAATGGTATCTTTATTGATTGATTCAAAAGCTGCCTGAATGGGGCTAATCAATAAGGGCAGAGAAGCAATCATAGCTGCAATGACAGCCGCTTTCCAAGTGAAAATGACCGGCCCTCCGGTTACCGTCTCAAACCACTTGCCAAGATGCGTATTTCTGCCAAGCAGCAAAATTAAATAGTAGCCTAAAACCGTTGGCGGTATAACAAGAGGAATCGTAACAATGATAGATAAAAATTTCGTCAATCGATTTTTCTTAAAAGCAAACCACCAGGATAAAAAAATACCACAGATAAAAGCTAAAATGGTAGCAAAAATAGCAATCCTTAAAGATAATGTTAAAGGTACAATAATCGTTTCCATTACGGCAAATCAAACCCATACTTTTCTAATATTTCTTGCCCCTGTTTACTCAAAAGAAACTCAGTAAATTTTTTGCTTTCTTCTTTTTTCTCTGATTGTATAGGAATTGCAAGTGTCTGCTTAATTGGTGAATGGGCTTTTTCATCAATGAGTACATATGGCAAATCGGTTTCCTGCAGTAAGGCCAAAGCTATAATCCCGGCATCTGCATTCCCTGATTCCACATATTGAAAGGCCTGCCTTATATTTTCCGCATATACGATCTTAGGCTCTATTTCACTCCATATATCTAAGGCTTCCAATGCTTCTTTCGCTGCTTTTCCATATGGGGCATGATCAGGATTTGCAATCGTTATGGATTTCACTTCTGGGCTTAATAGTTTATCAAGTTTTATCTCTTCACTGTCAGAATCCGAACTTAAAATGGCGATTCTTCCCAATGCGTAATATTGTTTTGAGTTTTTTTCAACTGCATTTTTTTCAATTAGCTTATCAATATAAGACTCCTGGGCTGCTGCAAATAAATCGAAAGGAGCACCTTCCTGGATTTGCTGCGTGAGAAGGCCAGTAGAGCCAAAAGTGAATTCAAGCTCAATTCCCGTTTCCCTGGTGAACTCATCACCTATTTCTGTTAACGCATGATACAAATCCGATGCAGCTACTATATATAGTTTTTTTGTTTCGATTTCCTCTTGGCCGCAGCCGCAAAGCACAAATATAAAAACTAAAAATACCATAACCAATTTTCTTTTCATCCCATCCGAACCTTCCGTATGTATGTATGGTTTCAATATAAGGATATTATAACACCATCATTCATTATTTCGGGAATGATAGATTTGAAAAACATAGACATTCTCTTCGCAAAAGCCTATTTTTTGATATATCGGCGGGATTCGTTGATATATGGCTCGTTTTCGTTGATATAATTAAAAATTCGTTGATATAGGAGATTGATGGTTTATCTTGCTTCACTTTTTTTTAATCTTAAAGGAATTCTCCAAACAATCTCGAATTATTATGTGTTATTTACACGTATTGGAGGTATACGGTGACAAATACAGTCTGTCACTTATATAAACACTATAACCTGGAGGCGATTCTGTCAGGAATAAAAAGCCAGGCTCAAGGAGCAACAATATGATTAAACATGTAATCTTTGATTTCGATGGTACAATCGCTGATTCAAAAGAAGTTTTCATCTCGGCTTGGAATAGTATGGCGGATAAGCATAATTTTAAGAGGATAAACTTAAAAGAATTGGATGCATTGAGAAAAATGACAATCAGGGAGAGGAGCGAAAAGCTGAACTTTCCTTTGTATAAGATGCCACTGATTATACCTGTGTTTTATAAAAGGTATCAGCAAACCATTCAGGATATACAGATTTTTCCCCAAATGAAAAATGTCCTGGATGTACTAAATGAAAGAGGAATACAAACAGCCATTATATCTTCGAATTCTGAAGATAATATTACAACCTTCCTTGTTCGCAATGAAATTAAAGGTGTCACAAATATTTTTTGTTCCAGCCGAATATTTGGCAAGGATACATTAATAAGAAGATACCTGAAACAGAATAACTTAAAATCTGAGGAAGTCATTTATGTAGGCGATGAGCAAAGGGATATTATTGCGTGTAAAAAGGCAGGTATAAAGGTCATTTGGGTGGGCTGGGGCTATGATGCAGTAGAAGTGGTAAAAGCTGCAAAGCCCGATTATAAGGTTTATGAGCCAAATGATATTTTAAGAATAGTATAAGCGGGGGAAAAAGATTTGCAAAAAGGAAAAATACTTTTATTAAACGGTGTCTCCAGTGCCGGAAAAACTTCTTTATCAAAGGAACTGGTGAGAAGGATGCCGGATTTCTTTCATTTTAGTGTGGATGACTTTGATATTATGATTGAACGGATGGAAGAAAGGGATAATCAGAGGCTGATCCCCGTTCCGACAGAGCAATTTTTTCACCGGTCAATCGCCATGTTTTCTGACGAAGGGATTAATCTTGTGGTTGACCATGTTTTGCATGATCGTGAAACTTTAAGAGATTGTCTTGAAATACTAAGGGAATACCCAGTTTTTTTCACAGGTGTCCATTGTCCACTGGACGAATTGGACCAAAAGGGAAAGAGCCAGAGGAGACCGCCGAATTGGCCAGGCAAAGAACCAGCTGGATTTTGTTCATAAGCAAAATGAAAGATATGATGTTGAAGTAAATACATATGAAAATAGTATAGAAGATTGTGCAAAAACGATCGAAAGCAAATTCAATGAATGGAAGAGTCCAAAAGAATGGCTGCAAACAATCACTAACTTTAAACCAATGATCTAATACAGCATTAAGCAAAAAAGGGGCTCATATAAAAGAAAGAAGGACTAGGCGGTTTGCTGTCTTTTTTTGCAGGAATCTTTACATATTTTCCATATTTTTGGATATCGTAAGGCTTGAGGTGATTGGATGCCAAATCCATTGGAAGCAGTTTGGAATACACTTAAAACCACGATTGATAACATAAATGAACCCCCTACTCCATTGCACATTATTGAAGCAGGCGATTGCTGGACCTATTTAACAATGGTGGAAGAGTTTTTGCGTTATGAGGAAATTGGATTAAATACAACAACTGATGATGAAGTAAGGGAAATGCTGACTGACATACTAAAGACATGTGAATCCCAGAAAAAAGAACTGAATGAATTTATGGTAAAAGAGGGTATTCCTTTGCCGGATGTCACATCACCAAAACCAAAATCAAGTTCCAAGGACATTCCTTTAGGCGTGAAATTAACTGATGAAGAGATTGCTAATGGTGTGGCTTTTAAATTGGTGGTTTGTTTACAAGCATGCGGCAAAGGTCAAGCAGATTCGATTCGAAATGATGTGGGAATGATGTGGCTTGGATTTTACCTGGAGTGGGTCACAGTTGGTAAGGTTTTAAAAACCTTAATGATTAAGCGCGGATGGATTAAAGTTCCACCGTATTACTATCCTCCGGGATCTCCGCAACAATAAACCAACTTTATTTTAAAGTTGGTTTTTATGTTGGAGAACTCTATTTTCTTTATGATAGCATTCCGGTACACAAAACATTTAGACTGCTCCAGCCATCAGTGTTCAATTAGCGAGTACCTCTCACCTTATGTTCTCCAGGTTACTTTTATTGTGGAGAAGTCCGCTAAGGTATGAAATACAAAACGTTCGAATGTGGTAATGCATCAAACGTTTCGTTCCTTATTCTTTTATAAGCTGATAGAGCTTAAACATATCATCGCTGTTAAAGATTTTCGGGACTGGATAAAGCGGATTTGCTTCTTTCAAAGCACGTTCAACCATGACCGGGATATCCCTATCTTTGATGCCGCTGATCTTGGGTGGTATATCCATTTTCTTGTTGAGGGATTTAATGCTGTTGATAAACTTTACTGCTTTTTCATCAACAGAATCTGAATCCTGAACAATCCCGGCTGCATCAGCCAATTCGGCTAAAGACCGATACACAGACTTTCCATAGTGTTCAAGAACATACGGGAGGATCACTGCATTTGCCAGCCCGTGAGGGACTGAATAAAATCCTCCGAGCGTATGGGCGATGGCATGTACGTTCCCTACATACGCTCTAGTAAAGGCTGCTCCGGCCAAATAGGCAGCTTTTTGCATATTAGCTCGTGCCTGCAAATTCGTTCCATCGCTGTATGCTTCGTAAAGATTCCCGTAAATAAGCCTAATGGCGTCCTTGCTGTATTTCCTTGTCTCCTGCGTGTTGCTTCTGCCAATATAGGCTTCAATTGCATGGGTTAAAGCATCAAGACCTGTTGCTGCTGTAATGGGGGGAGGCAGTTTTACAGTAAGCAGCGGATCAAGCACAGCATAATGAGGCATAAGGCTGAGATCAATTATTGCATATTTTTCGTGGGTGCGGCTATCCGTTATCACCGCTGCTACTGTCGCTTCACTGCCTGTACCTGCAGTGGTAGGAACGGCAAATAGAGGAGGGATTTCTTTTCTGATTTTAAACTGCCCTTTCATTTGTGAAATACTCTTTTCTGGCTTGGCAACTCGTGCACCTACACCCTTTGCGCAGTCCATTGGCGAACCCCCGCCAATAGCGATAATCCCCTGGCAATGATTGTTATTATATAGTTCAAGTGCTTCCTCGATATTCTCGATAGTTGGATTTGGAACCGTTTTATCATAAATAATATATTCGATACCTTTGTTCTGCAGCCCTTGAAGAAAGCTATCCATTAACCCAAGCGAACGAATTCCGCTGTCTGTGACGATCAATAACCTGCTGATTGCTTTAGTCTTAATAAATTCAGGCAGTCTATCCAGGCTATTTACTCCCTCTATCAATTCTGGATTACGCCAGGGCAGTATAGGCGATACCAGCTTAAAGGTTTTTTGATAGATTCTGCCATATGAGTTGTACACTTCATCACCTCATTACTTTCTGAAAATTCAAATATCATAATTTATTTATACCTTTATGTTTAAAGGTGAGTCAATATGTGGAATGAGAATAATATAGTTTTTAACATATGACTCACTTGACATGATTCTAAAGGTATTTTATAATTATCTCGAAATCAAGATAAATTAATTCGAGGTATCAAAAGAGAGGGTGATAAAATGGGAAGATCTTGTCCCAACCAAACTTTCCTTCTGCTGATGCAAACGTCCAAGGCAATCCAGGAACGTGTTAGGACAAATATCACCTGCTACAGCCTGAGCATGACGGAATTTTCGGTTTTAGAGGTTCTTTATCATAAAGACATGCAGACAATCCACGAGATTGGGAAGAGGATTTTAATTTCGAGCGGTTCTATGACTTATGTGATTGATAAGCTCGTGGAAAAAGGCTTTACAAAACGGGTCGCATGTCCGAAAGATCGCCGAGCTATCCATATTGCCCTAACAGACAAAGGAAAACAAATACTCAGGGAGATTATGCCGGAGCATGAAAAATGGGTGGATTCTTTTTTTGAAGAGTTAAATCCAATTGAAATAGAAAATTTAAACAACCTTCTTGAAAAAATAAAAAGAAGAACTGAATAATAAATTTTTTTAATTTATATCTCGAATTAAAAATGCTTGAATTAGAATGAGATTTTTCGGATTCAGTTAGGATAAATTAATATGGTAGAGCGAAAGAGGTGTTATTAAATGGGCAGACAAACAATGGGAATCCATCATATTACTGCAATCGTGGGCCATCCTCAAGAAAATGTTGACTTTTATGCGGGGGTATTGGGTATGCGCTTGATCAAACAAACCGTTAACTTTGATGACCCTGGCACTTATCACCTTTACTTTGGAAATGAGGGAGGGAAACCGGGCACAATCATTACCTTTTTCCCCTGGGCAGGAGCTTATCAAGGTGTAATTGGGGATGGACAGGTTGGCGTCACTTCTTATGCAGTCCCAACAGGAGCTATGACTTATTGGAAAAAGAGACTGGAGAAGTTCAAGATCCCCTTCTCAACTGAAAAAAGATTTGGTGAAGAATATTTAAAATTCATAGATCCCCATGGATTGCTTTTGGAAATCGTTGAAAGAGAAGGAGGGGAAAACAATCCCTGGTCTTTTGGCGATGTGACTCGAGACGTTGCAATTAAAGGGTTTGCAGGAGCCACTCTTTATTCATCACAGCCTGAAAAAACAGCTGAATTGCTTGAAGAAGTCATGGGGCTTGAAAAGATTGGAAAAGAAGGAGCGTGGATGCGATTCCGATCTGCGGCCAATATTGGAAATGTTATTGATCTGAAAACGGTTCGAGGCACACGTGGCCAAATGGGAGTCGGAACAGTCCATCATATTGCATGGCGCGCAGAGGATGATCAAGATCAGCTGGAATGGAAAGAATATGTAAAGGCAAAAGGCTATGGTGTTACACCGGTTCAGGACCGAAACTATTTTAATGCTATTTATTTTAGGGAGCATGGAGAAATCCTTTTTGAAATTGCTACTGATCCGCCGGGGTTTACTCATGATGAATCGCAGGAAGCTATGGGAGAAAAATTAATGCTGCCTGAACAATATGAGAAAATCAGAGACCGCATCGAGCGTGAATTGATTCCATTTAAAGTAAGAGAACTTGATAACTGATAATAAAGGAGATGATGGAATGAAACATATTTTTCAACAAGGAAAAGATCCTTCTAAACCCATTTTATTATTGCTGCATGGCACGGGTGGCAGCGAATCTGACCTGCTTCCATTAGCCGATCATATTGATGCAGAGGCATCTGTATTGAGTGTTCGTGGTAATGTGCTTGAAAATGGCATGCCGCGTTTCTTCCGCAGGCTGGCTGAAGGCATTTTTGATCAAGAGGATTTGATCTTCCGTACTAAGGAATTAAATGGGTTCCTTGATGAAGCGGCTGTAAGGTATGAATTTGACCGTGAAAATATTGTGGCGGTAGGATACTCAAATGGAGCCAATATTGCAGGCAGCTTATTATTCCACTATCAAAATGCTCTAAAAGCAGCTATTCTTCACCACCCGATGGTGCCAAGAAGAGATGTGGAGCTTCCGAATTTACAAGGTACTCCAATATTTATCGCTGCAGGGACAAATGATCCGATCTGTCCTGCCGAGGAATCAACAGATTTACAGTCATTATTGGAAAATGCCGGAGCAAAAGTAGAAGTTCATTGGGAGAATCACGGACACCAATTAACCATGGGGGAAGTGCAAGCTGCAGCCCGCTGGTATAAACAAATATAAAAATAGTTAATTGGATTCCTAATAAGGGAAGAGAATAAAAGAATAGGCGGTGCAGGCATGGGTTTCTTATCAAGGTTATTTGGAAATTCAACTAAAAAGGAGACGGTAAATATGGCAAACGTAAAATTAGCAGTTATCTATTACAGCATGGGCGGAACAAATTATCAATTATCAAAATGGGCAGAAGAAGGTGCAAAGGAAGCGGGTGCCGAAGTAAAGGTATTAAAGGTTCCTGAATTGGCGCCACAATCGGCAATCGAAGGCAATCCCGCGTGGAAAGCAACGGTTGAGGCTACGAAAGACGTTCCTGAAGTTACAGGTGATGATCTTGAATGGGCAGACGCAATCATCTTCAGCGTTCCAACTCGTTTCGGCAACATGCCTTCGCAAATGAAGCAATTCCTTGATACAACTGGCGGCCTTTGGGCTCAGGGAAAGCTTGCAAATAAAGTTGTAAGTGCGATGACCTCTGCTCAAAATCCGCATGGCGGCCAGGAAGCAACAATCCTTTCACTTTACACAACGATGTACCACTGGGGTGCGATTGTCGCTACGCCGGGATATACGGATCCTGTTATTTTCGGAGCTGGGGGAAATCCTTATGGAACAAGCGTAACCGTTGATCAGGATGGAAAAATGATTGAAGATGTTGAGGCAGCAGTTAAGCACCAGGCAAAGCGTACAATCACTGTTGCGGAATGGGTTAAAAAAGGAAATCAGTAATTGAATTAGTTTGGAGAGCAATCAGTTGAGGCAGATTGCTCTCTTTACCATTGTAAAAGGGGAGAATTAAGGATGGAAGACAAGGACATTTATAAACGTGAGATTGCTAAAGTCAGGAAGGTCCAGCTGCATGAACACAGCCCTATCCATGCAGCTGGGCCTGTCATTGAGCCAGGAAATTGGGAAAGGTATGATCCATTTTTGCTGCTGATGGAAGATAAGTTTCAAAAAGGAGCCTTTGATATCCACCCTCACCGTGGAATCGAAACCGTTACCTATGTCATTGATGGAGCAATCGAGCATTATGACAGCCATTCAGGAAAAGACGGCGTATTAGGACCCGGTGATGTGCAATGGATGACTGCCGGCAGCGGAGTGGTCCATAATGAAGTGCCATCTGAAGGTGTAACGGCGCACTCCCTGCAGCTGTGGATTAATCTCCCTCGTGATAAGAAAATGACAGCTCCAAGGTATCAAAATCTTAAAGGAAATGAAGTGCCGGTTAGAGAAGAGAAGGGTGTTGCTATCCGTATTTTTTCTGGTTCATCTGGCGATGTTATTTCACCAACGTTAAATCATGTGGCAGTAACGATGATTGAGGCAAGGATGGATGCAGGCGCTTCAATCTCCCAGGAGTTGCCTGGCAGCTATAAGGGATTCATCTATATAATAGAAGGCAGCGGTGTTTTCGGGAAAAATGAAGTTCGCGCTTCTAAAGGAGAGGTCCTCGAATTAGGAACTGGCGGGAAAAATGGTACAGGTGAAATCGACTTTACAGCAGAAGAACCGTTGCGCTTTTTGCTGTATGCAGGAGAACCTGTAAAAGAGCCGGTTGTAGCCCGCGGTCCATTCGTAATGAATACAGAAGAAGAAATCCAGGAAGCTTATCAGGAATACATGCAAGGGACTTTCTTAAAATAACGGGATATAGAGAAGAGCAACTGATTTAGGTTGCTCTTCTTTGATGATTTAGTATGAAATTTCTTTGAAAATGGAAGAATTGTTAGGAAGTATAGATGAGCCGACCCTTTTTGAGTGCAACTTTTTACTTGTGTTCAACTTTATAAATTTAGGCTGTTTTATAAAAGATTGTTGTTTTTAAATAGATTTGTAAATAAAAACATTGATAAATAAGGTTGGTTGATTGGAGCGTAAGGTGCGAGACTCCAGCGGGAGGAGTGGGACAGGTGAGACCCCACAGGCGCTGCGCGCCGAGGAGGCTCACTGCCCGCCCCGCGTTCGCTGAGCATCCTGGAGCGGAAATCAACCTCTCCTCACTACTTGTTTAAAAAGCAACAAAGTTTGAGAAAACAACCTAAATTTATGAAGTACTTAACGAATGTATTGTCTTCAACTTTTCCGATTTATTGTACAAATCCTTGCTGCTACAGGGTTCTGATAAAAGGCAGCCAAAAGAAGGAATACGAATAAATTTGCAGAAATCTATATCATCCCAATATAAGGAGGATCTGATTATGTACGAACTAAAAACTAAAGAGAATGATAACAGTGTCATTGAGTTTATAGAAAAGGTCGAAAGTCTGAAAAAACGTGAGGATGCTTATAAGCTCCTTGATTTATTTACTGAAACGACCGGTTATCCGGCCAAAATGTGGGGACCGAGCATTATAGGGTTTGGGTCCTACCATTACAAATATGAAACTGGCCATGAAGGCGATGCGCCTCTTGTCGGATTCTCGCCAAGGAAAGCAAAGATAAGCTTATATTTTGCAACAGGTGATATGGAGCGGCATGTGCTACTTGAAAAATTCGGAAAACATACTGCTGGAAAGGCCTGTGTGTACATAAACAAATTGGCGGACATTGAGGTGAATGTTTTAAAGGAGCTAATTCTTCAATCCATCAAATTTTTGCGGGAGACCTACCCGGAGAAATAGAGACGGAGGGGCTGGGAGTTCGGAGGATTTGAAAGAATTTATAGATAGGACTATTGTTCATTGCCTGATTATCTCCTGTTCAGGGATTTAAGTTTTGGATTGCATATTATGTATGGATGTATATTGGAAAATTAATAAGAAAAAGTATCCAATGAATGGCAAATAAAGTTAGCCTCAACCGCTAGGCTAACTTCATTTAAAAATATAGTTATAATTGCATGTAATTCCAGTTGAAAAGTCGGTTTTTATCGTTTTAAAAAAGTTAAAGCTTGTTTTACAGATTTCATAGTAACAATTGAATGAAGGCTTCTGCCCATATTATCAAGCGCTTTTTGTGCGAGTTCCGGACGTATTCCGGTAATAATTGGCTGAATACCGAGCAGACGCATAATCGCTTCAATTTTAATTAAGAAATCGACAACGACTTCGTCAAGATTAAAAATTCCTGAAAAATCTATAATAATATGTTTAACATTTGTTTCAGTTTTTAGTTTTGTTGGCAATGTTTCCAACAGGATTTGAGCTTTATCAAAATCGATCGTCCCGACAAGCGGAATGATTGAAATTTCATCCATCACAGGAACAATGGGGGTTGAAACCTCGTTCTGCCTTTTTTTATATTCCCGTTCCGTTTTCTTTTGGTCTGTGATATCTCTTAAGACTGAGAGTATGGCCCTCTTCTCACCATATGGGAAGGGGTGACACGACAGCTCCACCTCTAATGAAGATCCGTCTGAAGTAACAATTGTTTGGTCTATAAGTGCGCCTATTTCATTTTCCTCTAATGCTTTCCGTATTCGCTCTCTAATTCTAATTTTTGCATCATCAGGGAAAATATCAAGTACTTCCGCCCCGATTAAGTCTTCCTTAGCTGCCCCCAGCATTTCTGCACCGGGATTGTTGATATATAAAACCTTGTAATCACTATGAACGATAGTGGTTTCAAAGGTATTTTCAACTATTTGCCGGTATAACTCGTTCCTTGCATGATCGGGAATCGTACCAGTGGAAAGTTCTTGCATCCTATTTCCCTCCTAACTTCGTAGTTTCAATAACTATAACATAGTAAGGGTAGAGATAAAAATCCTTAGGATATAGAAAGAAACAATACAGGAAATTAAGATTTTCGTTTTGCCACTCACTAAATCCCGGAAATTTGTTGGAATCTAGTAAAAACCAGGCTGTTTTCTTCCACTTGATGCAATTCCCCTAAATCTTTAAGAAAACAGGGTACAGCTTCTTTATCCAAATCCATAAATAGATCATCCCAAAAAGGTTACTCCATTCTTGTTGTGGTATAGCTAGTAATAGGAGCAACAAATGAAATCTACATACTTTTCGATATGGAGGGACAAAGATGAAAAATAAAACAGCAGACAGAATAAAGCGGGAAGATGTCCCAAAGAATCAAAAGTGGGATCTGACCGCTCTTTTTGAAACCAAGGATGAATGGGAAAAAGAATCACAGGCTGTAAGTGAAGAGCTTTCCAGCGTAACAAAATATAAAGGCAGGCTGCATGAGAGCGCAAAGGTACTAATGGATTGCCTGGAAGCAAAAGAAAAGCTGCTTGAACGATTTAATCTAGTTTCAATGTATGCAGATTTGCGCTTGTCTGTTGACAATACAGAGACTGAGAGACAGATAGACGCAGCAAAAGCATCGGAGGCGCGTTCTGAACTGAATGCAGCACTTTCGTTTGTAGAAACTGAAATTATAGCCCTGCCTGAAGAGACGGTTAAAAATTTTATGAAGGAGGAAAAAGGTCTGCAGCTCTTTCAAAAGTATTTCGCTGATTTGCATGAAAGAAAGTCCCATGCACTAGGCGAGGAAACAGAAGAGGCTTTGGCAGCCCTTGGCTCACTATTTAGTGCACCGTACAACATTTACAACCGTGGAAAACTATCAGATATGCAGTTTGATTCATTTACAGATGAAGAAGGAAATGAGTGGCCGCTCTCTTTTGCTCTGTATGCAGGAAAGTACAGCTCATCTCCTTCCACAGAGGTTCGCAGAAAAGCCTATGATTCTTTTAATAAAACATTAAACCAGTATAAGCATACTTTTGCGGCCGCTTATGCTGCGAATGTAAACCATGAAGTAACAATGGCACGTCTGCGAAACTATGAATCTGTTACGGATTTGCTTCTTCAGCCCCAGCAGGTAACGAAGGATATGTACCATAACCAGCTGGATGTCATTCAGGAAGAATTAGCGCCGTATATGCGAAAGTATGCGAATCTGAAGAAAGAAGTTCTGGGATTGGACAAGATGACTTTTGCTGATATTAAAGCACCGCTTGATCCGGAATTTAAGATGGAGACAAGCTATGAGGAAGCTTCAGAAACAGTGAAGGGTGCCTTGGAAATTATGGGTCCGGAATATATGGATATGATTAATAGAGCTTTAACGGAAAGATGGGTGGATTATGCAGATAATATCGGGAAATCAACAGGTGCATTCTGTTCCAGCCCATATGGAGCTCACCCATATGTATTGATGACTTGGCCGGATACCATGCGCGGGGCTTATACGCTTGCACATGAACTGGGCCATGCGGGACATTTTTATCTTGCAGGAAAAAACCAGAGAATGGTGAATACAAGGCCCTCACGATACTTTATTGAGGCACCTTCCACTATGAATGAGATGCTGCTCAGCAACTATCTGCTCTCCAAAACAAATGATAATCGAACAAAACGCTGGGTTATTCTTCAGCAGCTGGGTACGTATTATCATAATTTTGTCACTCACTTGCTGGAAGGTGAACTGCAGCGGAGAGTTTACCGATTAGCAGAGAACGGCGAGCCGTTAACAGCAAGTGTGCTGTCCGAGCAAAAGGCAGATGTTCTTAAGAAGTTCTGGGACGATTCGGTTGAAATCGATGAAGGAGCAAGCCTGACCTGGATGCATCAGCCTCATTATTATATGGGACTGTATCCATATACTTATTCAGCTGGTCTTACTGTATCTACAATCGTGTCCAAACGAATCCTTGAGGAAGGCAAGCCTGCGGTCGAAAGATGGCTGGATGTATTAAGAGCAGGCGGAACTCTTAAGCCTCTTGATTTGATTAAAAAGGCAGGCGTTGATATGTCCAAACCGGATCCTATCCGCGAAGCCGTTGCCCATGTTGGGACTTTGATTGATGAGCTTGTGGAAAGCTACAGCGGACTATATAAAGGTTAGAAAAAAATAATTTAAATGTTAAATGTTTATGTCGATTTTCCCCTGCAGCAGACAGACTTAAAGGAACAAGCTATGATGTTTCTGTGCAGGGGATTTTTTTGTTGGAAAAATATCAGATAGCATTAATTTACCAGTTACTTCCCCTTTGAAATAATATATTTTGTATTTATATAGAGTATTAGAAGGTGAATTTATGCAGCAAAGCCTGAATCCTGTAGAACGAAAAACGAAACGCAGGAAAAATAAGCTTTACATTTCAATTAATAAGAAATTCGTGTTCAGCCATCTTATTTCGGCGGCTTGGCTTGTTTTTTCATTTTACCTTTCATTACCCTGGCTGGAGGATTTGTCTATTATTATTTCTTTTCCTTTAGCGGTACTCGTGATCGGAGGAATCGCATATGTACCTGGTTATATGAATGCATTTCTGGTTATGAGTCTTCTTCTGGACAGGCAGCCTCCATTTAAAAATCAGCAGCCTGATAAGGATGTAACCTTGCTTGTAGCCGCATTTAATGAGGAAAAATCCATTTTTCAAACCTTGAGTTATGTGGCAAATCAGGATTACGCAGGTAAAATAAACATTATTGTTATTGATAATAATTCGTCTGATGGTACATATGAACAGCTGAAAAAAGCCCAAATAGAATTGCCTCTGGACCTGAATATTTTACAAGAGTCCCTGCCAGGCAAGTTTCACGCATTGAATAAAGGTTTGCTGCATGTGACAACCCAGTATGTAATTACCCTTGATGCTGATACACTGCTGCATCCATCAGCCGTCCGCTTTTTAGTGTCACGGATGGAAAGCAGCCCGGAAAATGTCGGGGCGGTAGCTGGTTCCATGCTTGTAAGGAACAGCCGGGACAACATATGGACCAAAATCCAAGAATGGGATTATTATCTGGGGATTGCATCAATTAAAAGATTACAAGGTTTGTATCAAGGGACACTGGTAGCTCAAGGGGCCTTTAGTTTATATAAAACAGAATGTGTCCGCGAGGCGGGTGGCTGGCCGGATGCTATTGGGGAAGATATTGTTCTGACCTGGCGTCTCCTCCAAAATGAGTGGAAGGTTTATTTTGAACCGCTGGCAGCAGCATTTACAGATGTACCATCCAATCTTTGGCATTTTGCTAAACAGAGGTCCAGATGGGCGAGGGGCATGATCGAGGGATTGAGTGAAATCAAGCCATGGAATCAGCCGCAGATGTATACCAAGTATCTAACAGGTGTAAATTTCGTTATGCCTTACTTGGATATTGTGTATACTTTCTTCTGGATTCCTGGATTGGTGCTGGCATTCTTCGGCTATTATTGGATTGTCGGTCCAATGACGCTATTTGTTTTGCCTCTTACAATAGTAAGCTATGGCATTTTGTATTATTATCAGAAACATTATGTTTTTAAAAACTTAAACCTAAAAGTAAGGAAAAACACAATTGGATTTATTTTATTTATTATCTGCTATCAGATGATAATGTCTCCCATTTCTGTCTGGGGGTATTTTCAGGAGTTCTTTAAGTTAAAGCGTGTTTGGAAATGAGCTGCAAAAACAAAACCTCGCTGTATATTAGAGTGACCCAGTAAAATG
>JAGGRA010000024.1:118084-121634 GCA_018613035.1 Pseudomonas sp. ISL-84 | reverse complement strand
CGTCTTCATAAGCACTCTATGACGACCATATTCAGGGCCAACTCTGCAATATCGTCTTCATAAGAGCTCTATGACGACCATATTCAGTGCAAAGCAGCTTATTCGAAGTCCTGCGGGAGGAGTGGGACAGGTGAGACCCCACAGGCGCAGCGCGCCGATGAGGCTCACCGCCCACCCCGCGTTCGCTGAGCAGCCTGGAGCGGAAATCAACCTCTCTACAATACTTGTTTAAAAAGCAACAAACTTTACGAAAACAGCCTATTAAAAAGAATATAAAAAACCGACCCTTCATAAAGGCCGGTTAAAAGGGGGGGTAAATAAAAAGGGATCTTTCTTCGGTACATGATTATTGTAGCCCCAATTTATTAACAAAATGTTAACAAGCTATATCCAAACTATTAAAGCTTTAAAATACACCATATAACGTTATAAAAGTTGGGTGTAAGCAATGAAGAAATTCTTTTAGCATGGGAGCCAATACTTGGACGCCTGATCAACTAATAAAGCTAAGCGGTTGGGGAGTACTGCTACCTATTGTATGAAAGTAGTATTATTTTTGACTTCGCAAAAGGATTATTCATATTACCGCGTTAAAGCTTTTAAGTAATAGTGCTTTAGTATCTTAATTTTTCTATTAGAAACTGTTAAACTAAAAATGGTCGAACTTTTACAGTTGACCCCCTATAATCTTGAGAGCTTAGAGAAAATCTAGGCTCTTTTTTTGCTATGTTAAGGCTGTTTTGGAAAGTTTGTTGCTTTTTGAAGGCAAACGTATTAATATATCTGCCCATAATTCGATCAATCTTTCGCTAATATAATATATTTGTCAGTCAGGAAAATTTTCAATAGAAGAGGTAGTTAATACCTATATGTATGTTATTTCACATTTGAAGGTAAAAAAAGATAAAGCATGAAGGGGAATTAATATAGAGGTTAGCTAATTTTCTCTTTTCTTTTTAAAAAACCTAGCTGTGCGTCTTTAACATTGCTCTCGAGTTCTTTGGCATGATTGAATGCTTGATGGATGCATTCGTACAGCGGTGAAGCATATAGTTCCTGGTTCCAGGAAAAACTGCCTTCGGAATTGGATGGATAGACTGTAACCTTCCAGCAGTAGAATTCTTTTTCTTCTTCCTTCAGCTGACCTTCAAGCGCGATAAGCCAATGGGTATGGCCAGCTGAAAGGGGTGGGTCAGATGATTCGGCTGGAATAAGCGACTTTTGGTAAAAATCAATATAGTTTGGCTGATACATATAAAATCCCTCCTAACGATTTTTTAATCAATTGTTTAGGGGTGTTTAGCTTCCGTAAATCAACGAAAGTATATAGCTAAGTATGAGACCTGTTACAACTAATATCTTATTTTTATTATATGGCATCAAAGTAAAATATTGCACTTAAATTGTTAAAATTTTTAGAAAACTTAGAACCGATATTTTTATTCCCTGTGATGGCTATCACAACATAAACTTTTATTGCCTTTTATACTGTATGTATCAAACTTAGGAGGGGTTATTAGAATGGAAGGCTGTATGAGCGCAATGATGGGAAACGGTCCTGTTATTCTTAGTAAAGGTTTAAAACAGTTAAAAGAGGAGCATCCTCCACTGCTGAATATGCTTGAGGAATTGCTTCAGCTTTCCTTAAAAATTGAAGAAGTTCCTGACAAGGGTCTTTTTAAAGAGTTGATTGTAAAAGTACAAACTTTTACAGAAGAACTTGACCCTCATTCAGCCAGGGAAGAAGGAGTGCTCTTTCGTATGATGGAGCAGTACCTCGGGAAAGGAACTGGGCCTATAGCTGTTATGGAGTATGAGCATGACCAGGCTAAAGGTTATATAAAAGCTTACATGGAAGCTGCGGAAAAATGTGAAAACCTGACTGAACAAGAAATGGCCTATAATGCAGGACTGATTAAGAATGCATACTATACCCTGACACAGCACTTTGCCAAGGAAGAAAGTGTCCTGTTCCCTATGGCCGAAAATCTTCTATCAGAAGAGGAA
Organism: Pseudomonas sp. ISL-84; assembly: GCA_018613035.1. GTDB lineage: Bacteria > Bacillota > Bacilli > Bacillales > Cytobacillaceae > Cytobacillus. Next base: position 119,627 of record JAGGRA010000024.1, on the reverse strand, counting down.
AAAGAAGAGTTATACAAAAGAATAAAAGAAATATAAAAAGGAGGGACACGTTCCCTCCTTTACTATTTTATGAGTTCCAATCAGAAACGATTTTGTCTGAAGGAAGCAATAAAGTCAATATTCCCAAAACAGGCAGAAAGCCGGTGAATATGATCATATAAGTGAGCCCAAAAGTGTCTGCAATATATCCTAGAACAATGGAGCCGATTGCACCCATTCCAAATGCCAGGCCAACTGTCAGGCCTGCCATGGTGCCAATTTTACCGGGGATCAATTCCTGTGCATAGACTACCGTGACAGAAAAGCTGGACATTAAAACGAACCCGCCGAGTATCAGTAAAATAAATGCAGCTGCAGATGGAACAAAAGGAATCAGGATTGAGAGAGGTACAGTGAGAATCATGGATAAAAAGATCACTGTCTTCTTGCCGAATCGATCTGCAAGTGGACCCCCGAAAAAGGTTCCCAGCGCTCCTGAAACTAAAAATGCGAATAAAAAGAGCTGTGATTGCCCAATGGAAAACGAATATTTTTCAATCGCATAAAAGGCATAGAAATTTGTCATCCCTGAAATATACCAGGAGCGGGCAAATATCAAAAAGAGAATGAGTACCAATGCTCCCCATACAGCTTTAGAGACCTTCTTGTTTGAATTGGCAGCTGATGGGTTTTTCTTGCTCAATGTTGATCGTTCAAGCTTAAGGCGCCCTGTATACCAGAATGCAATATAAATTAGTAATCCTACCGCAATGGCTGCAACGATGGTAAACCAGGCGGCTCCCATTTGACCAAGAGGTACAAGGATGAGCGCAGTTATAACAGGTGCAAGAGCCTGTCCGGTATTTCCGCCAACCTGATAGATGGATTGTGCAAGGCCTCTGCGCGGGCCGGCTGCCATATAAGCTACTCTTGAACCTTCAGGATGAAAGACTGCTGAACCCAACCCGATGAACAAGACGGAAATAACAACCCATTCATACTTAGGTGCAAATGCCAACCCTAAAACGCCAAACAAAGTAAAGGTTAATCCGATTGGCAAAGCGAAGGGTACAGGTTTTTTATCAGTAGCTATTCCTATAACTGGCTGCATAATGGAGGATACCATATTTAAAGAAAAGGCAATCATCCCAAGTTGAGAAAATGTTAGTCCCATTGATTTTTCCAATATGGGAAACATGGCTGGAATAACGGATTGGATTGAGTCATTTAAAAGGTGGCAAAGCCCGATGATAAATAGAATTCGATATGCCGTTTCCTGCTGCGGCTGAGCAGAGGGACGTGCTGAAACAGCGGAAGTACTCATAGGACAGGACTCCTTTATATTTAGGCTGTGTAAAGCTCATTGTTGATTGGAGTGGAAATCAACAGGCAAGTTTAACAGAGCCTATTTTTTAAATAATTGTACAAAATTTCGTGAAACTAAATATAGTGTACCTCATTCTTTAATCTTTAAAAATAGCTATTTTGATTTTATCTTTTGTAATGGCTGTTTTCACAAAGTTTGTTGCTTACAAACTAGTTTTAATTACTGAGTTGATTGGAG
>JAGGRA010000024.1:0-118056 GCA_018613035.1 Pseudomonas sp. ISL-84 | reverse complement strand
GCTTTATAGTCCAAAAACAACCATCTATACGAAAAGAGCCTTTGCAATATATAATTAGGATTATTTAGAATATTTATAGTTTGAAAAGAAAGCAGGGGGTTAGATGGAAAAAGCTGTAGAGGATTTAATGACTGGGGATATTCTTAGCAAGATTCTTCTTACCTATTCATTAGATAAAAAGGATTACAAAAAACTTGGTGATTTCGAAAACTATGTATACGAGGTTTATAGAAATGAAGAACCTTATATTTTGAGGATTACCCACTCTTCTCACCGCAAGCATGAGGAGCTGTTAGCAGAAGCAGACTGGGTAAATTACTTAAATCAGCAGGGCGTAAATGTTCCGAAGTTTTTTCCATCAGATAATAAAAAAATTGTAGAGTCGGTATCTGCAGAGGATGGTTCCTTCTTTTATGCCAGTGTTTTTACTAAAGCACCAGGAAAGCCAATCAGAGTCACATCACCCGAATTTAATGAGAAACTTTTTGAAGCCTGGGGAAGGGCTATAGGAAAAATGCATAAAGCAACAAAAACCTATCATCCGCCATATAGATCAGCCCGCCGTACGCAATGGAATGAAGAGGACCTTCTTGATGTTGAGAAATATGTCCCTGAAACAGATAAATTGGTTATAAATAATACTAAAGAGCTTCTTAAGCAGCTGCTGGTACTTCCGAAAAACAAGGACAACTTTGGCCTTATTCATACAGATGTCCATTCAGGAAACTTTTTTTATGATGGAACTGATATACATATTTTTGATTTTGATGACTGCTGTTATCATTGGTTCACTTCTGATATTGCCATCCCTTTGTATTACACCCTTTTATATCGTTTCAAAGAAGAAAATGTGGAGGAAAGGAAAGCTTTTGGCAAGTTGTTTCTAGATTCTTTTTTAAAGGGTTATCAGGAGAAAAACCCTCTTCCAGAGAATTGGGAAGTCCAGCTGCCTTTATTTTTGAGATTAAGAGATGTGACACTTTATTCAGTTCTTTATAAAAAAATAGCACCAGAGGACAGAGACGAAAATCTCTTGCTGATGCTTAAGGACATAAAGAATAGGATTGATAGAAAAGTATCGATCTATTAAGCCGGATAGAAAGAAGGTGCCAATCACAATTGTGAAGGCACCTTTTTTAAACTTTTTTTCATTACCCATTATTTGAGTACAGGGGCAAGAAGATATCGACATGTGTTCCCTTGTTTTCCTTGCTTGTTATATAGATATCCCCTCCGAAAGACTGGAGAATTCGCCTGCATACAACAAGCCCTAGTCCGGTTCCCGTATCTTTCGAGGTATAAAACGGATTAAATATTTTTTCAATCTCATTCTCCGGAATTCCGGAACCAGTGTCGATAATCTTCAGTTGGCACTTTGTTGGAAGCCTGTTCAGTTTAATGACCAGTTCTCCGCCGTTTTCCATTGATTCAAAAGCGTTTTTTGTAATATTCAGTATAACCTGTTTCATTTGATCTTTCGTACAATTTACCATCAGAGGGTCATCCGGCAAAGAAGTTTGGAAATAAACATTGTGTAAGTTTGCTTCAGAGATGATCAATGGTTCTAAATCTTTTATGATATTCCGAAGGTCAAGTGTTTCCGTTTTTTGGGCTGTCGGTTTTCCAAGGATTAAAAACTCACTGACAATTTCATTGATTCTGCTGATTTCATCGTTAATTACTGAAAAATAATATTGGTCCTGCGTGCTCGTGTACTTCTCACTTAAGAGCTGGATAAGCCCTTTTATCCCGGTTAATGGATTTCTGATTTCATGGGCTGTGCTGGCTGCCAATGTGCCTACCAGCTCAAGCTTTTGCAGCTCATTTTCTTTTTTTTCATTTTGAGCCTGCTTTTTCAGCTTTAAATATTTTATAAAGAGAAACAGGATATGGCTGATTATTAACATAACCAGTATAAATTGGACTGCTTCCTTAATAATTTCCCAGCTATCTCTAGCTGGCAATTTAACCTTCACACTCCATGGAAGCCTCTCTATCGGAATGGAAATGCTGTTATGGTTCGAAAAAGAGGACTCTCCATCCATATTAATATCCATAATGGTTTTCCCATCAGAATTCAGTACGGATAATTTTGCATCAGGTGTTAGCAGCCTCATGATATTTTGAACGTAGTCTACCCTCATATGTGCGACAATAATAGATAAAAGCTCACCATCTTCATTTATTACAGGCTTTCCGATGCCAATGACTGTTTGTCCATTTATTAAAGTTTCCTGGCTATTTGAAATAACAATGTCTTTCGTTCTGGAAACCTCTTTAATATATTCTTTATCAGATAAATAAGAGTCCGTTAAAAATTGGTTTGATCCTGTTAACACTCTTCCATTGGTGTTTAAAAGGTAAAGTCCACCATATCGGGGATCCATTTGATGGGCCTGCTGCAGGAGAGGCTCCAGTTTCTCAGGTTTAGTATTTACTGTGCCTGCAGTCAGCGATAACATCTCAAGTGTAGTAACTGTCTCGGAAATAAACTGGTCCCAGCTCCTCTGATGAATGGAGCCAATCCATCTTGCTTCTTCAAGCCTATCTTCATCATTTTGCTTCACAGCGTCCATAAAGAAAAAAAAGCTGCCAATTAATGTGGGGATAATAACAACAATTACATATATAAATAAATTTCCGTATCGACTCTTCATTTTTTTAACTCCAAAGTTTTAAGGTTGATTTGTCTGCATCTATCCTGCAATATCAATATTATACCATTTTGTGCCGATAGAGGTTTATTTCTGACTTCATAATGATATTTTAATATGTAAGGAGGGGTTTGATGAAAGCTGAAATTATGCTGTCTATTTTAGCTACAAGTGATATACATGGCCATATCTACCCTTATTTGTATGGTACGGGAGAGAATGCAGAGCATGGATTGGGCAAGCTTGCAGCACTTATAAAGAAAGAAAGGGAACAGTGCGAGATCTCAATCCTTATAGATAATGGAGATTTAATCCAGGGCACACCATTAACTTATTATTATTCCCGTTACTTAAGCAGCCAAAAAAACCCCATGATTCAAATATTAAATAAGCTGGAATATGATGCAGCTGTCATTGGTAACCATGAATTTAATTATGGCAAGAGCATACTCGCGAGAGCAGTAAGTGAATCCAATTTCCCCTGGCTGGCAGCCAATATTCTATACAGCTCCACAAAGGAAACCTATTTTGGCCTGCCTTATAAAATAAAAACATTTGAAAGTGGCTTAAAAGCAGCAGTTATTGGGGTAACAACCCAATATATACCAAATTGGGAGAAGAAGCAGCATATTGAAAATATAACATTTGAATCAGCTGTGTCCAGTTTGAAAAGATGGATCCCATATGTTCAAGAAGAAGAAAAGCCGGACCTGATTATTGTATCTTATCATGGAGGGTTTGAAAGGGATCTAAGCACTGGTGTGAAGACGGAAGAGCAAACAGGAGAAAATGAAGCGTACCGGATTTGTACAGAAGTGCCGGGGATTGATGTGCTGATCACTGGGCATCAGCACCGTTTTCTTGAAGGGGAAAAAATTAACGGAGTCGCAGTTGTCCAGCCTGGGTTTAATGGCCAGGCTCTTGCGAAGGTTACTGTTAAGTTCAAAAAGAAACACAATGACTGGCTTATTGAAGAGAAACGATCAACCCTAATTTCAGCAAATGAAGCTGTGCCAGATGAGGAGATCCTTCAACTAGCCGGCTACTATGAATCCAAAACGCAAAAATGGCTGGAAACAGTAATCGGAAAAATTAATGGGGATATGCTTATTAATGATATATTCCAGGCCCGGTTAAAGGAGCATACGCTTATAGAGTTTATTAATAAGGTCCAAATGGAAGCGGCAGGAGCAGATATTTCCTGTACTGCTTTGTTTCATGAGGGTGCACCAGGGCTTAGCCATCAAGTAACGATGAGGGAGATTGTCACCAACTATATTTATCCCAACTCTTTGAGTGTACTCAGAGTTTCTGGTAAGGATATTAAAGATGCTTTGGAGCGTTCAGCTTCCTATTTTGAGTTGGATGAAGACGGTCAAATTATCGTAAATCCCGACTTTTCATTTCCTAAGCCACAGCATTATAATTATGATATGTGGGAAGGGATTCAATATGTGATTGATGTCTCGCGTGCGGCAGGTGACCGGATCAGAGAACTTCAGTATAAAGGCCGACCTGTTGAAGAAGATACGAAGTATGATGTAGTTATGAATAATTACCGGGCTGCCGGAGGAGGCGGCTATACCATGTTCAAGGACAAACCAGTAGTTAAAGAATTACAAACGGATATGGCAGAGCTGCTTGCCAACTATTTTTTAGAAAAGAAAGAAATAACACCGACATTAAATCATAACTGGAAAGTGCTGGCGGGGGAGTAGGCATAGCTTTAGTAAATTGACAGCTTTCTTCCTGTTACCTATAATTATTTAGAACTATAATAATGAAAATACTACTAATAAAATGGCAAAGGGATTGGATATAATGGGTTCTGAACAGATTGACCAATCGTTGAAGTTATTTATTGTCCTCTCTAGAGCTTACAGGGCAATAAATGAAAATGTAAATAAACTTATACACACCTATGGGTTAAATCCGACAGAATTTGCTGTTTTAGAGCTTCTTTACCATAAAGGAGACCAGCCGTTGCAGCAAATTGGGGGGAAAATCCTCTTGGCAAGCGGCAGCATCACTTATGTTGTGGACAAGCTTGAACAAAAAGGTTATTTAAAACGGGTAGCCTGTCCAAATGACAGAAGGGTGACTTTTGCCCAAATAACGGACGAAGGAAAAAAATTTATTGAAGGCATTTTTCCTGATCACGAAAAACATATTCATACATTGATGTCCGAGCTCAATGAAAAGGAAAAAGACACTGCCATCGAATTATTAAAGAAACTAGGGTTATCGATTTCCAATGAGAAAAAAACAGATGATGGCCAATAAGAAAAACAGCCAAAAACTTGGCTGTTTTTTATTTTGCATGTTAATTATCATTGTTGATTTTTAACACTATGTTGATTGGCATTTTCGAGGAATCTCGCTCTTATCGAGTAGAGTCTCGACCTTCTGGAGCGGAAATCAAAAGGCAAGTTTAACATAGCCTTATTTTAATATCTGCGGAATATTTTATTTCAGGAGGAATTAACCAAATATTGTCGAATTAGTTTAGAGGTTTTTAAATGTCTTTACATACATATAAGGGGGGCAAAAAAATGAGGTTCGAAGAATATACATATGATCGGCCGAATTTAGAGAAAGTAAAGGGAGAATTTGAAGCAGCGCTTGAAAAGTTTGAGGGTGCGGCGACTGTAGAAGAACAAAACTATGCGATGAACGAAATTAATGATATCCGCAATGATATCGGTACGATGTTTAATCTTTGCTATATCCGTCATTCTGTCGATACAAATGATGAATTTTATAAAGCTGAGCAGGATTATATGGATGAAATTCAGCCTGAAGTGGAAGGGTTTGTTACGAAATATTACCAGGCATTGATTAATTCCAAGTTCCGGACTGAGCTTGAAGAGAAATGGGGGAATCAGCTATTTGCGCTTGCTGAGGCACAACTGAAGGTGTTTTCTTCAGAAATTGTACCTCTATTGCAAAAGGAAAATAAACTTTCATCCGAATATACAAAATTAATTGCTTCAGCAAAAATTGATTTTGAGGGTGAAGAACGCACACTTGCCCAATTAGAGCCTTTTACTGAGTCTACTGATCGGGAAATGCGCAAAAAAGCCAGTGAAGCACGATTTGGTTTTTTAGCAGAAAACGAGAGTGAGCTTGACCGTATTTATGATGAGCTTGTTAAAGTTAGAACAGAGATCGCCCACAAACTAGGGTATAAGAATTTTGTTGAGCTGGCTTACTTCCGTATGTATCGTACAGATTATAATGCTGAGATGGTTGCCAAATTCCGCAAGCAGGTGGAAGATTTTATCGTTCCGATTGCCACTAATCTAAAAGAGCGCCAGAGACAACGTATTGGTGTTGAAAAGCTGAAATACTATGATGAAGGTTTTGAATTCAAAACAGGCAATGCTGTACCTAAAGGAGATCCTGACTGGATCATTGAAAATGGCCAAAAAATGTATGATGAGCTCTCCAAAGAGACAAGCGAATTTTTCTCATATATGAGAGAAAATAACCTTATGGACCTGGTTGCCAAGAAAGGCAAGGCAGGGGGCGGCTATTGCACTTATATTGAAAACTATAAATCTCCATTCATATTCTCTAACTTTAATGGGACTTCAGGAGATATTGATGTTCTTACTCATGAAGCAGGACATGCTTTCCAAGTTTATTCAAGCAGTCATTTTGAGATACCTGAATATAATTGGCCGACTTATGAAGCTGCCGAGATCCATTCCATGAGCATGGAGTTTTTCACTTGGCCATGGATGGAAGGCTTCTTTAAAGGAGATACGGAGAAGTATAAGTTTTCACATTTGAGCGGCGGTCTATTATTCTTGCCATATGGAGTTTCAGTAGATGAATTCCAGCATTGGGTTTATGAAAATCCGGAAGCAACACCACAGGAAAGAAAACAGGCATGGCGAGAGATCGAAAAGAAATACTTGCCGCACAAAGATTATGACGGAAATGAATACTTGGAAAATGGCGGTTTCTGGCAGCGTCAGGGCCATATCTATAATTCACCGTTTTATTATATCGATTATACACTTGCACAAATTTGTGCATTCCAATTCTGGAAGCGTTCCAGAGAGAATCAGGAAGAGGCGTGGAAGGATTATTTAAAACTATGCCAGCTTGGCGGAAGCAAGCCATTCACAGGGCTTGTAAAAGAAGCTAACCTGATTTCCCCATTTGAAGAGGGCTGTGTCGAGTCCGTTATTGGCGAAATAGAAAATTGGCTGAATACAGTGGATGATAAAAGTCTATAAAATGTAAAAAAGAGGCGGGAAATGAATCCCGCCTCTTATTTTACTGATTCATAAGCTGTAATCGTAATTTTCTCGTTTTCAATAACAGCTTCAAGCTTGCTGTTTCCGCCATGGTCAATAATGAAATCGGCAATTTTGTCTTCAAGCTCATCTTGGATCACCCTTCTTAAAGGGCGTGCACCAAAAGCAGGGTGGTATCCATCTTCGGCTAATTTCTCCTTAGCTTCTGGTGTTACTGTCAGCTCAATTTTCTGTTCTTTTAATGTTTCCTGAAGCTCATTTAGCATTAAGTCCACAATTTTCAAAAGATGTTCTTTTTCTAATGCTTTGAATTCGATAATACTATCAAAACGATTCAGGAATTCAGGTTTAAAGAAACTTCCAAGTGAGTCGAGAATGCCTGATTCTTTTACAGCATCAGTAGTCCCAAAGCCTACGTGGATTTCTTTATGCCCAACACCGGCGTTGCTCGTCATGATAATAACTGTATCCTTAAAACTAACAGTGCGGCCCTGGCTATCTGTCAGGCGTCCATCTTCAAGGATTTGCAGGAACATGTGCTGTACATCAGGGTGAGCTTTTTCAATCTCATCAAGCAAGATAATGCTGTATGGATTTCTGCGGACCTTTTCTGTTAGCTGTCCAGCTTCCTCGTGTCCTACATATCCCGGAGGTGACCCAATAATTTTGGAAACACTGTGTTTTTCCATATATTCACTCATATCCAATCTGATCATGCTATCCTTGGAGCCGAATAGCTCCTCAGCAAGGGTTTTAGTTAGTTCGGTTTTACCGACACCTGTAGGCCCTACGAAAAGGAATGAACCAATTGGACGATGCTTTGATTTTAGTCCTGCACGGCTTCGGCGAATGGCTTTGGACACCTTTTGCACTGCTTCTTGCTGTCCAATTACCTTTTCTGCCAGATTTGCTTCAAGGTTTTGCATTTTTTCCTGCTCATCTTCTATAAGCTTGCCGACAGGGATGCCGGTTTTCTTTTCAATAATCTCCTGAATGTGGCTAACTTCAATAACCGGCCGTTCAGTCTTCATTTCTCCGTTTAAGGCCTTTTGAAGCTTTAATTCTTCTTCACGAAGTTTTGCCGCCTCTTCATATTTTTCTTCTTTCAAAACATGTTCTTTCTGCCTGCTGATGTCTTCAAGACGCTTTTCAATGTCTTCACCTGCCGTATAGCCTGATTCAAGATTTCTTTTTGAACCTGCTTCGTCCATTAAATCGATCGCTTTGTCAGGAAGGAATCGATCCTGAATATAGCGGCTTGATAATTGCACACAAGCCTTAATCGCTTCATCCGTAAAAGAAACCTCATGGTAATCTTCATATTTTTTCTTAAGTCCCATTAGGATTTCAATCGCTTCATTAGCAGTTGGCTCCAGTACATGGACCGGCTGGAATCTGCGTTCTAGTGCAGGGTCCTTTTCAATTTGACGGTATTCTTTTAAAGTAGTTGCACCGACAACTTGAAGCTCGCCTCTTGCAAGAGCAGGTTTTAAAATATTGCCTGCATCCATTGAACCTTCCGCTGAGCCTGCTCCGACAAGCAAATGGATTTCATCGATAAATAGAATGATGTTCTTATGTGCCTGCAGTTCAGAGATCAATTGCTTCATGCGTTCTTCAAATTGGCCCCGGATTCCTGTGTTCGCAACAAGAGATGCAACATCAAGCAAATAGACTTCCTTATTTAGAAGCTTTTTTGGGACGCCACCTTCAGAAATTTTCGTTGCCAGCCCTTCAGCGATCGCAGTTTTACCAACACCGGGCTCCCCAATTAATACAGGATTATTCTTGCTTCTTCTATTTAATATTTCAATAACACGATTAACTTCTTCTTCTCTTCCTATAACTGGATCTAGTAAGCCTGCCTTGGCAAGCTGAGTCAGATTTCTGCCAAATTGGTCTATGAACCCGCCGTTTCCGCGAGATTTGTTAGGAGCTTCTTTTAAAGGACTGTGTGAGAAATTTTCATTTCCTTGAGAGGAAGCCATCTTTTTCAAGAAATCCTCTAAAGGTATTTGGCCAAAACCTGAAAAGCCATTTATAGCCGGCCCAAAGGAAGTAAGGCTTTTTTGCTTTTCGTTTTGGAAACAGCTATGGCAAAGGTTTAAATTGCGTTCATTTCCATTTACATTAAGTCTCAATTGTACATTAGCTTCATGTGTTTGACATTTTTGACAAAGCATATTTAGCATACCTCCATAAATTTATTGGTGTTTGACTTTGACTATCTTTGACCTTGTAACTTTATTATATTTTGACCTTTTTTGACTTTCAAGTATTTTTTACTGGTATTTTTTAGAAAGTTTTTTCCTTACTAGACAGGGTTTTCAGCATTTATTGGAAAAAGCTCGTCTTTGTTTGTCCCGCCCTTCATATATTGGAAGTGAAGGAGGAGATTGAGTGAGAACAAACTGGGGGGCGGCTTTTCAGATTGCTGCCGTTTACGTGGGAACCGTGGTGGGAGCGGGCTTTGCAACTGGAAGAGAGATTGTGGAGTTTTTTTCCCGATTTGGTTTTATCGGCTTAGTAGGCATCTTAATGAGCGGCTATATTTTTATTTTTCTGGGATCAAAATTAATGCGAATCTCCGCCCGTATAAAGGCTGCGTCATATCAGGAATTAAATGAATACCTTTTTGGCAAGTTTTTTGGATCTGCCATTAATATATTGATGTTATTTATGCTTTTGGGCGTTTGTGCCGTGATGCTTTCTGGAGCTGGAGCAGTTTTTGAAGAGCAGATTGGAATCAGCAAAATAGCAGGCCTTTTCATTACAATAGGGTTAACGATCATTACAATGATAGTGGGCATACGCGGATTATTTGCGGTGAACACCTTTGTGGTTCCGATGATGATCGCCTTTAGTTTTATTTTGATGTTTATCAGTATGAAGCTTCCGAATTTTACGGAACAAGTCATGTTTATCCCTTTTGCTGAAGATGGATGGAAAGCGGTTGTCGCGCCTTTTTCTTATACGGCGTTAAATCTGACACTTGCCCAGGCTGTTTTAGTCCCTGTCGCGTCAGAAATAAATGATGACCGAACCATTAAATGGGGTGGATATCTTGGGGGAGCAGCCTTAACCCTAATCCTTATTTCAAGCCATTTAACTCTTGTCATGCTCCCGAACATCGAAGCTTATGACATCCCGATGGCCGCTATTGTAAAAACATTGGCATCCTCTATTTATTGGATATTTGTTTTTGTGATTTATGGTGAAATTTTCACATCCGTAATTGGTAATGTTTTCGGGATCGAAAGACAAATCAAAAAGTATATTTCTCTGCCGAGTATTGTAATTGTCAGCGCCATTTTTGTTATTTGCTACTTTATAAGTCTGATTAATTATGGAACATTGCTATCTTACTTATATCCTATATTTGGCTATGTCAGTTTAACCTTCATTGTTCTTTTATGGATGAAGCCATTTAATGGGAATGAAAAATGTTGATTTCTGCTCCAAACAACATGGCGCTTAAATCAACCGTGAGCTTTAACAAAGTTAAATTTAAAAGAGATCCGGCTTTGTCCGGATCTCTACATCTGTCTCTTATTTTATCGGTTCTTCTTTCATAATTGTCTTTGCCATTTGAAGGAAAGCCTCTTCATGGTCAGCTTCTTCTTTTGTAAAAAGGGTCAGCTTAAGGGCAAGCTCATCCTTTTTAATAAGATACGCTTTAACTTTCTCGCCATTTTGTTCTGCCTTCATGACTGTTGCGCCTTTAAAAAATTCATCGGCGGGCGCTTTTTCACTTTGCACGTCTTCGCTTACAGCACCTAATTGTGCTTTTGTATTTTCTTCAATCATGCTCCAGTCGGCATCGTCAGGAAGAAGCTCTATGCGCATGTACACTTGGTCATTTTCCGTAAAGTATAGGACATCTTTATATGGCTCCTCTGCTGTCAGTTCATAACCAGGAAGAACATACATAGAGTAGTTCTGATTGTCACTATGCTTAAGGAAGGCTGTATCTTCCTTTTTTTCACCATTGACTGTATAGCTCATATTCTGCTCGAGAATTCTAATAACGCTATCGCCTTCTGCAGATGTGTCCTCTTCGGTTGCATCCTCTTCTTCAGTTTGGTCCTGTCCACTTGTTTCTTTAACCTCATTTTGTACAGGTTCAGCTCCATCCTTGGCATTTTGCTCAGTACCACAGCCAGCCAGAATGGCCAGAATAAATACTGACAATAACATAAATTTAACCATTAATCTCATTTTGTGTTCCTCCCATTGTTCACTTGAAGCACTTCTACATAATTAGACGGAAAGGGAAATAAAGGGTTACATAAATATTCCTATTAATTAGTACATTACCATTTATGCTAAGTATCGACAAGACTCAACAGGAGCTGTTTCATTTAAAAAACAACCCGCAAACTAGGTTGTCCCTATAGTCAATATATTTATTTAAACGGCAAAATTACAAACATAAATAAGTCGAAAATAAGATGGGACACAATCACAAGCGGAATGCTTCTCTTCCAGGCATATAGCCATCCCCAAAATAGACCTGCAATAAGCGCGGCGAAAGCGAGCATCCAGTATCCTGAATAAAAATGGACGGAAGCATAGAGTACGGTCGAAAAAACAATGGAGAGTGCAATATTTGTATGCTTCATTAATCTTTTTTGTACAAACCCTCTCCAAAAGATTTCCTCACCGGGAATAATGATCAATATCAATACAATATAATGCCAAAGAAGTGAAGGTGAAAAATGTCCATAAAGCGTGTTAACTTGATTTAAAAAGGGCAAATTAAGCAAGTCAATTAAGCTGTATCCCAGCCAAAAAAACACATACAAAAAGCCGCCTGAAAAAGCTCCATATGTAATAATAGTTCCAAATGAAGCCTTATCCTCAAGTTCTTCCATTATAATGGAATAGCTAATAAGGAATAAAAGCGAGGCAGAAAATATATACCAAAAAATAGATTTATCCTGAAATGTAAAATACATAAGCAGATGCGCTATAAATAATCCGCCCATAAAACGAATATCTGAGGCAATATTTTTCAATGTTATAACCCCTTTCAAGCAAAAAATAGCCAAACCCTATTTTAACAAAAATAGATAATAAAAAGTAAGGAAAAGATTTCTTGAGACCTGTAAATATAAAATATCCTCTTAATGCTTATCCTATAGTTATGAGAAAGGGGGGAATCACTTAATGACAAAATCTAAAAGAGAGAAGGAACGTGCCTGGACTGTGAGGAAACAAGATCAGCATCCTCACGGAAAAGTGAAATCATTGAAAGAACTTTCAGGAGAAAAGGAATAGTCATAAAAGGCCACCCGCTTGGGGGGCCTTTTGTCCTCATGATTTCCCGTTTCTCAATAGTAGAACAGCAGAGTGGCTTTCAATGCCTCTGAATCCTCTCCTAAGAGGGGGTATGTTAAAATTTGGCTGTTTTCGAAAAGTTTGTTGCTAACAAACTAGTTTTACCTACGACGAGGTGCTTATTCGAGGAAGCTTATTCAATATCCTGCGGAAAGAGAGGGAGCGGGAGACCCCGCAGNNGACTGGAGCGGAAATCAATGGCCAAGCTTTATAGTCCAAAAACAACAATCTATACCAAAAGAGCCTAAAAGTTAAACCAATTGAAGCAAAGCAGGTAGCCAAGGCTATGGCTTTTATTGCAAAAAAAGAGGTAAAGGGGATACAAACCCTTGAATCAGGCTCAATGCAAAAATAAAAAAAGCAGCAAGCCAGCTGCTTTTTTTTGAATATGCTTCTCGAGGAATGCGCTTTCATTTTTTGTTTTTATACGGCAGATTCCTTTACAACTCTATAGTTTTTATGATTTATAACCGTTCTTTGATCTAAATCGAGATCACGGTAGTTGTCCATATAAGTTAAGTCTACTATCACGGAATTTTCATTTACTTTCTCCACAATCCCCTGTAATCCATCTCGAAATTCGATAATATTGCCAACCTCTGCTTTCTTCAAAGACCATCTCTCCTTTTTTTGTCCACTTCTTTAGCTGATTAATATCAGTTTGCACTATATTGTAAAAAGCGTAAAGAATTTTGAATTTATTTGGTGTATTGTTTTCTGAAAAAACAAATTCAGTTGTCAGGTTGGTAATATTATACCAGATTCATAATTTTTGTACATTAAAATTATTAAATATTCAGAAAAAAACAGGTCATTAATGAATTCATTTTGCTCCCTTTAAAAATCAAATCAAATTATATATCATATAAAAATAGAAAGAGACAGAAGGAGTTAATGTCATGAAAGAAGAACATGTACAGGAAGTTTTAGACCAATTAAAAGAAGGAGTCATTTTGGAATTTCATGTTTCCAAAGAGGATTTTCTTCCATTTCGGAGTGTGCTCGTAAAGCGGGAGGATTTCAAGCATTTCCGCGGAATAGCCCAAAGAGGCGGTCATGTAGTGTACCAATATTTAGAATCTCCGCGCAGTTAAACCTTAATGTTTGGAAATGTTTTAAAACGGGTAATGAATATATTTTTCCAGATGTTTGAAGGTTCTGCAAACGGGACCATTAATTACCTAATGATATAGGGTTTGTTAGCTGGTAGCCTGATAGTATAGAATTCTATCAGGAGGAATACATATGAAGAAACAATTAAAAAAAGCGGCCGCTGCATTGCTTGTGGGCACAAGTCTATTTGCATTCCAGGGAGAGGCTTTTGCAAGTGTACATAACGTAACTAAGGGGGATACTCTATGGAAAATAAGCAGCCATTATGGTGTGCCAATTTCTAAGGTAATGACTCTTAACAAACTGAACTCCCATATGATTTATCCAGGCCAGTCTATTAAGCTTCCGGCGACAATTACACAGGCTGAAAAAAATCTGATGGCACAGCTTGTTCATGCTGAAGCAAAAGGAGAGCCGTATGCAGGCAAGGTTGCTGTTGCGACAGTTGTGTTAAACAGAGTGGATTCACCTGATTTTCCTGACACTGTTAAAGAAGTAATCTACCAGGTTTCAAATGGCTATTATGCTTTTACACCGGTAGCTAACGGGGAGATCAACCGCCCAGCTGACAGTCAAGCAATGAAAGCGGTGAATGAGGCGCTTGCTTTCAGAGGGAAGGGAAAAGGATCCTTATTCTTTTACAATCCGCAAACCAGCACAAGCAAATGGATTTTTTCCCGAGAAGTAACGACCGTTATTGGAAAACATCAATTTGCTAAATAAAAACTGTACTGAAAAGGCACTTGAGCATCTCAAGTGCCTTTTATTTATTCCTTTATTGATAATGGAATAGAGGGTTGTTATTTTGGGGTATAAATGCAATATAAATGAACATGAAGGAGAAGTGGCATAATGAGCAATTTTAAAGGGAAGACCGTCATTGTGACCGGGGCTGCAAATGGGATCGGCCAAGGGATTGCCGAAGCGTTTGCCAAAAAAGAGGCGAATGTCGTCATTGCAGATATCAATGAGGAGAAAGGGAGAAAGCTTGAAGAAAGTATGAAGCAGCAAGGAATTTCTAGCCTTTTCATTAAAGCTGATGTAAAAGATGAAACTGAAATATCCAGATTGATGGCTAAGTCGCGTGAAGCTTTTGGTTCGATTGATATCCTAATAAACAATGCAGGAATTTCGAAGTTTTATTCTTTTTTTGATATGACAGTAGAGATGTGGGATGAAGTAATCAATACAAATCTTAGAAGTGTCTTTCTGTGCAGCAGGGAAGCAGCAAAAAAAATGAATGCAGGCTCAAGTATTATCAACATTTCTTCCACAAGAGCAGAGATGTCAGAAAGCAATACGGAAGCCTATTCTGCTTCAAAGGGCGGGGTATCGGCCATTACGCATGCTTTGGCAAGAACACTTGCAGAAAAAGGAATCCGGGTAAATTGCATTAGTCCCGGATGGATTGAAACAGAAGATTATGAAGAGCTTAGGGAGATTGATCATAAACAGCATCTTGCCAATAGAGTAGGGAAGCCTGAAGACATAGCCAGAACCTGTTTGTTTTTAGCTGATCCAGAAAGTGATTTTATAACAGGAGAAAATATCACAGTTGATGGTGGAATGACGAAAAAAATGATTTATGAACATTGAACAGGCTACTTGCGCAGCAAGACAATATTTAGCAGAAAAACTGCACCAATAAAAAGAATGCATAAAAGAATTTGAAAAAACATCTGCTCTCCTCCTGCCTTTTTAACAAGAGTAAACAATCTTCTTTAAGAGGTTATAATTCTGTTGTAAAGATAATGTTAAAAAACATTAAAATGATGAAAATAGTAACAAGCACCCTGTTCTAAATGGTTCCTTTTACTCATATCCTTTAAATGCTTTCATGCATTTAGAGGAGGGAGGGGATCGTATGGGAGTTACCATGATTAAGATTTCATCTGTGTATTTTGCGGTTGGTGTCCTGCTGGGGTATTATATGTCGAGTACTCATTCCTATTTATTAGCGCCTGTCCATGTCCATATTAATTTACTTGGCTGGACATCTCTGACTCTAGCAGGTATCCTCTATTATTTGTTTCCAGTTTTAGCTGAAAACAATGCAGGAAAATGGCATTTTTGGCTCCACAATATCGGGCTTCCAATTATGATGCTTTCACTTGCAATGGTTCTTGTATCAGGAAATAATGCCTTTCTGCCGGGAACTGCAATCGGCGCTACCATTACGGCTGTTGGAATCTTCTTATTTGTTTGGAACATCCTGAAAAATTTAAAAGCTGTATAGAAGATAAAAATACGCCATGGCGAATAAACAGGGCGTATTTTTGATTTGGATGATATTTAGTCTGGTGGCATTTTACTGTTTCGTTTTTAAATCGTGGTATAATTTTTTTGAGTATTCTTTCAATGTCTGGATAATCTCTCGGCGGGTTTGTTCATCCTCAAGACCGCTAAAACCATAAATAGCTTCGGAGCCGGCAGCCTTTTTCCAGACTGGCTCACCAAGCATTCTGATTGTGTTTGCATTTAAGTTAAAACTAATTTCTATGAGGTATTGGTTTTCACCAATGGATAGGTCCATAGGAGATTTAAACTTGGTTCCGTTCGGGCTGATATCCATAATGGCTGCAGGAAAACTTGGGGTTTCTTGTTTCTTCCCATTGATATGAACAATTTTCACTTTACCTTCCAGCGGAGTCCGAAATTGGAATCGGAAGGCTTCTTCCCTTTTATATCTCATTAGCAATCACCTGTTTCAAATAATGAAATTATTGTAATAAGAGAAATTATTTAGTAAAATCATACCACTTAAGAGAAATAATGCAATTAAAAAATTACTTTTGAAACAACTAATAAGGATAGATTACAGGGGGAAATGATGGAATATTTGGACAAACTAAAAAAAGAGATAAATAAAGTAATAGCAGGGAAGGAACAACAGGCAGAGCTGCTGGCTATTTCTTTGCTGTTTAATGGGCATATTTTATTGGAAAGTGTTCCTGGAACAGGTAAGACGATGCTTGCCAAATCTTTTGCCCAGTCCATTAATGGGAAGTTTTCGCGCATCCAGTTTACACCGGATGTTCTGCCAAGTGATGTGACTGGCATCCAATTCTTCAATCCCAAAAAGCAGGAATTTGAATTCCACCAGGGGCCGATTGTCGCTAATATTGTTTTGGCAGATGAAATTAATCGTGCAACTCCCAGAACTCAGTCGAGTCTTTTGGAAGTGATGGAGGAACGACAGGTAACCATTGATGGCCATACTATTTCCCTGAGTACTCCATTTATGGTCATCGCAACCCAAAATCCGTTTGAATCTCAGCAGGGAACTTTTCCTCTTCCAGTTGCACAGCTTGATCGATTTTTTATGAAGCTGGCAATTGATTATCCAAGTCTCGCAGAGGAAAGAACTATGCTGAAAATGTATAAAACAGGGACAGCATCCGTTAAGGTCAACGCAGTTCTAACGGCAGATGAAATAGACAAACTGAAAGAAACTGCCGGCAAAGTCGGCATGAATGAGCCCGTTGAGTCCTATCTGCTTGAACTAGTCCGGAAAACGCGTGAGCATGCCGATATTGAGTTGGGTGTAAGCCCGAGGGGAACGCTGGCTTTGATGAAAGCCTCTCAGGGGAAGGCGTTTTTGGAAGGCAGAAATTATGTAGTGCCAAATGATATTAAATTTATGGTACCGTATGTGCTTGGTCACAGGATTTTTCTTTCAACCGAAGCATCCATGACAAAAACTCCAGAGTCCGTCCTCCAGGATGTGTTAGAGTCAGTACCGGTTCCTGTAGAGTCAGGTGCTTTCTAGTATGGAGTGGAAAAAGTTTAGTGTAGAAGACAACTCATTGTCTCTTACAGGCATATTGGGAATCTTTTTATTACTGGCTAGCTTTTATTTTAAATCCTGGCAGGTTTTCCTGGCTGCCGTTATATTTCTTCTGCTAATTTCTGCTAATTCATTTTATATGAAGAATCTGGGGAAAAATCTTGTAATGCAGAACCCTAAAAAAAGACTTAAATTTTTTCCTAATGAAGAGGGCAATTGGACCTTGAAGTTTGAAAACAAAGGGCTGCCCATCTTAAGAGGCGAACTTAAGGTCTTTTTTGATGATAGTGTTGCACCGCTAAATTATGAATTGGCAGAAAGGCTGGGAAGATACGAATTAAATATACCTTTCACCTTAAATTATAATGAACAAAAAATAGTAACCATACCCTTTGCTGCGAGAAAAAGGGGAGTTGCGAAAATTAGAAGACTGGAACTGTATGTTCCCCATTTTTTAGGGTTTGGAGAGACAATTCTTGAATACAGAGCACAGATAAAGCAAGAAGCTCTAGTATACCCGGTACGGCTTCCTGTTAAAAATAAACTGTCCTTCTTTAAGGATCGCCAGGGTATTTCCCAGGCAGCCTACTCACTCTTTGAGGATCGTCTTTCACCTGCAGGAATCAGGCAGTATGTATCCACTGACAGCTTTAATAGGATCCATTGGAAGGCCAGTGCAAGAAAACAAAACTTGCAAACAAAAATTTTTGATAGAGTGGCAGAAACAGGCTGGAATATCTCTTTGAATGTTTCGGAGGGGCATTCAATCTCCGGCCATCTTGAAGAATTGATCAGCGGGGCAGCAGATATGGCTTATTACTGGGTGAAACAAGAAATTCCTTTTTCTCTATGTATAAATATTCGTGTTGCCGGCAGCACTCCTTTTTATTTTATTCCTGCTGGTTCAGGTAAAGAGCATCTTCAAAAGGTACTTGAAACATTGGCACTTGTTGATAACCATTCATCTTTGTACCCATATGAAAAAATGCTTTCATTTTATGGAAGGAAACTAGCCGTTCAGCCTTACTTTATTCATGCTGGTCAAAGCAAACCCAGTACTATAAAGGTGTTCAATTTGATTAACCGAAAAGGGGCATTATTATATGAATTGTATCTTTCTGACAAAGATGCCGTGATCCAGCCCCTCCAATTGAAGATAACAGAAGTGGCCGGACGATGAAAAAACTGTTTGAAGTGACTTATCTTCTCGGGATAGAAATCCTTTTTGGAGCGCTGCTGCTATTTCCTTTTTATATGGCTAAAGAGACAGAAGTGCCTTTATTAAATTATTTTATTCTTGTTTTCCCTGCAGCATTATTGTTTGCTTCCCTTCTTTACAGGTTTAAGGAAAAGGCAAGGATTCTTTTTATTGTAACTGTCATGCCATATATATTTATAACGGGAAGACTTCTCTCTTTTTCTGTCCCATTTATGGTTTTGTTAAGTTTTTTTGTTTTTTGGAGAACGCTTGTTAACTTTAATGAACACGACAAAAAGCCAGAAGGTGGATGGGCTCTCCTAACCATTTTTACGGGCACTTTCCTGCTTGTTTTTTCTGCAATCTTATCCGGAATTTATACTGAAGAGATTGTTGGATTGATGCTTCTTAAGCTGTTTTTCCTTGTTGCAGGCGGTTTTATAAAGCGTCTTCTTGATTCAGATGCAGAAAATGAGGAAAAGAAAAAACTCTTACTGTATTTCATTTCCTTTTCAGGCCTAATTGGAGCTGCCGGATTATTGATTGCTTCCGGCATGAGCATTTTTAAAGCAATATTTTTTGGCATTTTAAAAATAATTGCGTCAGCCGCTGCGTTCATCGCTTCTCCATTGTTTATTTGGGCAGAGAAGAAAGACTGGACAGAAGAAATGAAACTATTTCCTGAAAATGAAAACGAGCAAAAAAGTGAGCTCCCTGAAGAAGTGGTTGAACTTGGGGAAAATGAGCACTTTTTTGATCCAGCTATATTATTAACGGCTTTGTTTTGTGCTGTGTTAGTATGTTTGTTTATTTATATTTACAAAAAGAATAAGCTTGTTAGACCCGAACGGAAGGGGATGGATGCCAGTTCCTATAGGATTAGCAATACAGCTTTAAATAGAGGGTCTTCGCCTTTCAGAAGATTTAAAAACAGTTCACCTGAAAATCGTATTCGGAAGGAAATTTATCAAATGGAAAAACTTGCGGCGAAGCTTCAGCTTGGCCGGTATGAGTTTGAAAGCTTATCTGAATGGATGGGGAGAATTGGGTTAAAGGAATATGACAAGATTGTAGCTGTTTATGAGCAGGTCCGTTACAGCCCTTCTGAAGGCTTTGAGAATTTCATTGAATATAAGCAGGAAGTCGACAAAAAGAAAAAAGAACTCATAGAAATAAAGAAAAAAAATGTTCAAGAGAAGCGTGCTAAACAAAAAAACAGCTTCACAGAGAAAATACATAAAAAATAGTATCCAGTAAAGCCTTTTCTCATGATGGGAATAGGTTTTGTTTTTTTGATAGGCATCATGATACATAGCTATTGTGATTAAGTGGATATTATATTGGGTAAAGGGGAGTGGAAAAGGAGATGTCTATGACTGGAAATTTGTTATTTGCAATAAAGAAACTGCGCTATGGTGACATCCTTACCCTTCCTAACCTTGAGGTCTACGCTGGAAGGGTAACTTGTATTATGGGTGAGAGCGGTGCCGGTAAGTCCACATTGCTAAAAATGATGAATAAAATGCTGTCGCCTGATAAAGGTGAGATTTATTACAAAGGTACATCATTAGAAGATATAGATTCCATCCAGCTTAGAAGAAAGGTAATAATGCTATCGCAAACTCCATTAATTTTTCCCGGCACGATTAAAGAAAATCTGCATATTGGTTTTAAGTTGACTGAAAAGGATTCGGTGGGGGATGAGATCCTTGAGCAGGCTATACATAAAATGCATCTGGAAAAGGAACTTAATGAAGATTCCGGTAATCTTTCAGGCGGGGAGAAACAGCGATTGGCATTAGCAAGGGTTCTCCTGCTGGAAGCTGAAACTTACCTGCTGGATGAGCCGACTTCAGCATTGGATGAAGAAACAGAATTAAAGGTTTTGGGGAACTTTATTACAGAAGTTAAGAAAAAACAGGCTTCTATTATTATGATTACCCACTCAAAGAAAGCAATCGATCATTTTGGGGAGGACATGATCGATCTGGCTCAGCTGCAGGAATGAAAAATTTTAAATAGGAGGGGCAGCTATGGAAAACAGCGGGATCATAGATATAGAACTTTGGAGGCTAATTTCAGCTTATATCTTCGTCCTTTTTCTCATTTTTATTTTTAAGATGAGAGGAATAGCACGTGAAAAAGTACTCATAATTGCTGCCTTCCGTATGACGCTCCAGCTTGTGATTGCGGGTTATGTTCTAACCTATCTTTTTGATTTTTCCAACCCGGCATTAACCATGGCTGTAATCATTATTATGGAAGGTTTTGCGATTTGTACCATCTATAAGCAGGCAGGTACGCCCCTTCCAGGCAGCCTGAAAAAAACAATAGCTATTTCCATGGTTACTGGCACAAAGTTTTGCCTTCTCTTTTTTAACTTTGTAGTTATCAACTTTGAACCATGGTATGACCCGCGATACTTTATACCAATTGCCGGTATGATTATTGGCAATTCAATGACCGGTATCACACTAAGTGTAAAGGAACTTTTGCAGTCCTTTAAAAACCAGCGGGATATGATTGAAGGTGCATTAATGCTTGGTGCTAATCCAAAAGCAGCGGTAAAGCCATATGTTAATCATGCCTTTGATTCAGCTGTTTTGCCGACTATCAATAATATGCTTGGGATGGGCATTATTTTTTTGCCTGGAATGATGACAGGGCAAATCCTTTCAGGAGTGAGTCCATTATTGGCAATTGAATATCAAATCGTTATCTTACTTGGCATTTTAGGAAGTGTAGGGCTATCCGTGATTATCTTTATTCTTTTTGCTTATAAAACCTTCTTTAATCAAGATGCGCAATTTTTACCTGAAGGAAAGTAATAGTAAAAGGAAGAACACTCTCTCTTACAGCATTTCATTCTATTCCCCCGCATATATTTGAAGCATCAATTAAAAAGGGGCGGGATGAAAAATGAATCTGGAAAAAGAAAGAGCGAACAGAGTGAAATGCCTATCGGATGATATATTGGAACAGTTGATGGAAGATAATATTGCTTATAACCCGGAAGACTTAAAAAATGTGATCGAAATGCTGGCACGCTCGGTTGCCGATCTTGTTAATATTTATACCGGCCAAGAACAAGATCATTCAACAGCCCTGAAAGGAACTGTTTCAAAAATGAGAGTAAGCTACAACATTCTGCACTATAAGGAAAAAGCGAAAATTTTGCGGAAGCGGAATAAGTATCGCCCTATTATGGTGAAAAGAAACTAAATAGGATTTAATGGATTTAGCCAACTAAGGTATACACAAAAAGAAATGAAATGATTGGAAAATGAAAGCGTTTAACTGAAAAAAGTGTGAACAAACGCGAAAAATTAGAGTTTTTTCATTGTCTAAATGTATGTGAAATGCTATTCTTTTGTCTGAGATGTAAGTTGTCTGATGACTTAAATATTTGCCGGGAAAATTCCCGATTACAAATAGGAAGCGTTCAAGTAAGAGGACAAAATGAGCTGAGAAGATCAAGAAGCGCAAGCTTCTCCGAGTAAACATCGCAGAAAAGCTTTTCTTTTCCAAGAAGCGAGAAGCAAGCCGATGAAGAGATTTGACTGCTATTTTTTCTGGACTTTTTGAACAACCTATATACATGAATAAATGGCCATTGGAAAAAATAAAACAGCATATAGGATAGAAACATCCCGGCATGATTTTAATATTTTCTTCCTGCTGCTGTTTTCACAAATATTTTTCCGGTTCCGCGCTTTTTAAGTTAGTGGGGCAACGCCTTGCACATCTTAACTTAATTAAAATTTATTTTTATAAGAAGGAGATTGATCCAATATGGTTCAAAAACAATTCAAAGTAACTGCAGAAACAGGAATTCACGCTCGTCCGGCTACAATGCTTGTACAAGCTGCAAGCAAGTTCGATTCTGAAATTCACCTTGAGTACAAAGAAAAGAAAGTAAACTTGAAATCAATCATGGGTGTTATGTCTTTAGGCGTTGGACAAGGTGCTGATATCACAATCATTGCAGAAGGTAACGATGAGCAGGATGCACTTAACAGCCTTGAAAACACATTGAAAAAAGAAGGTTTGGCTGAATAATGAGCTTTTTAAATGGAATTGCGGCATCAAGCGGTATCGCTATAGCTAAAGCATACCGTTTGGTTGAACCGGATCTATCTTTTGGAAAAAAAACAGTAGAAGATGCTGCACAGGAGGTTGAACGCTTCCAGGCTGCACTAACTGCATCAAAAGGTGAACTGGAAGTAATCCGCGATAACGCCCATAAAGAACTTGGCGCCGATAAAGCGGCTATTTTCGATGCTCACCTGCTTGTCCTGAGTGATCCGGAACTAATCTCGCCTATTGAAGATAAAATTAAGACAGACAAAGTTAATGCAGAATCTGCATTAAAAGATACAGCAGATATGTTTATAACCATGTTTGAACAAATGGACAATGAATACATGAAGGAACGTGCTGCGGATATCCGTGACGTAACCAAACGTGTACTTTCCCATTTGCTTGGCGTCCAGATTGCCAATCCAAGCATGATTGCGGAAGAAGTGATCATCATTGCTGAAGACTTGACTCCTTCCGATACGGCTCAGTTAAACCGCCAATTTGTTAAAGGGTTTACAACTGATATCGGAGGCAGAACTTCTCACTCTGCCATCATGGCGCGTTCCATGGAAATTCCAGCCGTTGTAGGCACAAAGGAATCAACGAAGCAAATTAAAAATGGCGACTTAGTCATTGTGGATGGATTAAAAGGCCTTGTACATATTAATCCTACCCCGGAGGCTGTAGCCGAGTATAAAGAAGAACACCGCATGTTCGAGGAGCAAAAGGCTGAGTGGGCCAAGCTGGTTAATGAAAAATCAGTTTCTGCTGATGGCCACCATGTTGAATTGGCAGCTAACATTGGTACTCCTAAAGATCTTAAAGGTGTAATTGAAAATGGCGGAGAAGGCATCGGCCTTTACCGTACGGAATTTTTATATATGGGAAGAGACCAGCTTCCTACTGAAGAGGAGCAGTTCGAATCCTATAAAGCTGTCCTTGAAGGAATGGAAGGGAAACCAGTTGTTGTCCGTACATTGGATATTGGCGGAGACAAAGAGCTTCCATATTTAAATCTTCCAAAGGAAATGAACCCTTTCCTTGGTTTCCGTGCAATCCGCTTATGTCTTGAGGAACAGGATATTTTCCGGACTCAATTAAGGGCTTTGTTAAGAGCCAGCTCTCACGGGAATTTGAAAATTATGTTCCCGATGATTGCTACACTTGATGAATTCCGACAAGGCAAGGCAATCCTTGAAGAAGAAAAGCAAAAGCTTGTAAGCGAAGGAACAAAGGTTGCAGACCATATTGAAATAGGAATTATGGTCGAGATCCCTTCAACTGCCGTTATGGCTGAGCAATTTGCAAAAGAAGTCGATTTCTTCAGTGTTGGAACAAATGATTTGATTCAATACACCATGGCTGCAGACCGGATGAATGAGCGAGTATCATACCTTTATCAGCCATATAATCCAGCGATTCTGCGATTAGTTAAAATGGTAATCGACGCAGCTCATAAAGAAGGAAAATGGGCAGGCATGTGCGGGGAAATGGCTGGAGACGAAACTGCGATCCCATTGCTTTTAGGGTTGGGGCTAGATGAATTCTCAATGAGTGCTACTTCAATTTTAAAAGCGCGTTCCCAAATCAGCCACCTCAACAAAAAGGATATGGAAGCACTAGCAGAAAAAGCGCTTCACATGAATACAGCCGAAGAAGTAGTAAAAGCTGTAAAGGAAGCAACTAATTTGTAATAAAACTGAAATAAAATAAAAGTTTTAAATTACGTTTCCGGGGTAAATAAGAAGTAAGCACTTAGGTAAGACTTAAGTAAGCTGATCATTCTCATTTTCCCCCCTTTTTAAGCCGGCCTGGTAAAGGCCGGTTTATTTTTTTATCCTCCTCGGGATGAAGCATAAAATCAGACTTAAGATTGAACATATTCACTTCTAATGATTGTTATCCAGAGATTATAATTTTCCTATAATAAGCTTATAACTTATAAAAGGAGAGATGGAAAATGATTACCGTGATAATCAGCTTTCTGTTTCATGATCGATATATAAGCTTGAAGGAAAAGTATACAAATGAGTTATATGAAAAACAAAGCTCCTTCTTAACCCGAGTACTTCATTAAAGAGCCCAAGCCAGGGCTTTTTTTATTTTTGTTTTTTGCAAAGCTCTAAAATAGTTTTTTTCTTTTAATGGAATTGGGGTTTATTGTAAGGGGAGAAAGGAAAAGGTAATGAAAAAGGAGGAATTTCACATGAAAAAGAAAAGTTTAACTTTGCTTCTTACCGCAATGTTGACTTTCACGCTTTCAGGATGCATGCAGGACACGCAGCGGTCCATAGTCAACAGCCACGCTGAAGCCTTGCTGACCAAAAACAACGAGCTGCAATTCCGCTTTAAAATTAATGATAAAATCCTTTCGGAAGAAGAGTTATACAAAGTTAAAGTATCAATACATAATGAAAAGCTGGCAGCTGCACTTGGGACAGATGAAGTCGTTTATGGGGAAGACACCATCATTGACGGGGAATATATTGAAGTAAACAATAAAAAGGGAAACTTTATTTTTATGAATCCCATTCCTTTAAATGAAGACCTGCATGTTTTTGAAATAGAAGACATGATTGTTAATGAAGATGCAGTTTCGGTAGAAATCATTAATGATGATGAAGTGGTCGCGCGAGCATTCTTGAATAATTTTTCTTCACAGCTATAGAGAGCGACAAAAATATTTATAAGCTTCTTTTTATCAGGCGTTTTCATAAAGTTTGTTGCTTTTTGAAGGTAAACGTTTTTTAACTGCTGAGTTGATTGTAGCGGAGGGCACTTGATCCTCGAATACATTCGCATTTTCTTACGACGAGGTGTTATTCATGGAAGTTTATTCAATGTCCTGCGCGGGAAGAGAGGGAAGTGCGAGACCCCACAGGCGGAGCCGAGGAGGCTCGCAACCGTCCCCGCGGGTTCGCTGAGTAAGCCGTGCTGAAATCAATGGGCAGAATTAATTAACAAAAAAACAACAATCTATGAGAAAAGGGGCTTATATAAAAAAGCGTTTACTTTGGCCGATTTTGGGTATTATAAAATACGCGCATAAAATTGGGGATGGACCAGGCAATTGCCTGGTCTTTTGTCGTGTGCAGACCTTTTTTATTTTAAAAGGATAGAAGAAGTGCTAGAATTAATATTAAAAATTCAGATATTTTAAAGGAGAGGGGTCACTCAAATGATTTCACCAGAAAATACAGTTGTAGGCTTTGTAGGAACAGGGGTAATGGGCAAGAGCATGGCTAGACATCTTTTAAAGGCTGGATATCCATTAGTTGTTTATACCAGAACCAAAGAAAAGGCATTTGATTTGTTAGAGAGCGGTGCTGAATGGGCGGAAACGCCACTGGAGGTTGCGCAAAAAGCAAATGTTATTATTACCATTGTCGGCTACCCTGCAGACGTGGAAGAAGTGTATCTTGGCGGAAATGGAATTATAACGAATGGCAAAGAAAATACATATGTAATTGACATGACGACTTCAACACCAACGCTGGCTAAAAGATTATATGAAGAAGCTGCCAAAAAAGGAATGCAAGCTTTGGATGCTCCTGTTTCAGGCGGGGATATTGGAGCTAAAGAAGCCAAACTTTCGATAATGGTTGGCGGAGACAGGGAAGCCTTCCTTGCAATCGAACCAATTTTCAATCTCCTTGGAACAAATATTGTATATCAAGGTAAAGCTGGCTCCGGGCAGCATACAAAAATGTGCAACCAAATCGCGATTGCGTCAAACATGATAGGAGTCTGTGAAGCGGTCGTTTACGCCGAAAAAGCCGGTTTAGATCCAAAAACCGTTCTGCAGAGCATATCTTCGGGAGCAGCTGGCAGCTGGTCATTATCAAACCTTGCGCCAAGAATGATTGATGGCAATTTTGAACCGGGCTTTTATATAAAACACTTTATCAAGGATATGAACATTGCCCTGCAAGAAGCAGAAGCAATGGACATGATGACACCTGGTCTTGCGCTTGCGAAAAAAATGTATGCCGAGCTCGCGGAAAAAGGTGAAGAAAGCAGCGGCACACAGGCATTATATAAATATTGGCAATAGGCGTCAATGCATAAACCCCCCATAATCACTTCAAAATAACAATGAAGATGAAAAAGGGGGTTAGGCTTGTGGCAAAAAGAACAAAGAAAAACGATCCTCAGCAAAAAAATAAAAAAGGCTTCGATTCCGCTGTAATCGACTCGGAATTCTCTCATGAATTCGGCAGCACGGATACAAACAAAATTCATAAAGATAAAGCCAAAAAAGAAAAAGCACCAAAAAATAACGGGCAATATAAAGGACAATAAGCAGAAAAAGGCAAGCAGCGGGATGCTTGCCTTTTTTATTTGGCTGAAGGTTAGGTGCCCAATCAGATAGCTCTACTCCTTAAGCCCTTTCAAATAGCTCTCAATCCGATCCATGCCTTCTTTCAGGGTTTCCATAGAATAGGCAAATGATATTCGGAAATAGCCTTCACCATAGGAGGAGAACGCACTTCCTGGAACTACTGCAACACCAGCTTTATCAACAAGTGATAAAGCGAAATCGAAAGAAGTCATCGAAACAGGGGGCATTTTGATGAAAAAGTAAAATGCTCCGTCTGGTTTGACGACATCTAAACCCATTTGTACTAAGCGGTCGTATACGTATTCGCGGCGCTCAGCATATTCCTGTCTCATTGGAAGAGCATCATCCTTCCCTGATGTCAATGCTTCAAGGGCAGCCATTTGCGATATAGAAGCTGCACATGTCACGTTATATTGATGGACTTTCAATAGATGCTTTGCCACGTTTTCTGGTGCAAACAAAAGTCCTATGCGCCACCCTGTCATTGAGTGTGATTTGGATAATCCGTTAATGACAATGGTTTGTTCCCTCAATATAGAAGCAATCGAGTGATGGGCCTGACCATAAATAAGTTCACTGTAGATTTCGTCTGCAAGGATAAAGATATCGCGCCCCTTAACAAGGGATGCAATTTTCTCCAGCTCTTCGATTGTTAAGCTAACTCCTGTTGGATTCGAAGGGTATGGCAATACAATGCAGCGGGTTTTCTTGGTAATCTGCTTTTTTATAATATCAGCAGTGAATCTGAACTTATTTTGCGTAATATCCGTAAAGACAGGAATGGCGCCGCATAGCTTGATAATTGGTTCATACCCGGGGTAAACTGGCCCTGGCAATATGACTTCTGAACCTTCTTCCAAAATCGTTCTGAATGCAATGTCGATTGCTTCGCTTGCGCCGGAGGTAACGATGACCTCTGTTTCGGGAGCATATGTAAGATTATACTTTTCTTTTATAAAAGCCGCTGCAGCTTTGCGCAAGCGTATGTCACCGGCATTGTGCGTATAGGATGTAAAGTTTTGGTCGATGGCATTTTTTCCGGCTTCTTTTACGTGCAATGGCGTCGGAAAATCGGGCTGACCGATTGAAAGGGAAATCATATCTTTTTTATCGGCAACCATGTTAAAGAACTTTCTAATTCCTGAGACTTCTATGTTTTTAACTTTGTCATTAATTAAATGTTCCAATGTTGTTCACCTCTCGTTATCATAATTTATATTCTATCACTTTGCAGCCCGCTGTTCTAATTGCAAATTACAAAAATTAAAAAAGCCCTGAACGATAAAATCAGGGCTTTGCTTGCAGTATATTCTATTTTAATATCCGTAATCCCAGTCCACTTCATCTTCGTGCCAGAATATAGGAGAAACCGCACCAAAATCAATCACTTTATTTTCAAGATTGCATTGACAATGTTTGTCTCCGCACTGCTCTTTTAATTCTTCAAAAACCGAATGCTCAACATTTTCAATGATCGTCACTTTATTTTCATCATGATAAAGGATTGCTGTACCTTTCATGCCTGATTGCACCTCTTTTTATTATTATGTAAACGAATTCGCCGTTTACAAAGCTATTGTATGCCTCATATTAAAGTGTGTCTATACAATTGTGAGTATGTTCACAAAAAAGTCAATATGAAAACGTTTTAAAGATAATTCAACAGAGTCAAAATTTAAAAGACCATATTATATTTATCATTAGGCGCTGGAAAAGCTCATTGTTGTTTTTTGCACCCTGTTGATTGGAGCGGAAGGCACGAGCTCCTCGAAAATGCATTCGCATTTTCTTCGTGCGGTGTTTACTCAAGGAAGCTTATTCAAAGTCCTGCGGGAGTGCGGATCAAAGGGAGACCCCGCAGGAGCAAAGCGACGAGGAGCGTCGGACCGCCCGCGGAAAGGGAGTGCCTCGTGCTGAAATCAACAGGCAAATTTAACAGAGCCATTCATTAAAAACCATGTAAAATTTTACAAATAGTTGAATATAATTCATTTAGACATTAACATAAGTAGATAGTGATTAGTAAATTTTTGAGACTGCTAGTTAGTATTTGATTAGAAATTTATTAAAATCAGGAGGTTATGAAGTGGAGACAACTTTAGAAAAGCAGCCCTATGAAAGCACGAGGGAATACGGGGGATTCTGGATTCGTTTTGCGGCCTATTTAATTGATTCTATAATAGTAGGAATCCCTCTGTTTATTTTGACCATCATTATTTTCATGATTTTCTTTGGTGCATCTGACGCCTTTAATATGATGATGAGCGACCCTGCTTATCTTGAATCCGAAATGACTGACGCTGAGGCGCTTGCCCTCATGGGTTCCTACTTAGGGGCGACTGGTGTCACGATCATGGTCAATTTGGTGATTGCGCTTGCTTACTTCGCTGGTTTGCATGCATCCAAGTGGCAGGGAACTGTGGGAAAAAAGCTATTAGGCTTAAAGGTGACTGACCTTAACGGTAATCGAATTTCTTTCTGGAGAGCGTTGGGAAGGTACCTGGCCATGTCTATTCTGTCAGGAATTTTATTTATAGGATTCATTATTGCGGCTTTTACAGAGAAAAAGCAGGCACTGCATGATTTGATTGCAGGTACTGTTGTAGTTAAAAAATAATTATTTAAAAAGCTGTGTGGCATCCTGCCATGCAGCCTTTTATTATTGTTATAAGCAATAAAGGATTTATTAGCTGTGTGTGGAATATAATTTTAAGAAAGGGAGGATATACATGCGAAAGGAAGAGATTGTAAAACATTACGAGTCATTTTCTCTATGGCTGGAGTCTTTGAAAAAGGTTGAACAGAAACGCTGGCAGCAGCCTGTTTCAGAAGGGAAATGGCCAGTTGCAGCGGTGGTTGCACATTTACTCTTTTGGGATAGATATTCACTAAAGGAACGGTTTCCGCTATTTAAAGAAGGTGCGGAACT
This sequence comes from Pseudomonas sp. ISL-84, assembly GCA_018613035.1. Classification (GTDB taxonomy): domain Bacteria; phylum Bacillota; class Bacilli; order Bacillales; family Cytobacillaceae; genus Cytobacillus. The sequence goes on along the minus strand of JAGGRA010000024.1, from coordinate 88,345 downwards.
TGAAAGCTTTCCGGATTTTCAAAGTGTCAATGATGCCGCAAAGAAATACGCCGCAAAGCATGATCAGATTGAGATAATCAGCGAACTTTTGACTGTTAGAGAACAGTTTCTTAAAATGCTCCACAACTTTACTGAAGAAAACATGGATACTTCGTTTATGATTGGCAAGCATTCTCTAACAATCCGTGATTATTTTGTTGATTTTGTTGAGCATGATCTTCACCATAAAAAGCAAATTATGGAAGCAACCGGTGTGGACAATTAACACCGGTTGTCAGGTAAACTGAACTTTGATTTCAAAACTGTAATATAGGATGCCATGACATCGCTCAGCAAGGCAGGCAACGTTTCCTGCTCAGAATGGTGCACCCAATAAAATAACGTGCCGAAGAACGAATTAACAATCATTTTGGCAATTTGGGAGGCATTTGCCTGATCGTTAAATTCACCTCTTTTTTTCCCTTCTTCAATCAAGCTTATTAAAATGGACCTGAATTCCGCGGCCAGCTGGGTTTCAGAAATTTGAAAATCCTTTACTACCGTACTTATATGAAAAATAGATAAGAGCAGGATCGGTCCGAATTCCTCATTATTAATAGCCATAAATTTAAAAAGCTTATGCAGGTTTTCTTCTATTGATTCACTGCTATCCATGACATCTTTATAAAACGCATGCATCAGCTTAAGCTGGGATTTTCCCACTAAATGGAGAACAGACTCCTTTGAATGAAAGTAATTAAAAAAGGTGCCTTTGGCAACCCCTGCATGGTCGGTAATTTGCTGGACAGTTGTATTTTGGAATCCCTGCTTCTTAAAAAGCTCCACAGCGCTCTTAAAGATTAATTGTTTTGTATATTCTTTTTGTTCCTTCCTTTTCATTATTACCCACCTTAAATATAATACTTGCTATTATAGCATAATAAAAATTAATTATTGAAATATTCATTTAACTTTTACAAAACTTTTTATTTTAGGATTTTATTTAAATTCAACAAAATAAAAAGGGTTTTCCTGACCAGTCTTGAATAAGGAATAAGGTGTTTTTTACCAGAAGGGGCTGATGAGATGGAAGTTGAAAAAACAGAGCTTCGTAAACAGGGGAAATTAAATTCCTTGCGGCTCTATATGACAATGCCAATAGTATCCTGGGCACTTTATGATTTTGCAAATACTATTTTTTCATCCAATATAAATACGATTTTCTTTCCTTTTTATCTCCAGGAAGTAATAGGGGAAAATGAAGTTTTAAACCAGATTGCAAGTACCTTCATTTCCTATTCAAATGCACTGGCAAGTTTTTTTCTAGTGCTTTTTTCTCCCTTATTTGGAGTTATGATAGACAGGACGGGAAAAAAGAAGAAATATATAGTGGCCTTTACGCTTATTACAGTACTGGCAACTATTTTAATGGGAGTCTTTGCATCAAGCCAATTTAGCGGAAAAGTCCTTGGGCTCCCAATTTATCTGGCCTTGGTCATTTTATGCTTTGTAATAGCAAAGTTCTTTTACCATTCAAGCTTGGTCTTTTATGATGCGATGATATCAGATTTGGGTACAAAACAGGAAATACCTTTAATCTCTGGATTTGGGGTTGCAGTCGGGTATATAGGAACCCTTGTAGGACTGACGGTATATTTATTTGTGGGGGATAACGGTTTTCATGAAGCGTTTATACCAACAGCTGTATTATTTCTTCTATTTTCATTGCCCCTATTTTTCCTTGTTAAAGATAAGCCGCTTGAAGTAAAAGAAAAACAAAGCTTTTTATCAGGCTATAAGGAAATTTGGCAGACTTTTAAAGAAATGAAAGATTACAAAGCCATTTTTACTTTTATGATTGCTTACTTTTTCCTGAATGATGCTATTGCAACAACAATAGCCATGATGGCCGTGTATGCAAAAACGATTGTAGGCTTTACTACTGGAAAATTCATTTTGCTTTATCTCGTTTCGACTGTTTCCAGTATCATTGGTTCCTTTGTATTTGGATATATCACAAAGGCGAAAGGGCCTAACAAAGCTGTTAAATATGTGGGAGTCCTTCTCCTGGTTGCGCTTGCTATTGCTGTTACTTCTATAAATGAATTGATGTTTTGGATAGCCGGCAGCATGTTTGGTATTGCTCTGGGATCTATGTGGGTTACGACAAGAACGTATATAGTGGAATTGACTCCTGATCATAAAAGAGGACAATTTTTTGGTCTTTTTGCGTTTTCAGGAAAAGTATCTTCAATCATTGGACCGCTTATATATGGAAGCATCACGTTAATCTTTGCTGATTATGGAAACCTGGCGAGCAGAATGGCTCTTGGCTCTTTAATGATTCTCACGCTAATAGGATTAATTATTCACTCCAGAATTAAAGAGGATGGCAAATTTCCAACACATTAAGTAATCCATTCATCCGGATTGATTTAATATATTTTCAACGATCCTCCGTACTGAGAAAAAAGGAAGCTGCTTAAACAGAGAATTCTGCCTGGCAGCTTCTTTTCCTGTGGTTTAAGGACGCAAACACAGGTCTTCCTTCATAGGGGTATTATTAACCTATTAACATTTTATAAGAAAAAATATCCATTCATGGTATATTAATAGAGAAAAATGCTTTTATTACAAATAGGAAGGGCGAAAGAAATGGAGCAGAAAAAAGGCATTTTACTGGAGAGCGGAACGAATGAATTGGAGATTGTTGAATTTACAATAGGCAGAAATAAATTTGGCATAAATGTCATTAAAGTAAAGGAAATTATTAATCCAGAGCAGGTGATTCCGGTACCTCATTCTCATGGACACATTGAAGGGATTATGGAATTGAGGGGAGAAATTCTCCCAGTTGTTGATGTAGCTGCTGCATTAGGCATGAAGCCTTCCGGAAATCCGCAGCAGGATAAGTTTATAGTCACTGAATTTAATCAGCAAAAAATTGTTTTTCATGTACATAATGTTTCACAAATCCATCGAATCTCATGGAACCAGATTGAAAAGCCTTCTGAAATGTATCAAGGGCCAAACAGCCAAGTTATCGGAGTGATTATGCTTCAAGGGGAAATGGTGCTCCTATTAGATTTTGAAAAAATGGTTACCGAGATTAATCCTGATTCGGGGATCAGCATACAAAAGGTGCAAAAGCTCGGCAAGAGAGAGAGGTCTGATAAGAGGCTTGTTGTTGCAGAGGATTCGCCGTTACTTCGAAAGCTGCTGCATGATACTTTGAATGAAGCCGGCTTTTCTAATCTTGAATTCTCTGAGAATGGGCAGGATGCTTATAAGTATTTGGTATCGTTCGCAGAAACTGGTTGTGATATCACTAAGGAAGTACATCTAATGATAACTGATATTGAAATGCCTCAAATGGATGGCCATCATCTTACTAAGAAAATAAAAGATCATCCACAGCTTTCCGGTATTCCTGTTATCATCTTTTCCTCCCTCATAACGGAGGATCTCCGCCATAAAGGGCAAATGGTAGGTGCAGATGCACAAGTAAGCAAACCGGAGATTGCTGAGCTGATTCACTTTATTGATCAATATGCATTATAAAAATTGATTATATACAATTAAAAGCTGGGTTTCCCCAGCTTTTTGCTTTTAAAAATAACTTTCGCCCAGCTTCTTAAAGACAGGTTTTTCATAGTGCTGTTTCTTCTGGTGCGGTTTGCTGTTATGTTCTTTTAAGCCCGTATATGTCATGAGCAGCTTTTTCGCAGTGGTTAGAGATAGAGAAGCTTTCGGATTTCTTACAAAAGAATCAAGTTTTCCAAGATGTGGTAGTTTTGAAAAATCCTCCTTTGAGGGCGGCAAGTGAAATGAATAATTTCCGCATTTCACTAACACATCTGACTGCTGCTGGCTGTTTTTGGGATTGCCTGAGTAGTGTAGGCCTACCTTGCTGGCTTTCCCTTCTTTAATAAGTTTTTGAAGCGCATCATGCTTGAGCTTATATAAAAACTTAGGGTTTGGTGCTGTTTTTGCATGGCGGTTAACGGTGAAGATAGCTTGTGAGAGGTTTTCAACCGTTGGATGCAGATGGGGATTTTGTTTCTTGTCCGAATTCAATTTTATGGCTCCTTTCATATTGTAAAGGGGGTATAGTCTTATTATACCCCTTTTATTCCATAAAACCAACATGAGTATCCATACAGTTGGTTTTAAAAGGATTCAGGCCTGAAATTGTTTTTCTTCGGGCGGCTGGCTGAGAGCTCCTTTTCTCATAATGGCCAGAAGCATAAATAAGCCCAATAAAATAGTTGCCATCCCCGCTCCTATCAGAACGAAAGGGACTCCCAGCCATTTAGCAAGCAGCGCTCCCGCGGCAGGAGCAATCAGCATGGAAAAGGTCTGCAAGGACATAGCGGCAGCAGATACTCTTCCCATTATGTTCTTGGGGGTTTCAGACTGCAGAACATAGCCATATGGAACAGATTCACCCGCACCGAGCAGGCCAAGCAGACATGCACCTAGTATCCAAACTAGCTGGGGAAATTCAAGAATACCCATGCCTCCCAGCCCAACCGATATTATTAAGGTGCCGCTAATAACAGCAGAAGAAGCCATCAGATGAATCGGTTTTCGGTTCCATTTTGTCCACTGGCCCAATATGAGTGAGCCCACAACACTTCCAAATCCCACTGCACTTATAAGCAGTCCGAAATTTCCTTCGTTGAATCCCAGATGCTGGGCGATAAATACAAAAAGCCCATCATATAGAAAGATGATAAAAAAAGCAGCCGAAGATAAAATAATTGATATTTTTAAAAGGGGAGTTTGAGCGATATGCTTAATGCCCTCAGAAAAGTCACCCCAATATTTTCTTTTTTCAGGTTGGCCTGTAAGTTCCGATTTCTCCAATCTCTCAATTTCTTTTAAATCAGGAAGAAACAATAAAAAGAGAACAGCTATTAAAAAGCCGGCTGCTTCAAATAAGAAGGGGCTTTTCGGTCCAAAAAGAGCAATAATTCCTCCTCCCAAAGCAGGCCCTGCTATTTTCATGGTGTTAACGGAAAGCTGGCTAAGAGTGACCGCCTCTGAAAGAAGGCTATCAGGGACGATCATTCTGATGGTACTTTGCCTAGCAGGATCATACAAGGCAGACACGGTACCTTTTAAGAAAACAAACAATAGCAAAACATAAAGGTTTGGAGCAAAAAATAAGCCTGCCACAAATATAACTCTGAAAAGAAGGCAAACGATCATGACAGTTTTTTTGGGTAATCGATCGACGAACACACTGGCAAAGGGACCAATGATCACCCAAGGCAGTCCCAGGACAATGATGACTGAAGCGATAGCGGTTTCGTCCAGGCCCCAATGGTAAGCAACAATAACCTGCAGAGCGATAAGATCCAGCCAGTTTCCGAGATCGGAGAAAAGCTGTGCCCCAAATAGTGAACGGAAAGGCCTTAATTTCAGAGGTTGAAAAATGCCTGCTTTCATTGATCATTCTCCTTTTTTTCGCCAATTGCCCTTCTCCGCCGTTCAAGCAGCTTTTCAGTGTTTCCATAGGGATCCTGGCCATCGGGAAGGTCATCATTTTTTAATATCACTAAAGATTCTTCAATCCATCTTAATTCTGTTTCCAATCTCATTTCGATGAATCGGATCGTAAGTATACCGAGCTTGCTTATATAGGAGTATCCATTCTTCGGCCATTCTTTTACGAACTCGAGAAGGTCTTCAGTTTGTTCTTTCCTTTTTAATAAATGGCTAATTAAGTCATCATAATCCATATCCTCATGCCAGGTCGACATCTTCATAAGCAATTCATCTTTTATAACAGGATAGGAGGGTGGAGCTTTTAGCCAATTTTCAAACTCTTCCCAGCCTTCGGGGGTAAGTTCATACAGCTTTTTCTTCCGCCCTTCCTCCTCCTGTTCCAGAGTATAAATAAATCCATCTTCCTCCAGCTTTTTTAATTTCGGATAAATACTCCCATAGCTCATCCCCCAATAAAGGCCTGCAGCTTTATGCTCGAATTCGGATTTAATGTTATAGCCGGTGCTGGGCCAAATACTGAGAACAGCAAGTAATGTGTGCTCGACAGACAAGAATCATTCCCCTTTCCAATATATCGGGTTGATGTATCGATGTGATATATCATTATGATATATTAACCGGAAGGGAATTTCAACCAAAATATTAAAAAGCCTTCGCCTATTTTCGACGAAAGCTTGAAGATGTAATTTGCCAAATGTTGATATTGGCACCCTGATGATTGGAATGCGAGCGCCTAGAGTGGAAACCGGCAGGAAGTTAACAAGGCCATTAATAAAAGAAAATATTTACTGCCTAATCAGTACCCTCGTACCATTTGGAACAATTCGGGCTAATTCTAAGACATTTTCGTTATACATTCGAATACAGCCCTTGGAAACATACTGACCAATTGATGAAGGATTGTTGGTCCCATGGATCCCGTAGCCGGATTTTGATAAGGAAAGCCACATCACACCAAAAGGGCCACCGGGGTTAGGCTCTCGGTTCACAATTACAAATTCACCGATTGGCGTTTGGGTAAGCATTTTGCCTACAGCGATTGGATATACCTTTTGGACAGCACCGTTTTTTAAAAGAGTTAAATTTCTTTTTCCGCGAGAAACGATGATGGTATATGGAATGGTATCGGGATTCGGAAGGCCTGGGATTAATATTTGCTGGCCAGGAAAGATAAGGTTGGGATTTGCGATGGAAGGGTTGGCTGCCAGCAGCTGACTGAGAGAGCGGCGATAGTTTCTTGCGATTACCGCCAGTGTCTCACCTGCCTTTACAATATGATAAATAAAAATCATTCCCTTCTTTAAAGGTCTAATCAAATATATGCTCGGAAAATAGAACATGGAACTTGTAAACAATATGATAAGGAGAGGAGGCACCCACTAAAAAAGAAAAGCCGCCAAAAAGCTGCTTTTCTTCTTTAGTTCCCTTTATCAGTGTGCAGAGTGAATACTGTCATTTCAGGGCGGGATAAAAATCGGAAGGGAAGTCTCGTAGTGCCGAGTCCTCTGTTAACATAGAGGGTTAGGGGGTCCTGGCTGCCGATCTTATAAAAACCTTCGTGATATCTTTCAGCATATGGCGGCTTTACTAGTGCTCCAAAGAAAGGAATTTTTATTTGACCGCCATGGCTATGTCCGCTTAGTTGAAGATGTATGCCGAAGGAAGAGGCGCCATCAGCCAAATCAGGAGCATGTGACAATAAAATTTTATAGGAGTCCTCCTCAATATTTTCCACAGCCAGCTTAATATCAGGCCTTCCCAGCATGGCATCATCAATGCCGATGACATGAATGCTGCTTCCTGAAACGTCAATTTTATAATTTTCATTAAGTAAGAGGATAAAACCAGCTTCATCCATAATAGTTTTATAGATGTCAGATCCATAACCGCCATGATCATGGTTTCCGTAAATAGCAAATTTGCCAAGGGGTGCTTCTAGATTTTGCAGAAGAGGAGCTATTTGATTGGCTTCTGAATACTTATTTGGCTCATCCATTAAGTCACCAGTAAAAAAAATTATATCTGGCTTAATATTGTTTATCTTTTCTATTAATTCTTCCAGCTGGTTCAGGTCATAATGAAACCCGAGATGTGTATCGCTGAATTGGACAATTTTAACATTATTGAAAGCTTGCGGAATTGCATTATTAAGGATTTTATGGTTTGTAATATCCAAAAGCCGGGTCTCTATATCACGTGCATAATAGTAGCCTCCCGCACTTAAACCGAAAGCGGCAGCAGCAAAACCGAGCGCTCTTTTTAAAAAGGATCTTCTGGACACTTTTTTCGGCATTTAATTTACCAACCTATCTATTGAAATTTTGTGCTCCGAAATACCAACTTAAAGGCAATTGCCCGGCTTGGCCTTCTTTTAGCCGTACCTTCTAATACTATCAAACTATGCTATTAAAAAGAAGGAATAACTCTTTTGCTTCATTTACTTCTTTTTCCTGTAAAACCTAAGAAATAATCGATAAATAATTCGAAAATTCTCTCTATTAATGGTAAAATATAAACTGAATGACTATTCAGTTTCTGGGAGGGAATACTTTTGAAAAATAAAACGGTTATTGTGACAGGTGGTTCAAGCGGAATGGGGAAATATATGGCTAAAAGGTTTGCGGAAGCCGGAGCTAATGTGGTTATAACCGGCCGAAATCCGGAAAGGCTTGAAGCGGCGAAAGCAGAAATTGAAACATCCCCTGGACAAGTTCTGACGGTCCAAATGGATGTACGTGAAATTGAACATGTGAAACACATGCTTAACGAAACGCTGAATACCTTCGGACAGGCTGATTTCTTAGTTAATAATGCAGCCGGCAACTTTATCTGTCCTGCAGAGCAATTAAGTGTCAATGGCTGGAATTCAGTTATTAATATTGTCCTGAACGGAACCTTTTATTGTTCAAGTGAAGTCGGTAAATACTGGATTGAAAATGGAATAAAAGGGAGCATTATAAATATGGTTGCTACATACGCATGGGATGCCGGTCCAGGTGTCATCCACTCTGCAGCCGCCAAAGCAGGAGTGCTTTCCATGACAAGAACTCTAGCTGTTGAATGGGGCAGAAGGTACGGAATAAGAGTTAATGCCATTGCTCCTGGTCCAATAGAAAGAACTGGCGGAGCAGACAGACTTTGGGAATCAGAAGAAGCTGCCAAGAGAACACTTCAAAGTGTACCTCTTGGCAGACTGGGCAAGCCTGAAGAAATTGCTGAATTGGCTTTCTTTCTGTTCTCAGAGAATGCCGGGTATGTTAACGGAGAATGTATTACGATGGATGGAGGTCAGTGGCTTAATCAATATCCATTTTAAGAAAAGCATTAAGACCGGCTGATTTAAATCAGCCGGTTTACATATCCTATTGGTAGCTGACAGCTCTGGATCTTAAAGCTTTCCATGATGAAATAAAGCGTTCTTTTGAAACCTTTACTTGTTTTCTGCCGGAAAGCGGATCATTTAAATAAACATAGTTATCATCGTAGCCAACTAAGACTACAGCATGCAGGTCCAATGGCGTTTTAATCGTTTGGCTGCCGTGGGTCCATGATTCCCAGCGGTCTGGAAGTCTGTAATCGCCTGTTGTCCAGACTACTACAGGAAAACCTTTTGAAGCGTGATTTAAGACCGAATTAAAATCCTGGCCAGTTAAATTAACCGCTCTTCCAGGCAGGTATTTATTTACCAATTCCTCAATGGGTTTATCGAATACAGCATAACCTGCACGTTTTCCAGTCATATCACCAACAAATCCTTCGGCAGGGTTTCCCCATTTTACGATATCATTTTTGTAACGGATAAGCGGATCATTATCTTTTTTTACACGATTATACAAATCCATTTTCCCTATTTTTATACCTGCATATTGCAGGACCATGGTAAGGCTTGTAACTTCACATCCGTATTTTAATTCCGGATTCTGGTTTATAAGTGGAACATCAAGCATGACAGACCGTTTTGTATCTTTCACATCCGTATTTTGGGCTGTTAATTTTTGCACTCGCGGCTGTTCTTCCTTTGCCTGTGTTTGGGTTCGGCCTTTCACTTCACTTGAGGATATGTCAGCCTGTTGGCCTGTTGGACTCACTGGCTCGGAATGACCGCATCCAAGCAAAGGAATAAGAAGGAAAACAAACAGGAAATTCCTCATGAAATACCCTCTTTCTCTGATGTCCTGGTATTAGCATGTGAAGAGGGGGACTCCAATATAATGTTAACCTTATGGAAAACCAAGCGGATTTATCAATTTGTGGAACCTGTATTTTGAATAGTAAATGCTGAAGGAGAATATGGTATAATAATTCATTAATATACATAGGGAGGCTAATGGACATGGATGCGTTGGATATTCTTACAGATTTGGATAATGTTTTTCCTTATTTCCAGCCAATATTCAGTGCGGATGAGCATCGTGTCATTGGTTATGAGGTGTTGGGACGGTATAGGGGACCTGCGGGTATAGTCAGCCTGGGGCCCTTTTTTCAGGATGAAAGCATTCCTGAAGAATTTCGGCTTGAGGTTGATTACGAAATCCTGAGGAAGGCTTTAGAAAAAACAATTAATCTTGAGAAAGATATTATGCTGTTTGTAAACAGGGATGCAGATTTGCTTATGCATAATGATGGAGAACAGTTCCTGAACACGCTTCGTGAGTATGAAAAAAAAGGCATAAGCCTCGACCGCATTGTTCTGGAAATTACAGAAAGAAATTACAAAGGAGATATCGATCATCTCGATCATCTTTTAAATTATTACAGGACTTATGGAATTAAATTAGCAATAGATAAACTTGGCAATGAAAGCAGCCATCTTGACCGGATTGGACAATTGGCTCCGGACATATTGAAGGTTGACTTAATTTCAATGCGTTCAACGGCCTCAGTTTATAATTTTAACGATATTCTATATTCATTATCCATGCTTGCAAGAAAAATTGGCGCAAGCTTGCTTTTTGAGAATATAGAAATGACTTATCAGCTGCAATATGCATGGAAAAATGGCGGTCGTTACTACCAGGGATATTATTTGCAAAAACCTTCAGAACATTTTACCGAGAGAAATCTGCTAAAAGAAAAACTAAAAAATGAATGCCATCAGTTTATTACCCATGAGAAGAAAAAGCTTGAATCGCTTCACCAGGTGACACTCGAGTTTAACGAAAAGCTTAATGACTTTATAAGTAAAAACCGTAAGATAACCAATTATGAAGAAAGTCTGGAACATCTTGCCCAGCTTTTGGATGGAGCTGCCTTTCGCCTTTATATTTGTGATGAAGATGGTTTTCAGAAATCAGCAAATATTTTCAAGAAGGACGGAGGATGGATCCTCCAGAAAGAATATCTCGAGAAAAATTGGAGCTGGCGCCCATACTTTCTGGAAAATATCATGAAGATGAGAATAAACAAAAAGGGCATTCTTTCTGATTTGTATACCGATATTGAAACAGGGGAAACAATAAGGACCTTTTCGTTTCCACTAAATGCGGACGACTATTTATTTGTGGATTTATCATACAATTATCTTTACGAGCATGATGGATTATTATAGGGAATATAAAGTGTGCAGGATGATAAATAAACAAGTATAAACAGGCTCTTATTGAGGAATTGTAAGTGTAGAACCTTTCCTTGAGGAGAGATTAAAAATGAGTATGTACATGTTGATCATAGTATTCATCTGTATGGGGATATTAGTCTATTCCCTGGTTTACACCTTGTTCGTTGCAAAAGAACGAAAAGCCGTCAGAGGAGATATCGATACGGAACTTCCAGATAAGGTGCAGAAACATGCATATCTGCGAAACCCTGTCATGCTGACTTATGTTATTTTCTTTTTGATCCTTATTCCAATGGTTATTTATTTTTCACTAACATGGAATTGGTAAAAGACCCAATAGAGGGTCTTTTTTTGTGAAATGAATTGGTAACATTTACATGGTGTTTATAATTCACTTTGTCGCCTAAAACGTTAATTCTTTGTCAATACGGGTAAATTTAAAGCAAGAAAAGAATGTTCCTGTCAAAACATAAGGGAATTTCGGGAACGAAAGTAGCAGGTAGGTCATTCATTTGCTGGTAAAATTGAGGATAAACAAATAGGAACCGATAAAAGAAAGGGAGAGTGGAATGTACAAGCACTTATTAGGATTTTTATTTACTCTTGCAGCCATATTCGCAGTGATGCCTTCCCATCCAAACGCCGAGAGCGGCTTTTCAAACAATGAAGACGTATACAAATTTTTACAGGATGCATTCCAGGCACAAGTATCATTAAGCGAGGAAGAGCGAAGCCTGGAGGATGTTAATGAATTGCTTGCACCTTATTTTTCGGGAGCAGCTAAAAAGCAATTCCTGGAAGAAAATCTTGTTTCAGAAAATGGGAAATATATGATCTACGGATCGGATGCCGCCAATTTTTATATTCCGTTTTTTACATATTCGGAAGAGACCAAGATAGTAACAGAGAAAGAAAAGGTTTATGTATTTGAATATTTTCCGGAAAACGAAGAAGGTCCGGTAGGCTATGAAAGCCATTATGAAGGGGTATTGCTTGAAAAAAATAAAGGGAAAATGAAAGTTGCCCAATTTTTAGGTGATAAAGTACCTGAAAACATCTTAGAAAAAGTAGAGAAATCCCAGCAAGAATCGGAACAAACTTCATTTAAAACAGCTGCTGAACCGGTTTGGTTTAATAAGCCAGCATACCAAATCACCTTTCTATTAAACCCTTTTGATGCATTCCTCCGGTCAGGAAGCATGCTATTTACAGACGATAAGCAGGGAGTTATGGCCCTTTTTGAAAATCAGGAAATAAACGGGCAGCTGGCTTCTAATTAAAAGAACAGAGCTTAAAAGCAATGGTATGCTTTTAAGCTCTGTTTTTATTCTTTAATTTGCAGAACTGATTTGAGTTTCTCCAGGTCAAATCCTGTAATGACCATGTCCCCGATAACAATAGTTGGGGTGGAGAAGGAATTATATTGCTTGGTCAACTCTCTGTGAGCAGCTGCATCTTTTTTTATATCTTTTATTGTGAAAGAAAATCCATACTCTTTTAAGAACATTTTAGTTATTTCACAGGGTGGGCAGTCCGGCTGTGTATACAAGATTATTTCCTCCAACTTAACATCCTCCCCTGGTTTAGTAATTATCATCTTAATTCAATTTTCTTGAGTAATCAATCATTTTGCTTTTGAAGATAATCTATTAGCCCCATTGAGCATACTTCCATGTCAACGGAAAGGATTTCATAGACGGAATGGTCATTGGGTATGCCTTTCTCATCAAGATATTCCTTAACTTGGCTGGCAAGTATGTCTCTTGCTGCATTCATTTGCTGTTCAAAGGAACTTCCTTCAGCCATCCCTATCTTGCCTGCCGCAAGAAAAACTTCAAGCCACTCCCGGATTTGCTTGTATACCTCCTTAGGATCTCGGCTTATCCCGTAATGTCCAAAAAAGATATAATCTAAATCCATTTTTTCATACATTGAAATAGAGTTCAGCATTTTTTCAGGATCAAATTGATTTGGTGAAGTTGATGGCAAATATAGTTCAATGCCTTCCATTGCTAATTGAGGATAGGTTACACCCGCAGTATCCCCGGTAAACATCCCATTTAATGCCGTGTGGAAAATGCTGAAATGGTGGTTGGCATGGCCAGGGGAGTTAAAAAATTTCAGGGTGCATCCGGCTCCAATGGAAAGCTCTTCTTCATGTTCTTTAATCATTATTTTTTCTTCCGGAACAGGGAGTATCGGATTGAAGAGTTCATCAAATTTATCACCGTAAACAGCCCTCGCGCCGGCAATTAGGCGGGAAGGGTCAGACAAATGCCTGGCCCCTTTTGGATGAACAATCAACTTAGCGTTTGGACAGTGGGTAAGGAGCAGGCCTGCACCTCCTGCATGATCCAAATGAATATGAGTAACGATGATATAGGCTACTTCCTCTGGTTTGAATTGGAGCTGCTTCAGACCTTCCAGAATGTAGGGAACTGAGGGGCTAGCAGACGTTTCAATCAAGGTTAATTTTTCTTCGGTTAAAACATATGTACCGGTACGTTTTTCCAATGAAAGATCAAGATCATCAATTAAATAAAGGTTTTCAGCTAGTTTTTCAGGTTTTTTCAAAAAAAATCACACCCTTTATAAAGCTTTTGCTTGTACAAACGCATGACATTATTTTATTCTGTTAATATTGGTATGTAAAGCGCCAAGGTTGAATATTCTGAATTCAATTCGTAAGGATAGAAACATGCCAAAAGAGAAACCTTAATGTATGATTATGGGTTTTGTTTTGAAAGGAGAGAGAGCATGTCACAGCTTCAAGGTATATTAACACGCTTAAAAAGCTTGCAGGAGCAATCAACTAACGGAGAGCCGATGCAGAGATTTTTTGAGGTAAATGGCGAAAGGAAATGCCAGGTTACCTATCATCCAAAGAATGAAACATTTGAATTGGAAGTATATAACGATAAAGAGAAGCCAAAAAGATATCAATTTGACAACATTGATATGATCACCATCGAAATTTTCGACTTGATTCAATAATTCTCCACATACATAAGGGGCCTTTTTAGGGGCTCCTTTTTAATTTGCTCTTTACTAAATCTTTGCCGGAAAATTTTAGGGAATGATATAATAACTAAAACAAATGGCAAGAGGTGCTATATGTATAGTTTGCTTATGATTCTGCCTTTTTTTTACAGTGCTTCTTATGCTTGCTGATTTAATCTATACAAAAAAAGAAGTAGTCATGATCCGGAAAATACTTGAAGACATGAAAAAGATTCTTGAAGAAAACAAAGGCAAAAAGTAAAACATACATACCCTGCTGAGATATAGAACAGGATATGACCAAGAGGTGATACGATGATGCCAACTGTTAAGTGTCCAAGCTGTATGGCAGAAAAAGAAATTGATGGAGTTCTGACAGCCCAGTCAAATCAGAATGTAATCTTTCGCTGCCCCAATTGCCATTATGAGGTTAAGGACATTCAAACCAGCAAAGGATGATTATGTAAAAAGGGGGCATATTGCCGGAGACTGTGATAAAATAAAAAGGATTCATAACTATTTTTTGGGGAGTTTTCGGCGATGATTAGTCTTCATAGCGAGGAATTTTTAGAATTTAACATTAGTGATTTCATGATTCCTTCAGAGCGGGTAGCACATGTACAGGTAGGAAATAACCTGGAGCACGCGCTTTTGGTATTGACAAAAAGCGGCTATACAGCCATTCCAGTTCTTGATCCGCATTATAAACTTCAAGGTTTAATCAGTACTCCAATCATCATGGATTCAATTCTTGGCCTCGAGCGGATTGAATTTGAAATGCTGGAGAAAAAACGAGTGGAAGAGTCTATGAACCGTACGATTCCACGTCTTGACATTGATGCCTCTATTCAGCAATCTATCGCTCTTTTAGTTGATCATCCTTTTTTGTGCGTAGAAAACAAGGAAGGCTATTTTGAGGGGATACTAACTCGAAGAACTGTACTGGATCAGTTGAATAAGCATCTCAGAAGATTAAATAAAAAATAAAAATTATTCAGCTCCCGTATAGAGGGAGCTTGCTTTATTTTTAATGATAAGAAAACGCATTTGTTTTAACTGCAGGCAGCATGTAGTCTCATTTGGCGTTCTGCTTATCATGTTGGAGGGGAAAATGTTTGGGCCAGGTCATACATAAAAAAATGCCTGACGGAAAGAAAAAAGTAACGAAAAAACCTTTTGTACTTGCTTCAGTTATGCTGGCCATGTTCATGGGTGCAATTGAGGCGACCATCGTATCAACGGCTATGCCTGCTATTGTGGGTGACTTGGGCGGATTTGCTTTATACAGCTGGGTATTTTCAGCATACTTGCTAATGAATGCTGTTACTGTTTTAATTTACGGAAAGCTATCTGACTTATTTGGGCGTAAGCCTGTTCTGACGTTTGGAATTATTATCTTTTTAATTGGCTCTATTTTATGCGGGTTCGCCGAGTCCATGACCATGCTTATTATATTCCGCCTGATCCAGGGATTTGGTGCAGGTGCGGTGATGCCGATTGCTACTACAATTGTTGGAGATATTTACACAAAAGAGGAAAGGGCGCAGGTGCAGGGCTATCTATCAAGTGTCTGGGGAATTTCAGCCATTATGGGCCCGGCAATCGGAGGCCTTCTTGTTGAGTATGTAAGCTGGCGTTATGTATTTTGGGTTAACATACCGCTTGGCATTATGGCTATTGCAGGCTTATGGCTCTTCCTGCATGAAAACGTTGAAAGAAAGAAGCATCAAATCGACTATGCTGGGGCTGTACTTTTAACTGTTTCAATATCTTCGCTGATGTTTGTCCTTGTAGAAGGAGGTACAAATTGGGCGTGGAATTCAATTGAAGCAATCAGCCTGATTTCTGTGAGTGTTATTTCATTTATATTATTTATCCTGCAGGAGAAAAAAGCGGCTGAACCGATGATGCCTTTTAACATTTGGAAAGAAAAGCCGATTCTGATTGCAAACCTGGCCTCTTTGACGACTGGTGTTATGCTGATCGGAATATCCAGTTTCCTGCCCGCGTTCGTCCAGGGCGTTATGGAAAGGTCGCCAATTGTGGCTGGTTTCACACTGACAACAATGTCAATCGGCTGGCCCATAGCTGCAGCAGCTGCAGGGAAACTGCTGTTGAAGATTGGTTTCAGAACTACGTCAATATTGGGCGGGGTATTTCTTATTTTAGGCAGCATTGTATTTGTTACGCTTACTCCTGAAGCAGGGCCGATATGGGCAGCAGCCGGCAGCTTTCTTGTCGGTGCAGGTATGGGCTTAACCAGTACTGCCTTCATTGTCTCCATTCAAAGCACGGTTGAATGGAAGCAAAGGGGGATAGCCACTGCCGCCAATATGTTTATGAGAAATCTTGGCAACACCATTGGAGCAGCATTATTAGGTGGAATTTTGAATAGCCAGATAAAGTCATTTATCCAGAAAAATGGTGAAAATATTGATGCTGAATTATCTCTTGATTCTGCGAATGTGCTTTTAAATGAACAAGCAAGAAATAGTATGGATGAGGGAGTTAAAGAGGTTCTGCAAAATGGGCTGACATTCTCGCTGCACTCGGTTTACTATGCTGTTTTATTGTTTGCTGTTATTAGTTTTATATTGGTCATTGCGCTGCCAAAAAACGAAAAGAAAACAGCTGCTTAGAATATGCTTCTCTGCCTCAAAAAGCTCTGCTGCTGCAGGGCTTTTTGTTTTAGAAGATTTTTATTAAAAGCTGGATGATTAAAAGGATTGTAATGGTATGCAAAAGCATTTTGAGTATTCCAACAGATACTTTGTTTGCCAATCTGACTGCTGTTTGGGCCCCAATGATGGATCCGATGGCAAGGAAAATGGCAATGCAGATATTGAAATTGCCGGCAGCTACATATGAAAAAATGGACCCTGAACAGCTGACAAAGGTTTGGAAACGGGTAAAGGCCACAGCTTTTAAGTAGGAAAAGCCCCTATTTAAGTACATCAACATCAGCAATGTTCCTTGCCCAGGGCCGAACATGCCGTCATAGACGCCGATTCCATACAGGTAAGGGTAGGTACCTTTTGTATTTTCAGCCCCTGCCTTTTCGGATGGTTTTTTTATAATGGTAAGAATGAGAGCAAAACAAAGCAATGTCACAGCAATGAGTGTCATCGTTTTTTCTGAAATCGTATTTGCCAGCAGCCCTCCTGAAATTCCTCCACTCCATGCAAAGGGAGCAGTCTTGGCAGCAGATGCAAAAGTGATCTTTTTTTCCTTAAGGAGTACAAGGAAGCTGGAAAATGAGCTGAAAATATTAGAGAACTTAGCTGAAGCTATCGCCGTATGGATTGGTACACCCAGCATTAATAATGAGGGCATGCCAATCAATCCTCCGCTGCCTGCCAATGTACCAATAAATGTCGCAATAAATCCAATTATGGTAAAAATGAAAAGCTCCATTTTTCCTCCACCTCCTGTTCCTGATATTATTTTATTCGGGTTCTTTTGATAATGAAATTCGATTAAAATTAAGATATACTATAAGAAAAAGTTATGAAGGGGGATAGAAATGTCTTCACTTACTGAGTTTCACCTTTTATCAGTATTGGCTCAGGAAATGAATATGAGAAAAGCGGCTGAAAGATTATTTGTTTCCCAGCCGGCTCTTTCCCAGCGGCTCGTGAATATTGAAAAAGAATGGGGAAGCAGGCTTTTCATCCGGTCCCAGAAAGGCTTATCCCTTACTCCAGCCGGTGAACTTGTCATACAATTTGTCAATGAAGTCCTTACCAAGGAAGAAAAAGTGAGGGAATCAATCACAGCCCTTAATTCAGAAGTTCATGGAACCTTGAAAATAGCCGTTGCTTCAATCGTAGGCCAAAATTGGCTGCCGCAGGTACTTAAGAAATTCGTCAGTCGCTATCCACAAGCGAAAATTTCTCTGATAACCGGCTGGAGCAGTGAAATCTTAAAATCTCTTTATGATGATCAGGTGCATATAGGAATCATCCGCGGCACGCCTGACTGGAAGGGAATTAAGATCCCTCTATTCAAGGATAGCCTATACCTTGTAGATACAGAAATTACAAGGCCTGAACAGGTTCTTGAAACGGACCGTCCCTTTATTCAGTTTAAGAGTGATTCAAACTACTACCAGGAAATACAGGACTGGTGGTTAAGGCAGTTTAAAACTTCTCCGAAACGAACGATTGTGGTCGATCAAATCGAGACATGCAAACAGATGACTTTTAATGGAATTGGCTATGCGATCCTTCCGGCTATTACCTTGAATGGAGCAGAAAAAAATATTTTTAAGATTCCCTTGCTGGATGAAAATAATATGCCCATCAAGCGTGATACATGGCTGCTAGGCTATGAATCTGCCTTCCAGCTGAAACAGGTGCAGGCATTTGTCGAATTAATCAAAGAGCATATTGAAGAGGAAAGGCAATAATTGAAATGGCTGACACGTACCTAGTACAAACTATGTGCCTGAATTAGTGCATAGTTAGGATTACTATAGTAGTTACACCGAAATTCCATGTTATTTTTCTTGTTTTCAATGCTTTTGTTTGTTAAAGTAATGCTAGTTGTAAAGTTATACATAGAGGAGGACTTTTAATATGAAAATGATGGATGCTAACGAAATTATTTCATTTATCCAAAACAGTACAAAATCAACACCTGTAAAGGTTTATGTAAAGGGTGATTTAGAAGGGATTGACTTCGGGCCTTCTGCTAAAACTTTTTTAAACGGAAATACTGGGGTTGTATTTGGAGAATGGGCTGAAATTAGCCAGGCAATTGAATCCAGCCAATCAAAAATTGAAGAGTATGTGATTGAAAACGACCGCAGAAACTCTGCAATTCCTTTGCTTGATATGAAAAATATTAAAGCGCGCATTGAGCCGGGTGCGATTATCCGCGATCAGGTTGAAATTGGCGATAATGCGGTGATTATGATGGGTGCATCCATTAATATCGGAGCTGTAGTCGGCGAAGGCACAATGATCGATATGAACGTTGTTCTTGGCGGTAGAGCTACTGTTGGGAAAAATTGTCACATTGGAGCAGGGACAGTATTGGCAGGCGTGATCGAGCCTCCTTCAGCAAAGCCTGTTGTCGTTGAAGACGATGTTGTTATCGGTGCTAACGCAGTTGTTCTTGAGGGAGTAACTGTAGGTAAGGGGGCTGTTGTTGCTGCAGGCGCAATTGTTATTGATGATGTAGCTCCATATACAGTTGTTGCAGGAACACCGGCACGCGTTATTAAAGAAATTGATGAAAAGACAAAGTCCAAAACAGAAATCAAGCAGGAACTTCGTCAACTATAATGGCATAACTCAAAAAAGCGTGGATCTCATATCCGCGCTTTTTCTTGAATAGAAGAAGGGGGAAGCTGGCATGGGTGCGATAAATCCTTTTACGGAGATACGACGTGAACTACATAAAATACCCGAATTGGGGTTTCAGGAATTTAAAACACAGCAATTTTTATTAAACTATTTATATTCTCTCCCGCAAGAAAACATGGAAATTAAGACATGGAAAACAGGTATTTTTGTAAAAATAAGCGGCAAAAATCCCTCTAAGATGATTGGATACCGAGCTGATATTGATGGACTGCCAATTGTTGAAGAAACGGGCTTACCTTTCAAATCGGAGCATAGTGAGCAAATGCATGCCTGCGGACATGATTTCCATATGACGATTGCTTTAGGGCTGATCACTAGATTTACAAAGGACCGTATCAACGATGACTTGCTATTTGTTTTTCAGCCGGCGGAAGAAGGGCCTGGCGGTGCAGAGCCTATGCTGAAAACGAATATTATGCAGGAGTGGAAGCCTGACATGGTTTTCGCTTTGCATATTGCTCCAGAGTATCCTGTAGGAACGATTGCCTTAAGAGAGGGGTTGCTGTTCGCCAATACATCCGAACTATTTATCGATTTAAAAGGAAAGGGCGGCCATGCAGCATATCCGCATCATACAAACGATATGGTCGTAGCAGCCTGCGCCTTGGTTAGCCAGCTGCAGTCAGTTGTTTCGAGAAATGTGGACCCGCTTGACAGTGCAGTCATTACAATTGGAAAAATCACGGGCGGTACTGTACAAAATATAATCGCTGAAAGAGCAAGACTTGAAGGAACCATCCGTACTTTGTCACCTGAATCCATGGAAAAAGTAAAAAGCAGAGTACAGGCTCTTATAAAAGGTATTGAGGTAGGGTATGAGTGTGAAACTGCAATTGATTTTGGCAGCATGTATCACCAAGTATACAATGAGGAAAGCTTAACGAGAGAATTCATGGATTTTACCCGCGCCAATACTGACATGAATGTTATTGAATGCCGGGAAGCAATGACTGGAGAGGATTTCGGCTATATGCTCGAAGAAATTCCAGGATTTATGTTTTGGCTTGGAGTCGATTCGGAATATGGGCTTCACCATTCCAAGTTAAATCCAAATGAACAGGCGATCGAAAAAGCAATCGAGTTTATTGCATCTTATTTGAAATATAAAGGATAATCGATAGGGGATGCCTGCTGCAGGCATCCCTATTTCGGCAGGAGAAACGTCCTTAATTGTGAACTTAGCGAATAACAATGAAAACTATCAAATAAATCTAGAATTTTAGCTAACAAATCCGGCATTTTAGCAACGAAAAGTACAAAATTAGCGAATAAAATGGTAAAAATAACAAATAAACTTGCTAAAACGTTGGCAGTATAATTTAGAAGACAAAATCTGATTGTTTAAAGCAGAAATTATTTCTGCAAAGAGAAACATCCGAGATGAACTTCCATATTTAACAAAAAGGCTGATTCTATGAATCCTTTTTTCAAAGAATTCACAGAACCAGCACTACTTTTTTTAAAAGTTACCCGTTTTCTCGCTCCGTACCTGCTTGCTTCTGTATAAGAACTTGATGTGGAAATGGAATCTCAATGCCATGTTCGTCTAAAGCTTCTTTTAGTGTTTTTCTAAGCTCCCGCTCAACAGCCCACTGTTCCATGTTTTCCGTTTTGGCAATGACCCTTAATACGACATCTGATGAACCTAAAGTTTGCACGCCAATTACATTCGGACCTTCTACAATCGACTGGTTCTCAGCAGCGATTTTGTCGCATGTTTTCTGAAGAACAGCGATAGCTTCGTCAATATTGTCATTATAGGAAATACCAATATCAACGAGAGCTCGCATATTCCCGCGTGAGTGATTGCTCAGGCTGGTTACTTCACGGTTGGGAATAAAATGCAATGTACCATCAAATCCGCGAACCTGTGTTGTTTTTAGACCAATTTGTTCTACAATTCCAGAGTAGCTTCCTGTGGTAACATAGTCACCAACATCCATCTGCCTCTCCAAAAGGATGAAAAAACCTGTTACAACATCGCTTACCAGACCTTGCGCACCAAATCCAATCGCCAATCCAACTACACCTGCTCCAGCCAGAATAGCAGTCGCTTCAATTCCAAATATTTGCAGAACCGTTACAATAAAAATAAAGATAAGTACGTATGAAAAGATATTTTTAGCAAGACTCTCAAGAGTTTTCGATCTGCCTGGAGACACTTTTTCCTTTTTGCTAATACCATCAAAACTTTTATGTATGATTTTGTTTCCTGCGGCTTTTACTAGTAGAAACGCAATATAGATGGCTGCAAGTTTAAACAGGATTATGCCTGCTTCAATTAGAATTGCTTCCCAATTGATCTGCGAGAAATTTATTTTCTCCACTTCACCACTTCCTTTCAGTTTGATTAAAGTCATTATTTTATCGTACTGCTGTTTTATATGCAACCTCGCCTGGGGTTCCAGCAATTTTACGAAATGCATTTCATTTTATTATTTTGTGAAGATTTGTTAAACTTAAATGGAAAATATACCAACTGGACAATCTTAATGTAGGTTTAATTTGAAAGAATAAGGGCAAAACATTTAATGGGCTTTTGAAAGTGTAAATTATAATTGATATCTTTTTAAAATAATTATAATTTATGTTGACTCGGGAATTTGAAACAACTATAATTATTTATGTGATTGGAAAAGGCAAGTGAGAATGTACATAAGAAATTCTCATTTAAAAAACATATTGGAGGGATTATGCATGCCAGAACGTATGGTAGGTAAACAAGCACCACGTTTCGAAATGGACGCAGTAATGGCTAATAAGGAATTTGGAAAAGTAAGTCTTGAAGAGAACATGAAAAACGATAAGTGGACAGTTCTATTCTTCTACCCAATGGACTTCACTTTTGTATGTCCTACTGAAATTACTGCTATGTCTGATCGCTACGATGAGTTTGAAGATCTAGATGCAGAAGTAATTGGTGTATCTACAGATACAATCCACACTCACTTGGCATGGATTAATACAGACCGCAAAGACAATGGTCTTGGAGAATTAAAGTATCCATTAGCAGCTGATACTAATCATGTTGTATCCCGCGACTATGGTGTTTTAATTGAAGAAGAAGGTGTAGCTCTTCGCGGACTATACATCATTAACCCTGAGGGCGAATTGATGTACTCTGTTGTTAACCACAACAATATTGGCCGTGACGTAGATGAAACTTTACGTGTGCTGCAAGCTCTTCAAACTGGCGGACTTTGCCCAGCTAACTGGAAACCAGGCCAAAAAACTTTATAATATTGGAATTTTATAATTTAAATAGGAAAGACCTAACGATTGTTAGGTCTTTTCTTGCACTAGAAGCTTTAATGTAATTACGTAATCAAACAAAAGAGGAGGAATTGCGATGAAACTGCGTGAACCCATGCCGGAGCTGGCTGGCGCAACAGAATGGCTTAATGGAGAAGTGACTAAGGAACAGTTAATTGGTGAAAAGCCAACACTTATCCATTTCTGGTCTGTGAGCTGCCATTTGTGCAAAGAGGCGATGCCACAAGTAAATGAATTCCGTGATCAATATAAAGACCAATTAAATGTAGTGGCCGTGCACATGCCTCGCTCCGAGGACGACTTAGATCTTGAAGTTATTAAGAAAACAGCTTCAGAGCATAATATTTCACAGCCTATTTTTGTGGACAGTGAACATAAACTGACTGAAGCTTTTGAAAATCAATATGTGCCGGCTTATTATGTTTTTGATAAGGACGGCAACCTTCGTCACTTCCAGGCTGGCGGAAGCGGTATGAAAATGCTCGAAAAGCGTGTCAACCGTGTACTGGATGAGATGAAGAAAAACGAGCAGTAAATATAAGTGATCAGGCAAATGCCTGGTCTTTTTTTTTGCAAAACCGTGGTATTGCAAATGCTTGATTATGCTCTGTATGAATTGCAGCCGGAAGGTGGAATTATGCATTATTCCTTCATGCAGTGCTTATTCAGAATTCTGCGGGAATAGCGTAATCATGAGAGACCCCGCTGGCATAGAACAACGAGGAGTGTCAGAAGTCCATGGAAAGCTAATGGCTGCAGCAAAAATCAACACCCTGGTTAACCAAAGGGTTTATCTAGATCATATTAAAGAATATAAGCCTTTTTACCGATCTTTAAAGCAATTTTTAATATGGGAATTGGATTGGAATATAACTCAATTAAAGGAGGTTTTTAAAAAAGTGGAAAATTCACATAAAAAAGGGTAGAAAAATACTTCGAAACCCGATATATTTAATGATACATTCTAATTTTTCTAAATTTTCCACAACTTGAGGGGAGGAATGCAGATGGAAACATTTAAAAAATTAAAGCAATATTATTGGCCTTTTAAAAATTATTTTATTTGGTCAATCCTATTTCTGTTTTTAGTAACGGCCATAACAGTTGTGTATCCGATGATTCTGCAGATTACAATTGACGAGGTTGTAATGGGGGGGAAATATGAATGGATCCCTTATTTGGCCTTAGGTTTTATCGCCATAATGGCTGTTAAAGGTGTTGCGACTTATATCCATCAATACACGGGTGATTTATTCGGAATTACATCTGTTTATAAGCTTAGGAACTCTCTTTATGAAAAGCTGCAGTTTTTGTCTTTCCGATATTATGACAACGCAAAAACGGGAGACTTAATGTCTCGATTAACAGCAGATGTAGAAGGTTTTCGATTTTTTCTTTCATTCGGTTTTTCAGAACTAATCCGTTTCTTTTTATTAGTCTTAATCAGTATTTCAGTCATGTTCTACTATTCTATACCATTAACTATAGTAACTCTTATAACGCTGCCCTTTCTGGCAGTTGTCACCTTCAAGTTTGATAAAGCTGTACACCCGGCATTCAGGAGTATTCGAAAATCTTTCGGACGCCTGAACACCAAAGTTCAAGAAAATATCAGCGGCATTAATACAGTGAAATCATTATCAAGAGAAAATTACGAGATCAATAAATTTAATGATTCCAATAGCGACTATAAGGACAAATATCTGTTTACTTCGGATATTTGGGCTAAGTACTTTCCGTTAATGGAGTTTCTGGGAAATTTAAGTGTTGTATTGCTGCTGGCTTACGGCGGCTACCTAGTAATGGCAGGCAGTTTAAAGCCAGGGGAGTTAGTTGCTTTTTATAGCCTTGTTTGGTACATCATGTGGCCAATCATGAACCTTGGATTTATTGTAAATCTTTTTTCGCAATCCAAGGCATCAGGCGAACGGCTGCTTGAGATATTGGAAGCCGATAATGAAATTGAAAGCAAAGAATCTTCTATCGAGGTTGAACGCCTGTATGGGGAGGTTGAATTTCGAGATGTAACCCTGAAATATACAGAGGAGGACAAAGATGCACTAAGCAAGATCACTTTTCATGCACAGCCAGGGAAGGTTATCGGCTTAATCGGTTCAACGGGGTCAGGGAAAACAAGTCTTACACAACTTCTGACAAGATTTTACGAGCCAGTTGAAGGAGAAGTGCTTATTGACGGAGTGAATGTAAAGGAATACTCACTAAAGTCGCTTAGAAGAAACATTGGCTTTGTGCTCCAGGAATCATTTCTATTTTCTTCTTCTATTAAAGCAAATATAGCCTTCGGAAAGCCTGATGCATCGATGGAGGAGATTATTGAGTCTGCCAAACGGGCACAAGCACATGATTTTATCATGGAGCTTCCGGAAAAGTATAATACGGTTCTCGGAGAAAGGGGAATGGGCCTTTCGGGAGGCCAGAAACAGAGGATCGCTATAGCCCGAGCTCTATGCTCTGATCCAAGCATTTTAATTTTGGATGATGCTACAAGTGCAGTGGATATGGAGACCGAATTCAGGATACAGAAAGCATTAAAGGAAGTTATGGCAAACCGAACGACCTTTATTATTGCGCACAGAATTTCTTCTCTTAAACATGCGGATGAAATCTTGGTTCTGGAAAATGGAACTGTAGCAGAAAGAGGCACACATGAAATGCTGCTAAATAATAAGGGCCCTTATCAGAGAATTTACGATATTCAATACCAGGACCGTGAAAAGGTTCTCCAATCACATGCAGGCTAGGAGGTGCTCATTTGAAAAAGGAGAAAAATGAAAAAGTATTAAATAGATTCCAATATTCAACAGAAGAAGTAATTGAGAAACCGTTCAACTGGAAACAAATGCTGCGTCTTTTCAGTTATATGAAACCATATCGAAAGGACTTGCTCCCTCTTTCCATCATAATGGTTTTAATCAATACTGGAGTACGGCTTTTAATTCCTATTTTAATAGGTGTTTATACACTTGATAAGGCCCTCATTGAAAAGGATGGCCAGCTTCTGGCTTTCCTGGTTGCATTAATAGCAGGGCTTTACACAATGTCTTATATAGCAAACTACTTTCGGATTAAATGGATGAATATGCTCGGGCAAAGTGTTATTTATGATATTCGAAAACATCTTTTCACTCATGTCCAGACGCTTTCACACCGTTTCTTTGACCAGCGTTCGGCAGGTTCCATATTAGTAAGGATAATGAATGACATTAACTCTTTGCAGGAACTGTTCACGAACGGTGTAATCAACCTGTTAATGGATCTTATCATGCTCGCAGGTATCTTTATTATCTTATTTACTCTAAGTCCTGAACTGACACTGGCTATTATGGTCATATTGCCAATCATGTTTTTTATTTCTACCTCTTTGAGGCGAAATATTAGACGTTCCTGGCAAACGGTTCGGTTAAAACAATCAAAGCTGAACTCCCATTTAAATGAAAGCATTCAGGGAATCAGAATTACTCAGTCATTTACACAGGAAAAAGAAAATATGGCGTTTTTTGATGGTGTAAATACAGAGAATTTTGAAAGCTGGCGGATGGCCTCACAGAAAAACGCTATGTTCAGGCCGCTAGTTGAATTGACCAATGCATTAGGTACTGCTGTTTTAATTTGGTATGGGGTGAATTTAATCCAGAGTGACGCCATTACTATTGGTGTATTTGTTTCCTTTGCATTCTATCTGGGTATGTTCTGGGAACCGATTTCCCGGCTTGGCATGGTATATAACCAACTGCTGATGGGGATGGCTTCTTCTGAAAGGATCTTCGAATTTCTGGATGAAAAGCCAATCGTTTCAGAAAAAACTGATGCAATTGATCTTCAGGATATAAAAGGGCATATCGAGTTTGAAGATGTCGTCTTTTCCTATGATGAAAAAAGAACTGCTTTAAACGGGGTAAGTCTTGAAATGATAGCCGGGCAGACTGTAGCACTTGTCGGGCACACAGGCTCCGGAAAAACAACGATTGCCAATTTAATCAGCCGTTTCTATGATCCAACTGGCGGAGCTGTGAAAATTGACGGTTATAATTTGCGGGATGTATCGCTATCCAGCTTGCGGCATCAAATAAGTGTGGTGTTGCAGGATACTTTTATTTTTTCGGGAACGATTTTTGATAACATCCGTTTTGGAAGGCCTGCTGCCACGGATCAAGAAGTAATGGAAGCTGCCAAAGCGGTAGGTGCTCATGGGTTCATAGAAAAACTGTCAAATGGGTATAAGACCGAAGTAGAGGAACGGGGAAATATTCTTTCGGTAGGGGAGAGACAGCTTTTATCCTTTGCCCGAGCATTGCTTGCAGACCCGCGCATTCTCATCCTGGATGAGGCAACGGCAAGTATAGATACTGAGACTGAAATGAAAATCCAGGGGGCATTAAAGACACTCTTAAAAGGCAGAACGGCCATAATTATCGCACATAGACTTTCAACCATTCGCGAATCTGATCAAATTTTTGTATTGGATCACGGAAATATTCTTGAACAAGGAAATCATGATCAGCTGATGGACATGAAAGGTGAATATTATCATTTAGTAAAAGCCCAATTTAATATGCTGGAAGCCATCTAAAACCTCCTATGGAGGTTTTTTTTGTAACATTATTCCAACAACTAACGTCTTCATAATCAATAGAAGATAAGAGGGGGCATTAGAACAATGTGTAATAAATTTTTCATTTTCTGGTTTTGCATAATGGCCATGCTAGCAGGATGCAGCGCTGGCTCATCCGAAAAAAGTCTGGATACTTCTGCAGGGGGAGAAAAAATGGCCGTTGAAGAAGATATAAGTAATGAATCGGAAGAAAATAAAAATGAGTCAACGGCTATTTCCGAAGGGAATTCCACAGAAGAAGAGCTGAAGACTAATAAGGGAAATGATGGCAGGATGGTCATATTTAGTGCGGAACTATCCATAAGGGTTAAAGATTTTCAAATTTCCCTAAAATCGCTTGAACAAAAGGCAGCTCTATATAATGGGTATATTGTAGAATCGAACATTTATAAAGAGGGGGAAGAGCATACCAGCGGCACGATGAAAATCCGAATACCTGCAGACAATTTTCAAAGCTTCTTGCATGATACTGAGGGAATAGCGACAGAGACCCTTGAGAGGATTGTCAGCGGACAGGATGTTTCTGAAGAGTTTGTTGATCTTGAATCAAGGATCCGGTCGAAGCGTGTGGCAGAAGAGCGCCTCATTGATTTTATGAAAAAGGCCCAAAAGTCAGAGGACTTATTAAAGATTTCTGCAAATCTCTCCGCAATCCAGGAAGAAATCGAACAGATTGAAGGACGGATGAGATATTTAAAGAACCAGACTTCTTTTTCAACTGTGAATATCCGTTTATTTGAGAATAAAGTTATTGTGCCTTCATTGGACAGTAAAGATTTAAATACATGGGAAAGAACAAAAAAACAGCTGGCAACCAGTACTAATTGGATGATTGCAATCCTATCGGGTGCTGTGGTAATGGTGATTGGCAACCTGCCTTTCATCTTCGTATTCATAATTATAGCCGGAGCTGCAATTTTATGGACAAAGAAAAGAAAAGGTTCAGAAAAACGGGAATAAATCTGTCTCCTAATTGCAATCCTGCTTGCTTACCAGCTGCTAATGATAATATGTTATTATTATTTATATTGAAAACAGGGTTGGAGGAGTTTGAAATGAAGAAAGAATTTGCTGTTATCGGTCTTGGCCGTTTTGGAGGCAGTATCTGTCGTGCGCTCGCTGAAGAGGGTATGGAAGTAATGGCGATTGATTTAAATGAAGACCGGGTAAACGAATTTGCCAGAATCGCATCACATGCAGTGGTTGGTGATACGACTGATGAATCGGTGATTAAAAGCCTAGGCATAAGGAACTTTGATCATGTAATTGTTGCAATTGGAGACAATATACAGGCATCCATCCTGACAACTTTAATCTTAAAAGAACTTGGGGTCAATAAGATAACTGTTAAAGCCCAAAATGATTATCATGAAAAAGTGTTAAGGAAAATAGGAGCAGACCATGTTGTCCATCCTGAAAGAGATATGGGCAAAAGGATTGCACATAGTATCGTCTCAAATAACGTTCTTGATTATCTTGAGCTTTCTGATGAGCATAGTATTGTTGAAATTGTTGCGAATGAAAAGCTTGCAGAACATAGCATTATTGATCTTGATATCCGTGCCAAATATGGAATTAATATTGTAGCAATTAAAAGAAAGAATGAAATAATTGTATCTCCTCAGGCAAATGAAAAAATTCAATATGATGATATTCTGATTGTCATTGGTGCGGATGTCGATATCAACCGCTTTGAAAAGAAGGTAATGTCTTAAATCCATGTTTAGGTAAACTTGCCTGTTGATATCCAAATCAGGTGAATGCTTTCCGCGGTCCTGAGAGCTCCTCAGCTCCATGCACATCTGCGGGGCTCCTTTGACTCGCTTCTCCTGCTGCTTGAGTCAAGCGTCTTCCGCTCTAATCAACAGGGTGCCAATATTAACACTGAGCTTTAACCAAAACTTACGTAGAAAAGGCTGAATCACTCAAATGAGCGATTCAGCCTTTTTATTATACTTCCATTATAATTGGTAATATCATTGGACGACGCTTGGTTTTTTCATAAAGGAATGGGGCAAGTGTATCTGTGATCTCGTTTTTGATTTCAGACCATTGTGTTGTTCTGCGTTCCATTACCTTGCTTAAGTGCTTAGTAATAAGAGCTTGGGCATCATTGATTAAGTCTCCTGATTCTCTCATGTAGACAAATCCGCGGGAAATCAAGTCAGGGCCTGAAGCAATTTTAAAGTCTTTCATATTAATGCTGACTACTACGACAACCAAACCTTCCTCAGAAAGAATTCGGCGGTCCCTAAGTACAATATTTCCAATATCTCCAATTCCGCTTCCATCTATATAAACAGAACCTGAAGGGATTTTGCCGGCCACTTGTGCAGCATCTTCGCTGAGTGCCAGTACTTCCCCGTTATCCATAATGAAACAGTTTTCTTCATCCACACCACAGTCAACCGCCAATTTAGCATGCATTTTCTGCATTCTGTATTCACCATGTATCGGCATGAAGAATTTTGGTTTTATTAATCGAAGCATAAGCTTTTGTTCTTCTTGGCCGCCATGTCCTGATGTATGGATATCGCTCAATTTGCCGTAAATAACCTCTGCGCCTGCACGGGAAAGCCTGTCAATTGTACGGCTGACACTGATTGTGTTCCCTGGAATAGGTGAAGAAGAAAATACAACAGTATCACCAGGTATAATTTGAATCTGGCGGTGGGTTCCGTTAGCGATTCTTGACAATGCTGCCATCGGTTCCCCCTGGCTTCCTGTACATAGGATTGTCACCATGTTTGCCGGAAGTCGATTGATTTGGTGAGCGTCAATGAAAGTATCTTTAGGGGCTTGAATATATCCAAGTTCCTGCCCAATATTAATCGCTGCTTCCATGCTTCTTCCAAAGACAGCAATTTTTCTGCCATTTGTTACGGCCGCTTCTGTCACCTGCTGCAGGCGGTGAATATTAGATGCGAATGTCGCAAAAATAATCCTGCCCTCCACTTTTCGGAAGATATCGTGAATGCTGTCGCCTACACGGCGCTCAGACATTGTAAATTCAGGAATTTCACTATTTGTACTATCTGAAAGCAGGCAAAGGACACCTTCTTTTCCGATTTCAGCCATTTTAGTTAAGTTTGCAGGTTCACCAACAGGAGTGAAATCAAACTTAAAATCTCCCGTATGAACAACTTGTCCAGGAGGTGTTTTTACAACAATCCCATATGAGTCCGGAATACTATGAGTTGTGCGGAAGAATGTTACAGAAGTCTTTCTGAATTTAATGATGTCATCTTCCTTAATTTCATGCAGGGTAGTCTGCCTTAGTAAGCCGTGTTCCTCAAGTTTGTTTCTAAGAAGGCCAAGCGCAAGTTTTCCGCCGTATACTGGGATGTTTACCTCTCTTAATAGATACGGAATTCCCCCAATATGGTCTTCATGTCCATGTGTAATAAATAATCCTTTTATTTTATCTTCATTTTTCACTAAATAGGTATAGTCAGGAATAACATAATCAATTCCGAGAAGCTCATCTTCAGGAAATTTAATTCCCGCATCAATCAGAATTATTTCATCCTGGAACTGTACAGCATACGTGTTTTTACCGATTTCTCCCAAGCCGCCTAATGCAAAAACGGCTGTTTGGTCATTTTTAACAAATTTCATAAATTATCCAATCTCCAATACTTTAAAGTCTTCATTTTGTTTTTCATATTCCAGGAATTCGCCTTCCACGGCTGTTACGAACTCAATATTATATGGACGATCAGCCAGCTTTGTGCGGACATCTCTTTCGGAATTGCCTTCAACAAATATTGTTTTTGTTTTTTCTCTGACTGGCACTTCTGTTTTAGAATCCTGATAATATACCTTGAAAATCATTTCAATCTCTCCTTAATCCGATATAACTTTTTCTATTATATTAAATAATAACATGTATTACATGTTTTTTCTTGTTTAGGATGAATTCCGCTCCAGCTGGAAGCAGGTGGTGCGGAGTGAAAACTATGTAAAAAAGTGTACTGATAACCAATTTACAATAAGGAAGGAGCCCTTCGCAAGTTTGAAGGGCTCAAAATTGTCAGGCAATAGACTTTTTTCGAAGCATGTCGTTCCACTGTTTTAAGAGCTTCTTTCTTAGCTTCTTCAACATAGTGGATCATCTCCTTACTTTCTATTTTAAACGATCCTTGTCCAAAGTAAAGGAAACAAGGGGGTTTAAAACAGATTTAGTTTTAATAATGGTCTCTTTTTAGTTATATTATATGATGGAATATGAAAATCTCTCGTGGGGAAACTTGGAAAATCCATTGCAATTTTTACAGTATGTGTCTGAACACTCTGTATTCCTTAGAAAGCAAATTGACAATTTCCCTTTAAGGGTTTAGTGTTTTAACGAAAGAAAAAGAGATAAAGGTTGTGGAGCGGATGGGGAAGCTTTATGGAGCTTTATTGCTATTAAGCCTGATTTGGGGAACCTCATTTCTATTTATTAAGATTCTGCTGGAGGACATAAGTCCGGCGGCTGTCGTATTTGGAAGGTGTTTGTTTGGTTCCGCAACGCTAGCTTTTATTGTACTTATAAAGAGGGAAAATATTGTATTTAAACGGTTGCCGATGAAAAAACTGATATTGGTAGGTTTTTTAAATAATGCTTTGCCATGGCTCCTGATTTCAGCTAGTGAAATGATGATATCTTCCAGCATGGCTTCAGTGCTGAATGCAACTACTCCAATTTGGACTCTTTTGATCGGTTCATTATTTTTTACTGCTGCGCTTGGCAAAAATCAGTGGCTAGGCATTGTGATTGGTTTTATCGGAATTTTAATACTATCTGATATCCATACAGCTGATTTATTATCAGGAAATACATATGGTGTACTTTTAATGTCGGGTGCTGCTTTTTGTTACGGAGCTGGCACGCATCTAACAAAAAAACACCTTTCTGGTGTATCCACCCTGCAAATTTCGCTGTTTACACTCTTTGCAGCAACTATCATTAGTTTTTTTGCCATGCAGTTTTTATCGCCAACACCTATAAACAAATTTATGGAGGCTGTTATATTTCTTCCGCTAATTGGTTTGGGAGCTTTTGGTTCAGGAGTTGCCTATCTGCTGTATTATTATTTAGTGAAAGAGGGCAGCCCTGAATTTGCGTCATTGGTAACGTACATTGTACCAGCATCAGCAATCGTTTGGGGAGGCATTCTCCTTAAGGAAGAAATCCACTTGTCAATGATGATCGGGCTTCTTATTATTTTTGCGGGGGTATATATAACATCGAAAAAGGAGCGTTCGGCAGGCAGGAAAGCTGCCGCTTGAATCAGCTTGATTATGCACGAAAGGAAGTTTGTAGATATGAAAAAAATTGTTTTCTTCGATATTGACGGGACCTTATTGGATTTTGATAAAAAGCTCCCTGACAGTACAAAGGAAGCTATAGAACAGTTGAAAAAGAATGGAACATTTGTGGCCATCGCGACCGGGAGAGCCCCTTTTATGTTCGAAAGCCTAAGGGATGAGCTTGATATTGATTCATTTGTCAGCTTTAACGGACAATACGTAGTTTTTGAGAATGAAGCTATTTACCGTAACCCTTTAAAAACATCTGAAATTGAATTGCTTTACAAACATGCTCAGGAAAACGGGCATCCGCTTGTATTTATGAATGAAAAAACCATGAAATCTACAATCCGGCATCACGAGTTTATAGAAAAAAGCATGGGAAGTCTTAAGTTTCCCCATCCAGAAGAGGATAAGGCCTTCTTTAAAGGCAGGGAGTTATATCAGTCATTGCTTTTTTGCGAGGAAAAAGACGAACACATGTATTTTTCAGAATATCCGGATTTTGGTTTTATCAGATGGCATCCTTACTCGGTAGACGTTTTGCCTGCGGGAGGCTCTAAAGCTGAAGGAATTAAAAAAATGATTGAACGGCTGGGCTTTGATTTGAAGGATGTATACGCTTTTGGAGATGGCTTAAATGATATTGAGATGCTGAATGCTGTGGGTACCGGGGTGGCTATGGGCAATGCAGCAGATGTAGTAAAAAAAGCAGCTGACCGGGTTACAGCTTCGGTCGATAAAGAAGGAATATGGAATGGATTGAAAGAGCTTCAATTAATTTAGCTGTAAATAAAACTTTTTTTAACAGAGCCACTAATAAAGGGAAGTCCTGATGCAAGGTGGACTTCCCTTTATTATATGCCACGCAACATTAATATGGAGAAATTGATTATCTTTCAATTGCTATGGCATTTTCAATTGGAAGAAACGGATTTTGTTTATTAATATGGTCGTAAAACATGATGCCGTTCAAATGGTCTATCTCATGCTGAAATACAATTGCAGGCAGCCCCTTTAATCGAAGCTTTACTTCTTTTCCTTCAAGGTCTGTACCTTTTACTGTTACTTTTGCATACCTGGGAACAAAACCGGGTATGGATTCATCAACCGATAAACAGCCTTCACCTGCAGCTAAATAAGAACGTTGTACAGAATGGCTAACAATCTTTGGGTTGAAGAGAGCATAACTTAAAAGCTCATTATTATCTGTTACATGTACAGCAATCATTCGTTTAGGAATATTTATTTGGGGTGCCGCTAAGCCTATTCCAGGCCTCAATCCATATCTCGAAGCCAATTCAGGGCTTTGGCTGTTTCTTACATACTCAAGCATATCTTTTAATATTTGTTGATCTCCCTCGGATGGAGGAATGCTCACTTCTGAGGCAATTTGCCTTAAGGTAGGATGACCATCGCGTATTATATCTTTCATGCTCAGCATGAATAATCACTCCCGCTATGTAATTAGTGTGTGTGGAGCAAGCAAGGATAAGCATAAAAAAAGTGCATGGATGCAGGTGCCAAATCCAGCTCATATGCTACTGTTGTTTTCTTTAGTCTAACAGAGTGCTGTGAAAAAGTTAATTAGAGAAGGCACCAAGGGCACCTTCTCCAAAAATTAAAATTTCCAGCAAGCGCAGCCAACAATGATCAAAAGAATAAACAAAACAACAATCAACGCAAAACCTCTGCCGTAACCAGCACCTGCAACAGCTCCTGGATAACAGCAGCCAGAACCGTATCCGCCATATCCGTACATGAAGGATAACCTCCCTAAAGTAGATTATCGTCCATATTTTTTTGTTAGTCGCATCGGACGATTAATATAGCCTATGTGAGAGAAGATGTTTGGTGTAGGCCTTTGCCCAAGTCATAAAGGAAAAACGAAATGAATAGATTAAAAAAGGCAAAAGCTCCAGGAAAGGACAAGCTGATAGAGAGGTGTGAGTGAAACTCGACAAAATTTGTCATTCCAATAGGCTATTGTCAAATGGTGCAAGTACCGATATAGTTAAAATTGTTAGAAGTAAGGAGGTATCATCGTGTCTATTTTTAGCAAATGCCGCCTGTTGCTGGTTTTATCCATAGGTGCTATTTTCCTGACAGGCTGTATGAATCAGCCCACTCCAGAGGAAAAAATGTATGAGATTCTTGAAAACGTAGTGGCAAAAGAGAAAACTTTTGAGGAGCAGCAGGATCCGCTTGTAAACCTGGAGAAAAAAGAAAAGGATTTATACGATAGAATTATTGCCCTGGGAATGAAGGAATTTGACGAAATTACAAAGCTTTCAGATGAAGCATCTTCCATAGTCGATCAAAGGAAGGATCACATGGAAAAAGAGCAGGAGAGCATCCAGGCATCTAAAGTGGAATTTGAAACTTTATTGCCTATTATAGAGGAAATAGAGGATAAAAAGGTAAAGGAAAAGTCCAAATTATTGTATGAAATTATGATGGAAAGATATAAAATCCACGATGTGCTTTATAAAGACTATTCCAAAGCGCTTGAATATGATAAAGAGCTTTATGCGATGTTTAAGAAGGAAGACCTTTCACTTGAACAGCTGGAAGAGCAAATCAGCAAAATAAACGATATGTATGAAAAAATACTGGCTTCAAATAAGCAGTTCAACGAAAAAACGGAAGAATACAATGAAGCAAAGCTATCTTTTTATAAAGAAGCAGGGCTTGAAATTAAAACAGAAGATTAAGGGTGGAGCCGGCAAAATAAATTGCCGGCTTTTCTATTGGCTGTTTTCGTAAAGTTTGTTGCTTATTCGAGGAAGCTTATTCAATGTCCTTCGGGAAGAGAGGGAGCGGGAGACCCAGGCGTGAAACGCCGAGGAGCTCTGCTCCTCCCCGCTTCAATGCGTGACTGGAGCGGAAATCAATGGGCAAGCTTTATAGTCCAGAAACAACAATCCTTAAGAAAAGAGCCTTTTTATTTCAAAGGTGGATCCAAGGTATATATCACTTTGATTTAGTTCTTCAGAAAAAAAGGATAGGGCAGCAGCCTTTTTTTATTTTTTCAGAATAATACTACACGGAGTAACTTTACTATAACACAAGCAGGTTTAGAAGATTTTTATAGTACAGGTGAGGTACTATAGATAATACAGTTTTGATTTTGTGAAAGTATATAAAAAGTATGATTACAATGTAAAAACATAAGACAAGGTAATTGACGTACGTGTCATAGGTATATTAAACTTATTCTCGTAAATAATTCTGTATCAATTTAGTTGCAAATTAAACTAATACAGAATATGATAGTTAAGGATGAACAGAAAGACGTTTTTTTAGTTAAGATCTGTGGAAAACTAATTAAAAGTATGCATTTGGCAGAATTAAGATTTCTGCTATTAAGAGATACTTTATAAAGCACAGCGCCTGATAGAAAAAATTAATTAGTATTAATAGGATTTTTCTAATATGGCTTCATTTTGGGTAACCTAAATTTTGTGTATAAAAACTCTTAATTAACGTCTTTTTATGAAAGGAAAGGGTGACTGATATGGCTTCGAAAACAAAGAAGGCACAATTCGACGCGAAAAAACAGCTCGAAACAGTTGAAGAACAGTTCCAAACTCTACAAATTTTAAGTGAAGAAGGCAAGGTTGTTAATGAATCAGCAATGCCTGACTTAAGCGACGAGCAACTGCAGGAATTAATGCGCCGCATGGTATATACACGCATTCTTGACCAGCGCTCTATTTCACTAAACAGACAAGGCCGTTTAGGCTTCTATGCACCAACAGCAGGACAAGAGGCTTCACAGCTTGCTTCTCAATTTGCATTGGAAAAAGAAGATTTCATTCTTCCTGGCTACCGTGATGTGCCTCAAATTATTTGGCACGGCCTTCCTCTATACCAGGCTTTCCTTTGGTCAAGAGGACACTATGAAGGCGGAAATATCCCTGAAGGTGTAAATGTTATTGCTCCTCAAATTATTATTGGTGCTCAATACATCCAAACTGCGGGTGTGGCACTTGGCATGAAAAAGCGCGGCGAAAAGAAAGTTGCCATTACTTACACTGGTGACGGCGGTGCCTCACAGGGTGACTTTTACGAAGGAATTAACTTTGCAGGAGCATTCAAAGCACCGGCAATCTTTATCGTTCAAAATAACCGATTTGCTATTTCAACTCCAGTTGAGAAACAATCTGCTGCTAAAACCATTGCACAAAAAGCAGTTGCTGCAGGAATTCCTGGTATCCAGGTTGATGGTATGGACCCGCTTGCTGTATATGCTGCAGTGCGCGAAGCTCGTGAGCGCGCAATAAACGGTGAAGGCCCAACTCTTATTGAAACGCTTACTTACCGTTATGGACCACACACAATGGCAGGGGATGATCCAACTCGCTACCGTACATCAGATCTTGATAACGAGTGGGAAAAGAAAGATCCTCTTGTTCGTTTCCGCAAGTTCCTTGAAGACAAGGGAATCTGGAACGAAGATATGGAAAACGAAGTTATTGAAAAAGCGAAGGATGATATTAAAGAAGCCATTAAGAAGGCTGATGATACACCTAAGCAAAAAGTAACTGACTTAATGAAAATCATGTATGAAGAAATGCCTCACAACCTAAAAGAACAATTTGAAATTTATAAAGAAAAGGAGTCGAAGTAAGCCATGGCGCAAATGACAATGATTCAGGCAATTACTGATGCCCTGCGCACAGAATTGCGTAACGATCCGAATGTTTTAGTATTCGGTGAAGATGTAGGCGTAAACGGCGGCGTTTTCCGTGCTACCGAAGGCCTTCAAAAAGAATTTGGCGAAGAGCGTGTATTTGATACACCACTAGCTGAATCCGGAATCGGCGGTCTGGCAGTCGGTCTTGGTTTACAGGGCTTCCGTCCAGTTCCAGAAATTCAATTCTTTGGCTTCGTTTATGAAGTAATGGATTCTATTTCCGGCCAGCTGGCGCGTATGCGTTACCGTTCCGGAGGAAGATACAGTGCACCGGTTACAATCCGCTCACCATTCGGAGGAGGCGTACATACTCCTGAAATGCACGCGGACAGCCTTGAAGGTCTTATGGCTCAGCAGCCGGGATTAAAGGTTGTTATTCCATCAACTCCATATGATGCAAAAGGCCTGCTGATTTCAGCTATCCGCGATAACGATCCTGTTATCTTCCTTGAGCACATGAAATTATACCGTTCTTTCCGTCAGGAAGTGCCAGAAGAGGATTATTCAATTCCGCTTGGCAAGGCAGAAGTAAAAAGAGAAGGCTCAGACCTTACCATTGTCACTTATGGCGCAATGGTTCATGAGTCATTAAAAGCGGCTGAAGAGCTTGAAAAAGAAGGAAAATCTGTTGAAGTAATCGATTTGCGCACAGTTGCTCCGCTTGATATCGATACAATTATTGCTTCTGTTGAGAAAACAGGAAGAGCTATTGTTGTTCAGGAAGCACAGAAGCAAGCAGGTGTTGCAGCAAATGTGGTTGCTGAAATCAATGACCGTGCAATCCTGAGCCTTGAAGCTCCAGTCCTTCGTGTAGCGGCTCCAGATACTGTATTTGCTTTCCCGCAAGCTGAAACAGTGTGGCTGCCAAACTATAAAGATGTAATCGAAACAGCTAAAAAGGTTCTTGAATTTTAATTATGTATAACGGATAACACAAGGGGGAAAATATCCCCCTGACGTGTTTTATTATGAATGAACGAACGAAATAATAGGAGGTTGAATTCCATTGGCATTCCAATTTAGATTGCCTGATATTGGTGAAGGTATCCATGAAGGTGAAATCGTCAAGTGGTTTGTAAAGCCAGGCGATGAAGTACAAGAAGATGACGTGCTTTGTGAGGTTCAAAACGATAAAGCAGTTGTTGAAATTCCTTCCCCTGTTAAAGGTAAAGTCGAAGAAATTCTTGTTGAAGAAGGAACAGTTGCAACTGTAGGGCAGGTCTTAATTACGTTTGATGCTCCTGGATATGAGGACCTTAAATTCAAGGGAGACCATGAAGATGAGGCTCCTAAAGAAGAAAAAACAGAAGCGCAAGTACAGGCAACAGCTGAAGCTGGCCAGGACGTGAAGAAAGAAGAAGCTCCTGCACAGGATGCACCTAAAGAAGGAGCAGTTATTTCTCAGGCTGATGTTGATCCTAACCGCCGCATTATTGCGATGCCTTCTGTTAGAAAGTACGCTCGTGACAAAGGCGTGGACATACGCCAGGTGGCTGGAAGCGGCAAAAATGGGCGCATTCAAAAAGCTGACATTGATGCATACCTGAATGGTGGTGCACAAGCTGCTGAAGCCCCTGCTCAGGAAGCTGCACCAAAAGCTGAAGCAAAAGAAACTGCACCTGCAGCTGCACAGGCGATTCCTGCTGGACAATATCCGGAAACTCGCGAGAAGATGAGCGGAATCCGCAAAGCCATTGCCAAGGCTATGGTAAACTCCAAGCATACTGCTCCACACGTTACATTAATGGATGAAATTGATGTAACTAAGCTTGTTGCTCACCGCAAGAAGTTTAAAGAAATCGCAGCTAATAAAGGAATCAAGCTTACATTCCTTCCATATGTGGTAAAGGCATTAACAAGTGCATTGCGTGAATTCCCTGCATTAAATACATCCATTGATGATGCTGCAGGTGAAATCATCCACAAGCATTACTACAACATTGGAATTGCAGCTGATACGGAGAAAGGTCTTCTTGTACCGGTTGTAAAGGATGCAGACCGCAAATCTACATTTGCAATTTCAAACGAAATTAACGAACTTGCTGGAAAAGCTCGTGATGGAAAGCTTGCTCCGGATGAAATGAAAGGTGCTTCATGCACAATCACAAATATCGGGTCTGCAGGCGGACAATGGTTTACTCCAGTTATCAATCACCCTGAGGTTGCCATTCTTGGTATTGGCCGAATTGCTGAAAAGCCGGTCGTAAAAGATGGCGAAATTGTTGCTGCACCAGTATTGGCATTGTCTTTAAGCTTTGACCACAGAATCATTGATGGAGCAACTGCACAGAATGCACTAAACCACATCAAACGTTTACTGAACGATCCAGAACTATTGTTAATGGAGGCGTAATAAATGGTAGTAGGAGATTTCCCTATTGAAACAGACACTATAGTCATTGGAGCAGGTCCAGGAGGATATGTTGCAGCTATCCGCGCAGCGCAGCTTGGACAGAAGGTTACAATTGTAGAAAAAGCAAATATGGGCGGTGTTTGCTTAAACGTTGGATGTATTCCTTCAAAGGCGTTAATCGCAGCAGGACACCGCTACGAAACAGCTATGCACTCAGAAGCGATGGGTATTACAGCTGAAAACGTAAAAGTTGACTTTACAAAAGTTCAAGAATTTAAATCCGGTGTCGTTAAGAAACTTACTGGTGGAGTAGAAGGCCTGTTAAAGGGGAATAAAGTTGACATCGTTCGTGGTGAAGCTTACTTTGTTGACAGTAACACCCTTCGTGTTATGGATGACAATTCAGCACAAACATACACGTTTAAAAATGCTATCATTGCAACTGGTTCACGTCCGATTGAACTGCCTGCTTTTAAATACTCCAAACGTGTTCTAGATTCAACAGGTGCACTTGCACTTCAAGAAATTCCAGAAAAAATCGTTGTAATTGGCGGCGGTGTTATTGGGATTGAACTTGGAGGTGCTTATGCGAACTTTGGTTCACAAGTGACCATCCTTGAGGGTGCTGATGATATCCTGGTCGGATTTGAGAAGCAAATGACTTCTCTTGTAAAACGGAACCTAAAGAAAAAAGGCGTTGAATTCATTACGAAAGCACTTGCTAAAGGTGTTGAAGAGAATGAAAATGGGGTTACCGTTAAGTTCGAAGAAAAAGGCGAAGAAAAATCACTTGATGCAGATTATGTGTTTGTAATGGTTGGACGACGTCCAAATACAGATGAACTAGGTTTAGAACAGGTCGGCATTAAGATGAGTGAACGCGGTGTTATTGAAATCGATAAACATTGCCGTACAAATGTGAGCAATATTTATGCGATCGGTGATATTGTTGAAGGTCCTCAATTAGCTCATAAAGCTTCTTACGAAGGTAAAATCGCAGCAGAAGCAATTGCTGGCCATAATTCAGAAATTGATTATCTAGCAATTCCTGCTGTTGTATTTTCTGAGCCTGAATTAGCATCAGTTGGTTATACAGAACAACAGGCAAAAGAAGAAGGAATTGAAGTAACAGCAGCGAAGTTCCCATTTGCAGCTAACGGACGTGCGCTTGCGCTCGACTCAACTGATGGTTTCTTAAAGCTTGTTACACGTAAAGAAGATGGACTTGTAATTGGTGCTCAAATTGCGGGTGCAAGTGCATCTGATATGATTGCTGAACTTGGATTGGCTATTGAAGCTGGAATGACTGCAGAAGATCTGGCTATGACGATTCATGCTCACCCAACATTAGGTGAAATCACAATGGAAGCAGCAGAAGTTGCTATTGGCAGTCCTATTCATATCGTAAAATAAAAAAAATCCTTCCCATTTCGGGAAGGATTTTTTTTATTTTAGCTGCCACTATCCAACGCGTGCGCCATAGGTTTAACAATTTGTTCTTTTGGAACATTACCTTTTATCTCAACAAGCACTTCATCTTGATACACAAGTAAAATCGCCGGACAGTTTTCAACCTCATAATTGTTATAATAATTTTTTGATTCTGATGCAGTGATAATTTTCATTTTTTTTATTTCTTCCGGAAAGCTTCTCTTTAATTCGATGATTGCATCATAATAAGAGACTTCTTGCTCGTATTGTTTATGATTGGAAAAGAAGATAATTTGTTTAACACTGTTGTCAATTATCAGTTCTTTCTTTGCTTCTTTATGATTGCATGAAGAGGTCACAAACAAGAGAGAAACGATTATTAAAAGCGGCAGACCTTTCATATCCATTGCCCTCACTTTATAAAAGATTCCATAAAACGAATAGAAGACAGTTCAAATTAAAGTGTATATTTTTTATAGTATAAAAGTCTTTATGATTTTCCATTTAGCTAACAGTTCGGCAATTATTTGAAGCCTTTACCTCATAATAATGAGTATTTTATCATACAGATTATTATTATTTTGGCTTGTCATTCAAATGTTACAGAAATGAAAAATAAGATTTTCATTTTAAACATATATTACAAACACACAGTGTTTCCTTTATTAAAGGATGTGCTCGGCTCAGTTGTGATTTTAGCCCATGTTGTCGGGAGTGACAGTCGAGAGCCAGGTTTAACATAGTCTTTTAAAAGGGAAATGGATGATAAAATGTGGTGGTGGGAAAAATGAAGATTTATACAGCTCTCTTGCTTCAGCTGATTATTTGGAGCGGTTATACATTCATTGAATGGCTGTCGAAATATGACCAGCTTGTATACAAAGTTATTATGTTTTTTGTGTTTTTCTACTTGGCAATAAATATTGGGAATTGGATTATTAAATCGACAAAAAAAACATTAATGGTAACACTAATGAGTCTAAGCTTATATGGCTCTTTTCATTTGGCTATGTCATACCTCAGTCATTGGTGATGTAATCCGATCAGACAAAAGAAAAGCAGGCACCTGTCCTCATAGGTGCCTGCTTTTTCTATGATTTATGCACTTTTCGATCGGGAATGATTTCTTCTTTAAATGCCTTTATAAGTGAAACAACAATCAGAAGCATGATGATTGTAAAAGGCAGTGCTGCGATTATAGAAGCTCTTTGAAGTGCCTCCAATCCACCTGTCCATAATAGTATAGCTGCTGAGGCAGATTGGATTATTCCCCATACAAATTTTATTCTGTTGGAAGGGTTTAGGCTCCCGTTAGTTGTCTGCATGCCAAGAACGAAGGTGGCGGAGTCTGCAGATGTGATAAAGAAGGTGCTGATTAAGAAAATAGCCAATAAGGATAGAACGGTTGAGAAAGGAAAGTTATCAAAAACAGTAAATAAAGCGACTTCCATTCCTTGTTGTTCAATTGAATCCATTACTGGTTTTGCTTCAAAAAATTCAAGGTATATTCCGGTTCCGCCGAAAACAGAAAACCACAGAGCCCCGAAAATGGTAGGAACGGCAAGTACGCCGATCACAAATTCCCGGATGGTTCTTCCTCTGGAGATACGGGCTATAAAGGTTCCGACAAATGGTGCCCATGCAATCCACCATGCCCAATAAAAGATCGTCCAATCCTGGAACCATGTTAGTTCCTGATCAAAAGGGCTTAATCTGAAGCTCATAGAAGGCAGGTTTTGAAGGTAAGAGCCGATGGTTGTTGTAAATAGATCCATAATAAAATTTGTAGGACCTACAAACAGCAGGAACATCATTAAACCTATAGCTAAGATAATGTTTAAATTACTTAAGTATTTTATTCCTTTATTTAAACCTGTTTGCGCAGAAAGCATAAATAGGATGGTAACGATGGCAATAACCGTTAACTGGGTAGCAATATTATTATCGATTCCGGCAAATGTTGCAGAAAGTCCCCCTGTAATTTGTATAGCTCCAAGACCCAAAGAGGTTGCAACACCAAATACAGTAGCAAAAACGGCGATGAAATTAATGATCACGCCCAGAGGGCCATCAACACGGTCGCCTAAAACAGGTCTTAATATTGAGCTAATAACTCCTGGCGCTCCTTTTCTAAATTGAAAATAGGCAAGAGCAAGCGCAATTACTGTATAAATCGCCCATGGATGGAGTCCCCAGTGGAAAAAGGAATATCTCATTGCTGCTCTTGCAGCATCAGGGGTCTGCCCTTCTGAAAATGGAGGGGCATAATAATGGTACATTGGTTCCGCCACTCCCCAAAATACAAGGCCGATCCCCATTCCGGCGCTGAAAAGCATAGCAAACCAAGTTAGATAATTATATTCTGGTCTGTCAGCATCTTTCCCTAAGCGAATATTTCCGTACTTGGTGAATATTAATAGGATAGAAAAAATTAAAAAGGCTGAAGCTGATAATAAATAAAACCAGCCAAATTTCTCTAGTATGAATCCTTGAATGTTCTGTGTGACTGAGTCAAGGTTTCCATTCGGCAAAACACTTTGCGGGACAAGTCCCCATAAAATAAATAATGCTGTGAATATGACTGAGACCGTAAATACGGGTGTCAGTTTCTTCATCAAATCCCTCCATATGTTTTCAATTGTAATATTTTTTACCCTGATAAAAAAATTGTGTAAAACTCCCTGGCTGTTAAGAAAATAGGAAAAATGTTTTATAATGTTCATATCGAACCTATTTCGTGTAAATGCAGTGGGTAAGGGTAAGGAGTGAGTAGGGGAACAACTCTTTGGCTCTTTGAATACCATTGTTGATAATACCACTTATTGGGTTGACTGAAAAGAAATATGCATTAAAGGAGGGCAACATGAAAAAAGCAGGGGTTATGATACTATTTTCTTTCATTCTGTTTCTGTCTGCATGCGGTACTGTAAAAAAGGAAGAGGCAGCAACAGTCAAAAAGGAACAAGAAGAAATTGAAGAAGAAACGGAAGTAAGCAATTCTGAGCAGGAAACAAATATACAGGCGAACGAAGGAAGCAATAACAAAGAAGATAACGTTAATAATGAAACAAGCCAGGAAACTGTAGCAGCCGTTGAAACGGAATATCAGCTAAATGAGAACAATTGGACCATTGAACCTATAAAAAATGCAAATTCAAAAGTTGTTCTATTAACGATTGATGACGCTCCTGATACATACGCGCTCCAAATGGCTGAAATCTTAAAGAAGCTGGGTGCACCGGCAATCTTTTTTGTAAACGGACATTTTATCGATACGCCAGAAGAGGCAGCCGTACTGAAAGCCATTCATAATCTTGGCTTTCCAATTGGCAATCACACATATAGCCACCAAAATCTGAAAGACCTTTCAGAGGAACAGCAATTTAAAGAAATTGTCGGTCTGAATGATGAAATTGAAGACATAATTGGACAAAGGCCAAAATTTTTTAGAGCTCCTTTTGGTTCCAATACAGATTACAGCAAAAAGATCGCACAGGATGAAAAAATGCTCGTTATGAATTGGACTTATGGGTATGATTGGGAAAAAGAATATCAATCCAAAGAGGCTCTGACAGACATAATGGTCAATTCTCCATATTTAGTGGAGGGTGCCAATTTATTGATGCATGACAGGCAATGGACAAAGGAAGCTCTAGAGGATATTGTAAAAGGACTCCAAAATAAAGGATATGAAATGGCAAACCCAGCACGAATTAAAACGGTTCAATAAAGTATTGATTTGATTACTGAATCTTTTAGAAAAGCTCTTTTCTAAAAGATTGTTGCTTTTAGATAGAGTCCATAAATAAAAAT
Organism: Pseudomonas sp. ISL-84; assembly: GCA_018613035.1. Taxonomy (GTDB): domain Bacteria; phylum Bacillota; class Bacilli; order Bacillales; family Cytobacillaceae; genus Cytobacillus. The sequence goes on along the minus strand of JAGGRA010000024.1, from coordinate 43,429 downwards.
ATTGTTAAGTAAGTTTGGTTGATTGGAGCGTAAGGTGCGAGACTCCAGCGGGAGGAGTGGGACAGGTGAGACCCCACAGGCGCTGCGTGCCGAGGAGGCTCACCGCCCGCCCCTCGTTCGCTGAGCATCCTGGAGCGGAAATCATTACTTGTTTAAAAGCAACAAAGTTTGCGAAAACAGCCTTTAGAAAAGAGCCTAAAAGAAGGAAGAGGAGTCTCTAGTTTGACTCCTCTTCCTTCTTTGGTTTCCCAGTAAAATATCTTGAAAAAATAGTGTAAAGGGGAAAGAACAATAAAAAGTAACTAAAGAAAGAAAAAAGAAAAGGTACAGCTTTGTAGCCCGTTTCTTTTTCAAACGGAGATGAAAATTTTACTTCCAGCGGATAAGAATAGGAATCCTCAGGGAAGGATGTTGTTTGTTCCGCGAAAGGAAATGGTGCACCGAACTCAATATTTTGATGGGTGCTTTCCGGTTTCCGCTCATAATACGAGTGAAAAATAAATGGAGATATTATAGTAAACGCCAAGCTTAATATTACGATAATAATAACCTTTTTGCTGATCATGTTTCACCTCTTGGGTTTATGTATAAATAGAATAAGAACAGCTTTGGAGCTGTTCTCTTTAATAAATCTATTTTTTTTATTTTCTGGGATAGAAATACATAACTCTTCCATTAAATAAATGCAATTCCCCTTTGAGCTTTTTAGCAAGGAATTTGCAGAATTCGTTGGCTTTCCCCTTATCACCAAACGTAGCGTTTTCTGGCAATGTTACTTGTATGTAGGTTTGCTCTCTTTCAGAACCATCTTCTACTCTGACCATTTCTTTATCCACACCGAGTATAATAGCATTATAGCGGTCATGGTTTGACAAAAGGTAAAACCAGCTGCCTTTTCCTTCAGGCTTTTCTTTAATTTCATAAGGAAAAGCGGCATCATCATATTCCCACTTAATCTGGTCACCTGTTTTACCTGTAATGTCTTTAAAATACAAAAATAGTTCTTTAATCTCTTCAGTTGTGATCCTTTCCTTATCTGATGAAGGAACAAGCTTTATATATGCATTAGCTGCCATCATCTTCCCCCCATTATCCCAAATAGTGTGGTATGAACATCCTATTTCATTCTAGCACTGATTAAAATCTTATGACAACTTAAAATAGGAAGGAAAATTTAAAATACTTGTCAAAATTGGGAAATTGAATTATAATAATATTCTAAATATTAAATTAAAAAGGAGGAATAATATGGAGTTTTTCGAGAAGCTCTACGATGAGCATGAAAATGTTAATGTTCGATTTGTTGGTTTTACAACTGAAACAACCCGTTATGATTTTGGCATCGTTTATACCAATCTCTTCTTTTCAAAGCCTCTGGTTATTTGTATGCAAACAGGCCGCTCCACTCTCCTCGACCCAAAAGATCTCGAAGACATTGAATACTTACAAAAGGCATTTAAGCTTGATTTATATGAACAGGCAGCGGATTTGAGTGAGTTTTTCAAAGAAGCTATACCGGGTGCCCGTTTTGAAACACAATATGAATAATGTATAAGGATTCTTATAAAAAAGCAGACACTTAGGTCTGCTTTTTTATATTGTGACATACTAATAAGGAAGGAACACGTGCCTGATGAAATGTAAAATACCAAAAAATACTTTAAATATGTTATACAATTAGGCTTGAAATATTAATAGTGTTATATTATTATTGAATTAAGAAGTTAAGCGCTTTCAGTTTAAATAAAAAACTCAATGAAAAGGAGAATGAAAAGATGGGTACAATCGTATGCCAGGCTTGCAATTCAACTATCGATCACTTTGAGGATGAAAAAGTAACGGTTTTGTATTCTAAACAATGCAACTGCTGTGACGGAGAAAAAACAGACAAAGCTAATAACCGCTAATAATAAAAAGAGCCTATTCCATAAAGGAAAGGCTCTTTTGCTTTATCGTATGGCACGATGTTCTTCAATGACGCGCAGGAATTTGAAATCATAATCCTCAGGTCCTTGTACTGGAAGACCGGCTTCCATATTTGTTTTAATATACCAAAGATTTTCTTTTGTAATGATTTCCCCTGGGATAAAAATCGGTATGCCGGGCGGATAGACCATGATGAATTCAGCTATAATTCTTCCTTCTGATTCATCAAATGGCACCAGTTCTGTATCAGCATAAAAGGCATCGCGAGGCGTTAAGGATAAGACTGGAATATCAGGCAGCAGCACTTGAGTTTCAAGTTTTTCCGTATTTCCTTCGCGCTCTTTCGCAAGTTCGGCAAGAGCAGATACTAAAATGTCGGCTTCCTTTTGCGTATCTCCTGGTGTGATGATACAAAGGATGTTATATAAATCGGACATTTCAACTTCGATATTATGTTTTTCGCGAAGCCAATTTTCAACATCAAAACCGTTCATGCCAAGTTCCTTGACTGAAATGATCAATTTTGTCGGATCATAGTCATGGGCAGCTTGCGTTTCCAATATTTCTTCTCCAACGCAATATAATCGATCGATATCATTTATGCGCCGGCGGATTGATTGTGCCAATTCTATAGTTTGGCCAATAAGCGCCTTGCCCTCAGTGGCAAGGCGTTTTCTGGCAACATCCAATGAAGCAAGCAATAAATAGGAAGTAGAAGTAGTCGTCAGCATACTTAAAATGGATTGTACCCTTTTGGCCGAAACAAGGTTTCCTTTCATGTTTAAAACAGAGCTTTGCGTCATAGACCCTCCCAGTTTATGAACCGAGGTAGCTGCTAAATCTGCTCCAGCCTGCATAGCAGATAATGGCAGCTCGTCATGGAAATGGATATGCACTCCATGTGCTTCATCAACGAGGACTGGCACATTATAGGAATGGGCTATGTCTACAATTTTCTTTAAATCAGCTGAAATGCCGAAATATGTTGGATTTATAACCAGAACTCCCTTAGCGTCTGGATGGAGTTCAAGGGCCTTCGATACAGATTCAGTAGTAATTCCGTGTGATATACCCAGTTTTTCATCGATCTCGGGATGAATGAAAATTGGCGTTGCACCCGAGAAAACAATAGCAGACATAACGGATTTATGAACATTCCGAGGAACGATAATTTTATCTCCAGGACCGCATACCGCCATAACCATCGTCATGATGGCTCCGCTTGTTCCCTGTACGGAGAAGAATGTTCTATCAGCTCCAAATGCCTCTGCAGCAAGGTCCTGGGCTTCTTTAATAATTCCTTTTGGCTGATGGAGATCATCAAGCGGACCGATATTGATCAGGTCGATTGCAAGAGCATTATCTCCAATATATTCTCTAAATTCCGGGTCAATTCCAGTGCCTTTTTTATGCCCTGGTATGTGAAACTGCACCGGATCCTTTTTTGCGTGTGCAAGTAAACCGCTGAATAACGGTGTATTATATTGAGACAACTTATTCCCACACCTCTTTAGTTAATATTTCAATTTGATCATGTTATAAAACATTTGCATTATAGCATTATTCAATCCCTTTGCATAGAAAGATTTATCGTTCTGCAACCATATGGGCCAGACAATTCCCCTGGCTAAAATTTTCTGCTTTCTTTTTAGTTTTAGAAGTTAACAGGAAATTAAAACATAAAAATAGAAATAGAAGAATATTGACGAATGGAGGTTGTAATTATGAATTGGAACACAAGGGTTACAGAAATGCTAAATATTCAATATCCTATCATTCAGGGAGGGCTTGCACATCTCGCTTATTCTGATTTGGCTGCTGCCGTTTCAAATGCAGGCGGGCTAGGGCAGGTAACAGCAATGTCTCTAAGCAGCCCAGGAAAACTCAAAGAAGAAATCCAAAGAGTAAAGACATTGACAGACAAGCCTTTCGGGGTTAATTTTGCTATTGGGCAGCACGGCAGGTCATTTGCTGAATATCTGGATATTGCTATTGAAGAAGAAGTTCCGGTAATATCTATGACAGGTGGAAACCCTGCCCCCATTTTTGAACAATTGAAAGGTATAAATGTTAAGAAACTTGTTCTTGTAGCAGCCAAAAGGCAGGCAATAAAGGCGGAAGAGTTAGGTGCCGATGCAGTAATGGTCGTCGGCCAGGAAGGGGGAGGACATTTAGGCAGGGATGATATCGGAACCTTTGTCCTCGTTCCTCAAGTGGTTGATGCTGTATCCATTCCTGTTATAGCATCAGGAGGCATCGGGGATGGCAGAGGAATGATGGCTGCGCTAAGTCTTGGAGCAGAAGGGATTGAAATGGGAACGAGATTTGTGGCGACAAAAGAGTGCGTTCATGCATCCGAGTTATATAAAAACCGTCTGGTGGAAGGAACAGAAAATGATACAGTTGTTATAAAAAGAACAATTGGCGCTCCTGCCAGGGTAATTGCAAACCCTTGGACAGATAAAATCCTCGAAATAGAAAAACAAAACGGCAGTTATGAACAATTAAAGAATTACATAAGCGGGAATGCTAATAAGAAATATATTCATGAGGGGAAAGACCATGAAGGTTTCGCATGGGCTGGCCAGGTAATGGGATTAATCAAGGATGTGCCGACTGTTGATGAGTTAATTCAGAGGATGGTAGCTGAAGGGGAAAGCGTCCGAAAAAAATGGGCTGAGTCAATATAAAGCAGCAGGATAATCATAATTGAGGTGAAATTGACATGGAATATCAATACCCGATTGACCATGATTGGTCAACAGAAGAAATTGTAGATGTTATTAAATATTTCGAAAGCATTGAGCAGGCTTATGAAAAAGGAATTGAGCGGGATCAATTCATGAATGCCTACAGACGGTTTAAGGAAATAGTACCGGGCAAAGCACAGGAAAAAAATCTTTGTGATGAATTTGAAGAACAAAGCGGCTATTCATCATACAAAGCGGTGAAGGCAGCCAAGGAGTCTTCTGCAGGGGATAAAATAAAAATGAAATAACAGGCTTGGCAAATGAACTGCACCGGCTAAAGAACGAAAAAGCAAAACCTCCTACTTGAAAGGAAGTTTTGCTTTTTTTGATATTAATTAATGATGTTTATGCCATTTTGTATAGGGGTAATAAGTTTCTAAATACAGAATCTGCTTTTTCAATAAATTGATCAGGCGACATGCTGACGGCTTCTTCTCTAGGAATATTGATGCCGCACAGAATTTCAGCCTTCTTGACAGTTTGCAGGCGAACAAACATGGATTGTAATTCATCTTTGGACAATTGGCTATGCGGATGCACCGATGGTTTTGTATGATCAACAGACCAGACATAATCCTTAGGTACTTCTTTATACAATTTATCCAGACTGTCCTCGAAAGCTTTTCCGATGGCCTCTTTACTCGGTGCTTCATAGATGACAGCAAACCAAATGAATACATGTGTTTCCCATAAACCAATTTGAAAATGCGGAAGCATTTTGTAGCCTCTTGAATTACTTGCAAAGGCAACCCACGTATCTTTTGGGGGATTCTTGGTTCGCCTCGCATGTTTAGCAACATGAGGAAACATTTCATCGCCGGATAATGCTGAAAGCGAAGGGGCAAAATGCTGTCCCAGTTCTTCAAGCTTCGGTCTAATCGTTGACTTTAATGCTTCCATTCTGTCATCAAGGCCATCTATTTCAAAAACATTGAAATCTTCATTGGTAAAACCGGAAAATGCCATAAGCTAACCTCCTAAATGCTTTGTCAAATATTGTAGCATAACCTCGAACAATCTAGAAATATTAAGCCTTAAAGCTCTTTATAAATAGGCAGTGTAAACTCTCATGCTGATCTTGGCATTAAGATGACTGGAGCGAAAAGCAGGCGCCTGAAATGGGAATCAACAGGCACGGTTAGCAGAGCTATAATTTAAGTTTGGGTTATCGCACAAATTAGTTGCATCTGAGAATTACTCTTCATATGATAATAGTAAAAATAATCAGAAAATTAATTAGATTATTGGAAGGGGTGTACTGTCTAATGAAACAACTTATGAATTCTGTTAAGAAAAAAGCCGGTGAGAGAGAAAGGACAGCAGTTCTAAGACTGGAAATGGATTATGAATTAGCTACTTTATTTGATGCCATGAAAGAAAAAAATGAAGACTTAAAGAAGCAAACAAAGCTAAAGCTTGAAAGGATCAGACAGGAACTTCTAAGATTAAAAGCACTTTAAAGATGATGTATCTTGAACTGTGAAGCAAAGGAGAAAAGGCAGAAAAAATGCAGATAAAAAGCAAAAACCTTTAGAAACGAACTCCCTTATTGGATATGGAGTTCGTTTATTATTTTATAAATGCCTTCTTCTTAAATAAATAGGCTGCAAATGATTATCCTCTCCCTGGGAGAGGATATAACTTGAAGAACATCGCTAATTCATTTAAGCTATTAATATTTTAGGCTGTGTTGAAGCTAAATATTGATTTCAGCAAAGAGCGGCAGGCACGAGGTTTCATCTGGAGAATCGAGTCATGGGGAGACCCCACAGGCGCTGTTAGACCGCCTGCTGAAAGCAATGTATGGAGCGGAAATCAACAGGCAAGTTCAACAGCCATATTTTTAAAAAATCCCATAAAATAACAATGGAGACTTAGCGGAGGGTGGGCCAAGTATGACAAATTGGAGCGAATTAGATACATATGCAAAAGCCTGGGTTAAAGAGGCTGGAGTCAACATCCGGAATTCCTTCAGTAAAACATTGACAATTACGACAAAGTCAAATGCAAATGATTTGGTTACGGATATTGATCAGGGAACAGAACAATTTTTCATAAAGAAAATTAAAGAGAAATATCCTGAACACCGAATCCTTGGGGAAGAGGGATTTGGCGATAAGTTAAACGACTTGGACGGAATTGTGTGGATTATCGACCCAATCGATGGAACAATGAACTTTGTGCATCAGCAAAGAAATTTTGCGATTTCAATTGGCATCTATGAAAATGGCGAAGGGAAAATCGGATTGATTTATGACGTGGTGCATGATGAATTGTATCATGCTATTAAGGGGCATGGAGTTTATATGAATGAATTGAAGCTTCCTCCATTAAAAGAAACAGAAGTCTCCAAAGCGGTTATAGGGCTGAATGCCACATGGGTAACGGAAAATAAGCGGATTGATCCGTCGCTGCTGGCACCGCTGGTTAAAAATGCGCGGGGGACCCGCTCTTATGGCTCTGCTGCTATAGAGATGGCTTATATTGCATCAGGGCGGGTTGACGCCTATATTACCTTAAGACTGGCGCCGTGGGACTTTGCCGCTGGTGTCATAATGATTGAGGAGCTGGGAGGAAAAGCGACTACTCTTAAAGGAGAGCCGTTGAATCTGCTAGAAAATAACTCTGTTTTTGTCTCGAAGCCGGGTCTCCACCAGGAAATCATGAAAGAGTATTTAAACAATGGAAATTGGTAATCTGACCAGTAATTTATTGACTGATTCAGATTGGCCATTCTTCTTAAAAATCATAAAAACCAGTCCTGAGTGGGAAGAAACCGAAAAAAGCGGGTTTAACCTTAAAAAGTACGTGGCTTTGCATGAGAAATTGAATGGGGAGTGGAGACTATGGCGATTGGATGGTGAGCAGATAGCCGTCACCTTTCATGTTAATAAATCGCCATCCAATCAAAAGCCGTGGATTGGAACTATTCTTGTTAAGGAAGAAAGGCGGAGACAAGGTTTGGGTATAGCGATAATCGGAAAAATAGGTGAGGAACTGAAAAGCAGTGGGGAGAAGTCATTATTTGCAGGTGTGCCGGAATATCGCTATAAGTGGATCGAGTTTCTATCTGATGCCGGATTTGAACAGTTTAAGATGGAGACTTCTCCTGAAGGAAAAGATTATTTGATAATGGTCTGTCCGCTTATTTAAGAAAGCTGCAGCACTTGGCTGCAGCTTTTTTGCGCTTTGTTATAGCAATCCGTCTTCTCTCATTTTCTTCTTTGTTTTAAAACCGAAACCCATTACAAAAACTAACAGGACGATTGAAAAAATAATGCCAAATATGCTTCGTTCAGCCACTGCAACTCCAATTCCCATCATGCATACGGCTGTTCCAATCGCAAAAGCTAATAAAGGCCACTTGATATGTTTCATACTATTTTACCCTCCCAGGCGGAGTAATAAGTGCATTTGCTGGCAAACAATATATAGAAATAGCGTATTAAATAATTGAAATAACCTAAAAAGCCAGGCACGAACCCCTTTTCTACATTATTTTACACAAAAAGCTTTTAGGTTTCTACAGTAATTATGATATAATGTATCAGTTGTAAAAAAAATGTAGAAAAATGATTTAGTTTTTATAAATAGGAGGAAATCTTTTGAAACTAAGAGAAGACATTCGCAATATAGCGATTATTGCCCACGTTGACCACGGAAAAACTACGCTGGTTGACGAACTTTTAAAACAGTCTGGAACATTTCGCTCAAACGAGCATGTAGAAGAGCGTGCCATGGACTCAAATGATTTGGAAAGAGAACGTGGAATTACCATCTTAGCTAAAAATACTGCAGTTAAATATAAAGATACAAGAATCAACATACTTGATACGCCAGGACACGCAGATTTTGGCGGTGAAGTTGAACGTATCATGAAAATGGTTGATGGTGTTTTATTAGTAGTGGATGCATATGAAGGCTGTATGCCGCAAACACGCTTCGTGCTCAAAAAGGCATTGGAACAAAAACTAACTCCAATCGTAGTTGTAAATAAAATTGACAAGGAATCTGCCCGCCCAACAGAAGTTGTTGATGAAGTAATCGATTTATTTATCGAACTTGGTGCAGATGAAGACCAGCTTGAGTTTCCGGTCATTTATGCATCAGCTATTGCTGGAACTGCAAGTACAACTCCTGAAAAACAGGATGATGATATGCATTCGGTTTATGAAGCCATTATTGACCATATACCAGCACCTGTTGATAACCGCGAAGAACCGCTTCAATTCCAGGTAGCACTTTTAGATTACAATGATTATGTAGGAAGAATTGGGATTGGCCGCGTATTCCGTGGAACGATTAAGGTCGGTCAGCAAGTTGCACTAATGAAGCTTGATGGTTCAGTCAAACAGTTCCGTGTGACGAAAATTTTTGGGTTCTTCGGCCTGAAGCGCGAAGAAATCCAAGAAGCTTATCCTGGGGATCTAATCGCTGTTTCCGGAATGGAAGATATCAACGTAGGGGAAACTGTCTGCCCTGTTGAGCATCAGGAAGCACTTCCTGTTCTAAGAATAGATGAGCCAACATTGCAAATGACTTTCGTTGTAAATAACAGCCCATTCGCAGGAAGAGAAGGCAAGTATATTACAGCCAGAAAAGTTGAAGAAAGATTACGTGCCCAGCTTGAGACAGATGTGAGTCTTCGTGTTGAAAATACAGATTCGCCTGACGCTTGGGTTGTATCTGGACGCGGAGAACTTCATTTATCAATCCTCATTGAAAATATGCGCCGTGAAGGGTTTGAATTGCAGGTTTCGAAGCCTGAAGTAATTATTAGAGAAATTGATGGTGTTCGCTGTGAACCAGTAGAACGTGTTCAAATTGATGTGCCAGAGGATAATACCGGCTCAATTATTGAATCAATGGGTACACGTAAAGGTGAAATGCTTGATATGGTGAATAACGGAAATGGTCAAGTGCGACTAACATTTAATGTTCCAGCCCGCGGACTAATTGGCTATTCCACAGAATTTATGACGCTTACTCGCGGATACGGTATTATCAATCACACATTTGACAGCTATCAGCCTGAGATTAAAGGACAAATTGGCGGAAGAAGCAAAGGCGTGCTCGTTTCAATGGAAAGTGGAAAGTCATCCACATATGGTATTATGCAAGTAGAGGATAGAGGAACTATTTTCGTTGAGCCAGGTACTGAGATCTATGAAGGAATGATTGTAGGTGAACATACTCGCGAGAATGATCTTACAGTTAATATCACAAAAGTGAAGCACGCAACCAACATTCGTTCTGCTAATAAGGATCAAACCAATGTGATTAAAAAGCCGCGCATATTGACACTTGAAGAAGCCCTGGAATATTTGAATGATGATGAGCTTCTTGAGGTAACACCTGAATCAATCAGACTGCGCAAGAAAATTCTTGATAAAAATGAACGTGAAAGAGTAGCTAAGAAAAAGAAATACGCTGAAACAAACTAAGGCTAAGAAGGGGGAGGAAAGAGGGATATGGATGTTTCACAACGCCTGTCTTTTTTCGCTGCTTTATTCAAAGTCGATCAAAATCCCACAACAGGGATGTGGCTGCTTTATATAACAATTGTCCTTTTGTCTATCCTGGTTTTTAAACTTGGATTTGCCAAAAAGCTTCCTATTGCCAAATCAGTTGTTATTTACACCTTCTTAATTTTGGGATGTACCATGCTGACTTTTCTTGGTGTGTTCCTTCCGGTTGCTGAAGGCCTTGTTGTGGCTGCGCTAATCTTGATTATCTATAAAATCCGCCTTCACCAGGAAAAGAAGCATCAGGCAAATGCGGATTAACGGGGAGAGGCTGATATGAAATCTTTGCAGGATTCACTGTATAACTGGTTAACGATTAAAATTGTCAGTGATGAACGGCCTGATGATACAGCAGCAACAGACACAGAAAAGATGTTTTTTGACATTCTCGGAGATGAGCATCAGATTTCCGATCTGGAAGTTGAAAAAGATGAAGTTATGTACTATGTGCATTACACTAAGGACGGAGAACGGAATAAAACCCGTTTTCCGCGTGATTTGATTGAGGTCATGCTCAATCAAATCCAAAATGAACCTGATAAGTATGTGAATTATCCAGAAGATTAATAAAGGCCGCTCCCTCCAAGGGGCGGCTTTATTTTGGCTTGTTCGTGTTGTCTGGCATTCCAAGCTATTCTGCCTAGCGGATAAATCCTAATTTGTTTTAAAAGTCCATTACACTCCAAATTGGGAGGCTTACCATTCTTCCTCCTGGACCTTGCTCCGATACAGTTTAAAATTACCGGTATCGGCTCTCTTTTGCGTTCTCTCAGCAATTCTTGTTTCACACGGTTTGCACATATAGGTGTGAATTGGGCGATTGCGCAGACGCTTAGCCTGCAGAGATTCATTTTCTATAGATTCGATTTTATCGCAAAGTACACATTTAACTCTCATAGGGACACCTCATATTATTTTGACTGCTTTTAATACCATTATAGTACAAGTTCGTAATGGATTCGAATGCTTTGCGATAAATAAATTTTTGCTGCTTTTACGGTATTTGGCCTGAGGTATTGGTTCATATTAGTATAGAATAGAGTTTCAGTGCCGTATTGCTGAAGAAGGTGCTTTAGCCATGAATGTATATTGGTTGAAAGAAATTCCTTATCATACTATGATGAAACTAATAAAGGAGGGAAAAGAATGGCAAATCAGGTAGAACCCAAATTAATTAAACCATTATATGATGAATTGCAGAAAGAGCGGTTTGTCACACTTGCAACTGTTGATCACGAAACAGGAGGGCCAAATGTTAGCGCGATTTCTTGGGTATTGGCCAAGGATGAAGAAACAATCTGTTTCGCTGTTGATAACCGTTCAAGAATCGTACAAAACATAAATAACAACAATCAAGTAGTCCTGAATATCATAGCAAACGAATCTACATATTCCATCTCTGGAGAGGCTTCAGTAAAGTCTGAAAAGATGGAAGGTGTGCCGCTTAAGCTGGCCCTATTGGATATCAGCGTAAAAGAAGTTCGTGATGTAATGTTCTACGGCTCCAAAATTACAGCAGAACCGCAATATGACAAAACTTACGACAAAGATGCTGCAGCCCGTTTAGATAAACAGGTAATGGAAGCCATGAAAAAAGCTTAGTTCCCTAAGGGAGCTAAGCTTTTTTCATGGCTATGTTAGAGAAAACTGTTGATTAGAGCAGCAAAAAAGTACCAGGTACCTATACCAGTTCGTACAACTGGTATAGGTACCTGGTTTATTTATGGTAGTTTGAATGTTCTTCTTGTTTTTGTTCGAGTTTTTTTTCTTGGTTGTTATTGAGTTTTTTCTTCGGATCCTCTGTTGCGTTTTTTTCATTTTTCTTGTTTGGATCAACTAAATCTGCGGGTACTTCTGGCATTAAACGGCCAGCTATATCAGCCAGCTCATTCATAATTCCCTGAATAGGCTCCCCATTTTGAATGTCTTCGGCTATTTCTCGAAGCCGGGCGTTAATGTCCGGATCGGCCACAATCATAGCTCTTGCGCCATGGGGATCATTTTTCAGACTTTCTGCAACAGAATACTTAATTGTCCCAACTTCAGATCTGTCGAGGTTTTTATTTACATCAATCCCTACAATCGCAAATCTTCCGAGGACAACCGCAGTCGCGTCGTTAACATTGGGTATCCTTGTTGCCAAGTCGACAAGGTGTCTGGAAACTTGCTGTCCGGTCTCCCTGTCAACTTCCTGAATCGTGCTGTTTTTAACATTAATGGCATTTTGCTGGTCCTGCTGGTCTTGGGACTGGTTATTGTTTAATCCGCATCCTGACAAAAGTAAGGCTGAAAAGAACAAAAATAGCCATTTCTTCATATTTGACACCTCCGGGGCTATCAAAAAATTTTCCTGAAATAAAAGCAATTACCCGAAATGCCCTGAGTATTTTGCAGTTTATCAGGACTAAATAGGATTCTTTAATGATTATTGTGCAAAACTTCTTCTATCTTTATTCGGCAAAACATATATTTTACCAAGTTATATTTGTCCCACTGTATATAAAAGCCTTTCATCCTATTCATTCAACTTCTCAGTGGGAATGAATAATATAAACAAACGACGTATTCGTTATGATTCCAAAATGGGCTCATACCAAACAAAGACACAGCAGCTATCGAAACTAAAAAGGCAGAAAGCCCCCACTTACGAAGTTTCGCTTTATAAAGACCCAAGAGGAGCAGGAGGCATCAGATTGAGTAAAATTTACGTTTTAGATACCAACGTCTTGTTGCAAGACCCTAATTCCATATTTTCATTCGAAGATAATGAAGTGGTAATTCCAGCTGTGGTACTGGAAGAAGTCGATTCGAAGAAAAGGTATATGGATGAGATAGGCAGAAATGCAAGACAAGTATCCAGGCTGATTGACGGCATGAGAGAAACGGGAAAGCTTCATGAAAAAATCCCTCTTGAAAATGGCGGAAGCCTGCGTATTGAATTGAACCACAGATCATTTCAACAGCTGCAGGAGATCTTTGTGGAAAAAACTAATGATAATCGGATTTTGGCAGTTGCCAAGAATTTATCACTTGAAGAAGAGACAAAAGAAAATGGACGAACAGTCATTCTGGTAAGCAAAGATGCTCTCGTCCGTGTAAAAGCCGATGCAATCGGGTTAATATCTGAAGATTTTTTAAGTGATCGGGTAGTGGAAAATGATCATTTGTATCCTGGTTTCCTGGAAGTTTATATAGGGCTGGATAGATTGAACCGCTTTTATGAAAAAGGTGAATTGCCATTGTCAGATGTGGCAAATCATCCTTTCTATCCCAACCAGTTCCTTGTTATGAAAGATGCCCTTGGCTCCTCTTCATCGGCTTTGGGGGTGGTTGATCAAAATGGAAAGAAGGTAAAGAAGCTTATATTTGACCATGATCATATTTGGGGAATCAAACCCCGAAATGTTCAGCAGACAATGGCTTTGGAGCTTTTGCTAAGAAATGATCTTCCTTTAGTTACGCTAATTGGGAAGGCTGGAACCGGAAAGACCTTATTGGCGCTGGCGTCCGGTTTAATGCAGACCGAGGACTATGGACAATACAAAAAGCTGCTGGTAGCACGGCCAATTGTTCCGGTAGGAAAAGATCTTGGATTCCTGCCAGGTGAGAAAGAAGAGAAACTAAGACCGTGGATGCAGCCGATTTACGATAATCTGGAGTATTTGTTTAACGTGAAGAAACCAGGGGAATTGGATGCCATACTTGCAGGAATGGGATCGATCGAGGTTGAGGCGCTGACCTATATACGGGGAAGGAGCATTCCGGATCAGTTTATCATTATTGATGAAGCGCAGAACTTAACTAAGCATGAGGTGAAAACCATTCTTACGCGAGTGGGGGAAGGAAGTAAGATTGTCTTAATGGGTGACCCTGAGCAAATAGATCATCCATACCTTGATGCCTATAACAATGGCCTTACCTATGTTGTAGAAAAGTTTAAAGATCAAATTATCTCCGGACATGTCAAGCTTGTCAAAGGCGAGAGATCCGGCCTTGCACAGCTTGCAGCTGACCTTTTATAGAAACATTTTAGCCTAATATTTCACCCGAATTTACAATAATTGGTCTATAGCCGGGGGTGGCCCTGCAAAAGCAGAATATACTGTTATTGCGTGCGGCCAATAAGAAAAGGGCGATATTCCATCGCCCTCTCCGGTCATTCCACTCTGAAAGCTTTCACTCTTTTGATAGGATTGTTTTTATTGCTTCCATCACCGATATATACATGTACAGGTCCGTCATCCTTTAAAGGTTTTCCTTCCTTTGAGAACCCCAATATTAATTCTTCTGCTTGGGATAAAGGCAGTTGAACCTCGCCGTCTTCACTTTCGATAATTAGAGATTCTGCACTTTCATCCGGCTCGGCATTATGGAGGAACGGTTTAAAAGGAATCCCGAAAGTACCTGTCAATACCTTTTCCTTTTCGAATTTTTTTTCTGTTTTTAATGTAGGAGGAAACACAGCTCCTTCCATGATCTCCCTATCCCAATGCTTAGAAACTGCCTTCGTATATTCCTCGAGCTCATTTTTATTCACAGTTTCCTTATCAAAATATGTATTCAAATCTACTCTCCGGTCATCAAAAATCCAGACTCCCGGATCCAATGTAATCGTATATTTAACTTGTCCTTTAAATGAAATAATATTTTCCATATTAATCCTCCTGGCAAATCCATGCACTCATGAATAGATATATGCTTTTAGTATACAGATTTTATGGGAAGTTGTCATATTGGCATTCTTGATAAATATTTGGGGTAAACTAGCTCAATGATAAAAATAATGCCAGGAGGGAAATAATGACCTGTCATACTAGCGGTGATCTGCAAAAAATTGTTAATGGAGTCGTTCCATTGGCAAATGAAGGCGAAGTAGCAGATTATATTCCTGCACTTGCAGAAGTAAACAAGCAAGATCTTTCAGTAGCGATATACAACATTATGGATAACAGCTGCATATACGCCGGAGATTACCAAAAAAAGTTCACTTTGCAAAGCATTTCAAAAGTGCTGGTCTTGGCATTGGCCATTCAAGATAGAGGATATGGCTATGTTTTTAATAGAGTGGGGATGGAACCAACCGGCGATCCATTCAATTCTATTTCCAAACTTGAGACATCTATTCCTTCAAAGCCTCTTAATCCAATGATTAATGCAGGTGCACTGGCGGTTACGAACATGATAAAAGGTGAGAACGCATTGGAAAGATGGAGCCGCATTAGGGATTTTGTACAGCGATTGGCAAGTGATAAAGATGTAACCTGTGATGAGGAAGTAGCAAAATCTGAATTTGATACTTCCTGCCTTAATAGAGCTCTCTGTTACTTCATGAAACAGCACGGTGTTATCGAGGGGAATGTAGAAGAACTGATGGACATTTATACAAAACAATGTGCAATTGAAATGAGCTGCTTCGATCTCGCAAGAATAGGTGCTGTTTTTGCACTTGATGGGAAGGATCCGGAGACCGGTGAAGAAATTATCTCTAGAGAGATTGCACGTATTTGTAAAACATTCATGGTTACATGCGGGATGTACAATGCATCGGGGGAGTTTGCCATCAAAGTTGGAATACCGGCAAAAAGCGGCGTGTCGGGCGGAATTTTAGGAGTAGTGCCGGAAAGGTGCGGCATAGGCATTTTCGGCCCTTCACTGGACAAAAGAGGAAATAGCATAGCAGGTTTAAAGCTATTGGAGATTCTGGCAGATAGAAATAACTACAGCATATTTTAAAATGGCTCACTGTTGGTATTGGCACTCTGTTGATTAAAACGGAAGGCAAGAGATCCTTGAAAACGCATTCTCATTACCTACGTACAGAGTTGATTCAAGAATGTTATCTTAACGTCCAGCGGGAGAAGAGAATCAAAGGAAGATCTCAAAGACGCGTTTTACGCGGAGGGAAGCTGCCGGAACGCCTGCGGTTCGGGAGCGCCTGGAGTGGAAATCAACAGGGGAATTACAGAGTCTAAAATATAAAAGTTCTAAATAAAGCAAGACGTTCGGCAGAACGCTATTCTTTATTAATCCCTTATTATCCTTGCTTTTTTCCAAGCTTAAGTATAAAATTTAAAGATAGGATAATCGCTCGGAAATGGAGGGATTGAAAGTTGGCTTCTGAAATGATTTTAGATCACAAAGAAAAAGCAAACGCTCTTTTAAAGGCAGATGCTGCTAAAATATTAAAGTTAATCAAGGTTCAAATGGATAACCTCACAATGCCCCAATGCCCTCTATATGAAGAGGTGCTTGATACTCAGATGTTCGGGTTGTCCAGGGAAATAGATTTTGCTGTCCGTCTCGGTTTAATTGAAGAGACCGAAGGCAAGGCTATTCTTGATGAATTGGAAAGAGAACTCTCCATTCTTCACGAAGCTTCAGTAAAAAAATAAAATTAAAAAACTCAAACATTCTTCATAGATTGTTTGAGTTTTTTTATAACCAAATTGAGCAATAAGGTTGATTAGTATGCCTGCTTGAAAGATTATATTTAAACGGTATAACTTTATTTTAAATTAGTATGACATAATTATGGAATTCTCTTGATTGTTATGTTACATTTAAATTAACTTTTCTTTTCTTCAAAGCAGGATATTCAATACTATAGTAGAATAAGTAATAAACTTAGAAGATAAGGGAAGAGGGCTGGATGTTAAAAAAAATTTTAAAATCGTATGATTATACCTTGGTTATCGCTGTAGCTCTGCTATCTGTTTTTGGGCTAATTATGGTTTTTAGCGCAAGCATGGTTACTGCAGTACAAATTTATGATCAAGAAAGCGACTACTTTTATAATAAGCAAAAAATGCATTTAGTTATTTCTGCAATAGCATTTATCTTTGTTGCTTTATTTCCATATAAAGCCATGCAAAGCAATAAATTTCTTGTGCCCATGGTGGGGATTTCTGTTTTCGGCTTATTTGCCCTATTTATTTTTGGCAAAGTGGCAGGCGGAGCCATGAGCTGGTTTGAAATAGGAAGCAGAAGCCTTCAGCCCGCTGAATTTGTAAAGCTTTCAGTTATTATATATTTAGCTGCAGTATATGCAAAAAAGCAGCCATATATAAATGAGTTTAATAAGGGAGTTCTTCCGCCGCTTGCCTACTTAATCCTTGCTATCCTGCTGGTTGCTATTCAGCCGGACTTTGGGACAGCCATAATTATTTTTGCTGTCGCAGCAGCAATTATTTTTACTTCAGGCATGAATTTCAAGAATATCTTTAAGCTGGGCCTGTTTGGAATGCTGCTTGCTGCACCTTTTATCCTTCTTTTAAAGAATAAGATATTTGCCCCTTATCGCATGGGAAGAATTGAAGCCTTCAGAGATCCCTTTGGATCAGAATTTGGTTATCAGCTTTCCAACTCATATATTGCGCTTGGTGCAGGAGGATTGAAGGGACTTGGTCTTGGGGAGAGTGTCCAGAAGTTGGGCTACCTTCCTGAAGCGCATACAGATTTTATTATGGCGGTAATTGCGGAAGAACTTGGTGCTATCGGGGTTGGTTTTGTCATTTTGCTTCTAGGGTACATTGTCCTGAGAGGAATCTTTATCAGTTTAAAGTGTAAAGATGCCTTTGGCAGCCTGCTTGCTATTGGGATATCCTCCATGATTGGGATACAGGCTTTTATCAACCTGGCCGGGATCTCAGGAGTCATGCCTCTTACGGGTGTAACTCTTCCCTTTGTAAGTTATGGTGGATCTTCGCTTCTGCAGCTTTCCATTGCTATGGGGATACTGGTGAACGTCTCTATGTTTGTAACTTATGAAAAAAAGTATAAAAATAAAGATGAACAACCAATGCCGGAAGCTATTCCAGAGTCTTCTGAAAAAGCTTATGTAATCCGTAAATAAGCACAGGGTTACTCTCAGTGCTTTTTAATACATAAATCAGGAGTAAATTCCTTCTGATAAAAAAAAGGGTGTTCTGCAATAAACTGCAGGGTGCCAATCATAGAAATTCAGGTCAGCAACGGGTGGGTTTTCCCACCCTGATACAGCCTGAATTTGGCAGAATATTATTAAAAATACATAAAGACGGGGTGTTTTTCTTGAGCCGAAGAATTAACAAAGTTTTAGTAGCTAACAGAGGAGAAATTGCTATCCGCGTATTCCGTGCTTGCACAGAGCTGGATTTCCGTACGGTAGCAATCTATTCAAAAGAAGATTCAGGATCTTATCACCGCTATAAAGCTGATGAAGCATATCTGGTAGGGGAAGGCAAAAAGCCGATTGATGCATATCTGGATATAGAAGGAATTATTGCAATTGCTAAAAATAGCGATGTTGATGCAATTCATCCAGGATATGGATTCCTATCCGAAAATATTGAATTTGCCAGACGATGCGAGGAAGAGGGCATTATTTTTATTGGTCCTTCATCCAGGCATTTAGATATGTTCGGAGATAAGGTTAAAGCCAGAACACAGGCACAGCTTGCTGAAATTCCGGTTATCCCTGGAAGTGACGGGCCAGTACAAAGCCTAGAAGAAGTGATTAGCTTTGGAAAAAGTCATGGATTCCCTATCATTATTAAAGCCTCCCTCGGTGGCGGCGGAAGAGGCATGCGCATAGTGAGAAGCCTTGAGGAAGTAAAGGAGTCCTACGAACGTGCAAAATCAGAAGCCAAGGCAGCATTTGGAAATGATGAAGTATATGTTGAAAGATTCATAGAAAGACCGAAGCATATTGAGGTTCAAATCATAGGAGACCGTGAAGGGAATATCGTCCATTTATATGAGAGAGATTGTTCCGTACAAAGACGTCATCAGAAGGTTGTAGAGGTGGCGCCATGCGTTTCCCTATCTGAAACGTTGAGGGATGAAATTTGCCTGGCAGCAGTCAACCTAATGAAGAATGTTGATTATATAAATGCAGGGACAGTAGAATTCCTTGTATCCGAAGACCAGTTTTATTTTATAGAAGTTAACCCGAGAGTACAGGTTGAGCATACGATCACCGAAATGGTAACAGGGGTTGACATTGTACAGACGCAAATACTTGTTGCAGAAGGCCACTCTTTGCATAGCAAAGAAGTGGGAGTGCCAACACAAGAAAACATCCACATTCACGGGTTTGCCATTCAGTCACGTGTTACGACTGAAGATCCGTTAAATAACTTTATGCCTGATACAGGAAGATTAATGGCATACCGATCCGGCGGCGGATTTGGTGTCCGCCTGGATGCGGGGAATGGCTTCCAGGGTGCGGTTATCACCCCATACTATGATTCCCTACTGGTAAAATTGTCGACTCATGCGATGACTTTCCAGCAGGCAGCATCCAAAATGGTCCGGAATCTTCAAGAATTTCGTATTCGCGGTATTAAAACTAATATTCCTTTCCTTGAAAATGTGGTTAAGCATGAAAAATTCTTGAAGGGAGAATATGATACTTCCTTTATTGATGAAACACCTGAACTTTTCCTATTCCCGAAAAGGAAAGACAGAGGTACAAAGATGCTCAGCTACATCGGGAATGTAACAGTCAATGGTTTTCCGGGAGTTGAAAAGAAAAAACGACCTGTTTTTGACGAGCCTAGAACGCCTAAAATGAAATACAGCACAGCCTTCCAGGACGGTACAAAGCAGATATTGGATTCACTTGGTCCTGAGGGCCTTGTAAAATGGATTAAAGAACAAAAGGAAGTTCTTCTAACTGATACAACTTTCCGTGATGCACATCAATCATTGCTTGCAACACGCGTAAGAACCAATGATTTGAAGAGTATTGCAGAGCCTACGGCAAAGCTTCTTCCGGAAATGTTCTCGTATGAAATGTGGGGCGGAGCTACTTTTGATGTGGCGTACAGATTCCTGAAGGAAGACCCTTGGGAAAGGTTGCTCACATTGAGAGAGAGAATGCCGAATGTGCTTTTCCAAATGCTTCTTCGTGCCTCCAACGCAGTAGGATATAAAAACTATCCGGACAATGTTATTAGGGAATTTGTTGAAAAATCTGCATATGCAGGAATTGATGTATTCCGGATATTTGACAGTCTTAACTGGGTTAAGGGCATGGAAGTCGCAATTGATGCTGTCCGCCAGAGCGGCAAGATTGCTGAAGCTGCCATGTGCTATACAGGTGATATTTCCGATCCAGCGAGAACCAAGTATAATCTGAATTATTACAAGGATCTTGCCAAAGAGCTTGAGAACCAGGGAGCTCACATACTTGCTATAAAGGATATGGCTGGACTGCTAAAGCCCCAGTCGGCTTACAGGCTGATTTCTGAACTAAAAGAAACGGTGGACATTCCGATCCATCTTCATACGCATGATACAAGCGGAAATGGAATTTACACATATGCAAAAGCCATCGAAGCCGGAGTTGATATTGTCGATACAGCATTGAGCACGATGGCCGGATTAACTTCACAGCCAAGTGCGAACTCCCTTTATTATGCATTGGAGGGAACTGACCGCAAACCGAATGTCAATATTCAGGCGCTTGAACAGTTGTCTTATTATTGGGAAGATGTCCGCAAATATTATCAGGACTTTGAAAGCGGCATGAAGGCTCCTCATTCAGAGATTTACCAGCATGAGATGCCAGGCGGACAGTACAGTAATCTGCAGCAGCAGGCTAAAGCTGTAGGCCTTGGCGATAAGTGGGATGAAGTAAAGAACATGTATTCCCGAGTGAATCATATGTTTGGGGATATCGTTAAGGTAACACCTTCCTCAAAGGTAGTAGGGGACATGGCTCTGTTTATGGTCCAAAATAAGCTTACAGAGCAAGACGTAATAAATAAAGGGCAGTCACTTGATTTCCCTGACTCAGTAGTTGAATTGTTTGAGGGATATTTAGGACAGCCATATGGAGGTTTCCCTAAGGAGCTCCAAAAGGTGATCCTAAAAGATAGAGAGCCTCTAACAGTTCGCCCGGGCGAGCTGTTAGAGGATGTTGATTTTAATGCTTTGAAAGAAAAACTCTTTAAGGAACTGGGAAGGCAGGTAACAAGCTTTGAAGCAATTGCTTATGCCTTGTATCCAAAAGTATTTATGGATTATGTAAAAACATGCGATCAATTTGGTGATGTTTCTGTTTTGGATACTCCAACATTCCTTTATGGGTTAAGGCTTGGAGAAGAAGTGGAAATTGAGATTGAAACAGGAAAAACATTAATTGTTAAATTGGTTTCTATCGGTCAGCCTCAGGCAGATGGCACAAGGATTGTCTATTTTGAGCTGAATGGACAGCCTCGTGAAGTTAGTATAAAGGATGAAAGCATTAAAGCAACCGTTGCTTCAAAAGTTAAAGCAGACCCTCATAATGAAGCCCATATTGCTGCCAGCATGCCTGGAACAGTAATAAAGGTAGTCGTTGAAAAGGGAGAGAAAGTGGAAAAAGGCGATCATTTAATGATCACAGAAGCGATGAAAATGGAAACAACTGTACAGGCACCATCTTCAGGAACAGTAAAAGACATTTACGTGGGGAATGGTGAAGCTATACAAACTGGCGATCTTTTGATTGAAATAACAAAATAAACATAAAAAAGAGCTTTGGCCAATGCCGAAGCTCTTTTTTATGTTTATTAGCAGCTTTTCCTGCTACGTGATTGTCGTCACGGGAGATACTGATGCTCCTTGCTTTTCTTCCTTCTTCACTTTTTCAATGGCGAGCTCATTCTTTTTGCTTCGGGATGATAAAAGGATGAAATAGCTTAATACCCCAAATAAGCAAGAAATAAAGAATGCATGTGCTAATGCTATATATAAATTAAGTCTGGTAATGACTACCAGGGCGCCCGCTGCAACCTGCAGGGATACTAGTATAAATGAAATGATCCATCCCCAGTAAATAACTTTCTGGTCTTTATAATATTTTATTGCGAGATAGGTAATATAGCCAATCCAGATGAAGATTAATCCTGCCGCGGCTCTATGGCCCATTTGCACCCACTCATACATGTTTCCAGGAAGTGTAAAGGCTCCATTAATACAAAGCGGCCAATCACGGCAAACCAGGCTGGCATTAACGTGGCGGACAAGAGCTCCTGTATAGACTACGGCATAGCTATATAATGATACGCCTATTATATGCTTCCTCATTCTTTTATCAATGATTAGTTTCTCAGCCTTAAATTTCTTGTCAACTTCAAAAATAAGCAAGGTCAGAAGAAGTACTGCTGCAAAAGATATTAAGGAAATGCCGAAATGAAGGGCAAGTACGAAATCCGATTGTCCCCAGACCACGGCAGCCGCGCCAATCAATGCCTGCAGAACGAGAAAGAAAAAAGATGTCAGCGACAAAAATTTAGTTTCTCTAATGTGACCCATTTTTTTCCAAGTCCATACAGATAGAATCAAAACCATAATCCCAACCGAACCGGAAACCAGCCTGTGAGCAAGTTCTATAACCAGCTCAGGAGTGATATCGCTTGGAACGAACTCTCCATTGCACAGCGGCCAGGATTTTCCGCAACCCATTCCTGATTCTGTTTTAGTAACAAGCGCACCGCCTAACAATATTAAAAGCATGCCGATTGTGGTTAATACAGCAAACCACTTTAAAGATCGTTGCAAAGCCTTTCACCTTCTTTGTCATATTCGTTTTGCTTTTGTTTGACCATATAGAATAGAATTTCTTTTCTATTAATTATCCGTATTCTATCTTAACAAAAATTCTCTAAAAAACCAGATAGGATTGTTGCTCCATTTACTTTTTCGATAGTACAGGAATAAAGCTTTTTTTACAACACTTATAAAAATTTATAAACGTAATTATAGTAAAAAAGGTTGAAACTTGGATTGGAGTTTGCTAGAAATATATAGGGGGTATAAATATGGATATTCTTGTCGCGGAAAATATTAATGGTTCCCCCTTGGCCAGATACATAATGGTGAGTTAAAATCTTTACTCCTTAAAGTTTTCTGCAAGTTTATTATCTCAAAAAAACAACCTTTCTTTAAGCATATTTAATTTTTGACACAAATTAGTCATAAATTATTCTAAAAAAATTCACAAAAGAGTTTTAAAGTGTGATTTAATATACAGAAGAAAGGTTTATTTTTTATTTGAATAATAAACTGTTTAATTACATTGTAAATAGTAGAAAACTATTTCGGTGATAATTATTTATTTAGGGTGAACCCCTCGTTTTTTATTGCAAATATGGCTTTGAAAGCAATTATGCTATATAGTAGTTGTAGTGTTAAAATAGCTTTGTTTGTGATAAGGGATAAAGGAGGAAAAGATATGTCTAACTCACGGGCTTTGAGTGAAGCTGCCATTGAAGACAGTGAGCGAAGCCTTCAAAATGATATACCGGAGACTACAGTCTGGAAGGATTTTCTTGCGCTGATTAAAATAGGCATTGTAAATTCCAATCTGATAACAACCTTTACCGGTGTTTGGCTAGCATTGCATTTTTCCGGCAAAGGATTTTTCAATAATCTAGACCTGGTTTTCTACACATTAATTGGTTCTTCACTGATTATAGCTGGCTCTTGCAGTCTCAATAATTATATTGACCGCGATATTGATCCATTAATGGAAAGAACCAAAGGCAGGCCGACTGTAACGGGGAAAGTGAATCCTGCAAAGGTTGCGCTTTTAAGTTTTCTGCTTATTGGCCTTGGGACTGCCTTTCTTATGTTTACGACAGCAACAGCAGTTGTAATCGGATTAATTGGCGTTTTTAGCTATGTTGTCCTTTATACAATGTGGACAAAGCGCAGATTTGTTTCCAACACAATTGTGGGCAGTATATCCGGTGCTGTGCCGCCGTTAATTGGATGGGCAGCTGTGGATGGCAGCCTCGACCCTATGGCATGGGTGCTATTCGCAATCGTATTTATTTGGCAGCCTCCCCACTTTTACGCACTTGCGATGAGAAGAGTGGAGGAATACCGTGCGGCAGGAGTACCAATGCTTCCGGTTGTAAAAGGTTTTGAAGCTACAAAAAGGCATATTTATATCTGGGTTGCTGCATTATTGCCGCTGCCATTCCTTATGCCTTCACTTGGTTTGGCATTTATGATTCTAGCAACCATCTTGAATGTTGGCTGGATCTTAACAGGCATTTATGCCAGAAAGTTTAATGACGATATTAAATGGGCTACATTAATGTTTGTATACTCATTACAATATCTGACTATCATGTTTGTAGCTATGGTAATCATCACACTTATTTAATTTTGTTAGGAAATTCTTACTTTCGCTAGTTACGAGAGGGGATTTATCCATATTTTTTGATCAAACAATTCAAAAAATGAAATTTTTACGAAAGAGGGGTTTGATTAAGCTATGAAAAGGCTTGCAAAGTGGCGTCTTTTTTCTCTGTTTGCGGTGATGGCGCTCGTTCTATCCGCGTGCAGCGGTAAACCGTATTTATCTACGCTAAATCCTGCTGGCGAAGTGGCGCAAACACAATTTGATCTAATGGTGTTAAGTACTGCAATTATGGTGGGGGTAATTGCCGTAGTAACAGTAATCTTCTTTATTGTTGTTTTTAAATTCCGCCGCAAAGACGACAGAATTCCGAAACAAGTTGAAGGAAGCCACAAACTTGAAATTATTTGGACTGTCATTCCTATTCTTTTGCTTCTTATTCTTGCTGTACCAACAGTTTCAGCTACCTTTAAGCTTGCAGACGTAAGTGAAATGGAAAAGAAGAATGAAGAAGGCAAAACAGATGCACTTGTTGTCAATGTGCGTGCTAACCTATACTGGTGGGAGTTTGAATATCCAAACCAGGAAATTATCACTGGACAGGAACTAGTTGTTCCAACTGACCAAAAAGTTTATTTCAACCTAATTGCGTCTGATGTTAAGCACTCATTCTGGATTCCTGCTGTTGGCGGAAAGCTGGATACAAACACAGATAATGTGAATAAATTCTGGCTGAAGTTTGATGGCGAAAAGGCTGATGAGGCTAACAACTTATTCTATGGTAAGTGTGCAGAGCTTTGCGGACCTTCCCATGCTTTGATGGATTTCAAAGTTAAAGCGGTTCCAAGTGAAGAGTTTGATCAGTGGGTAACTGCAATGCAGGATGTAAAAGAGCCTAAGCAGGCTGAAACTGATCTTGCGCAAGCTGGACAGGAAGTATTTAATAACAGCTGTATCGGCTGTCATGCTGTAACACCAGCAAACACTGCTCCAGAAGCAGCTCGTTTAGCTCCAAACTTAACTAACTTTGGTGACCGTGAGCGTATTGCCGGTATCCTTGATCACACTGAAAAAGATCTAAAGGATTGGTTAAGAGATCCAGAAACATTTAAACCTGGCAACAAAATGACTGGAACTTATGGCGAGTTGACTGAAGAAGAGCTTGATGCTCTTGCAGAATACTTAATGGGCTTAAAGGTTATGGAACAATAGGGGATTTTTTGAAAAGGGAGGTAAAATTGTGAGTACCTTAGCACAGAAAAAAGGTTTTGGAGCGACTTTATGGGACTATTTAACAACAGTTGACCATAAAAAAATCGCAATCCTTTATCTTATAGCGGGCGGATTTTTCTTCTTGCTTGGCGGTTTGGAAGCCATGTTCATCCGTATCCAGCTAGCAGTACCAAACAATGATTTTGTAAGTGCCGGGTTGTATAATGAAATTCTAACAATGCACGGTACAACGATGATATTTTTGGCGGCTATGCCACTTATATTTGCATTTATGAATGCCGTAATGCCACTTCAGATTGGTGCGCGTGACGTTGCATTTCCATTCTTGAATTCTTTAGGATTCTGGCTGTTCTTCTTTGGTGGAGTTTTCTTGAACCTTTCATGGTTTTTAGGAGGAGCACCTGATGCCGGCTGGACTTCCTATGCATCTCTATCAATTGCTTCTGAAGGCCATGGAATTGACTTCTATGCACTTGGATTGCAGATCTCAGGTGCGGGTACGTTAATTGGGGGTATCAACTTCCTTGTTACCATCATTAACATGCGTGCTCCTGGAATGACTTATATGCGCATGCCGATGTTTACTTGGGCGACGTTTGTAACGTCAGCATTAATTCTTTTTGCATTCCCTGCTTTAACAGTAGGTTTATTCTTGCTAATCTTTGACCGTATGTTTGGATCCAATTTCTTTGATCCTGCTATGGGAGGAAACACAATAATCTGGGAGCACTTCTTCTGGATTTTTGGTCACCCTGAAGTTTACATTTTGGTATTGCCGGCATTCGGTATCTTCTCCGAGATTTTTGCGATCTTCTCAAGAAAGCGCCTGTTCGGATATTCTTCCATGGTATTCGCAACAGTACTTATCGGTTTCTTAGGATTCATGGTTTGGGCTCACCATATGTTTACAACTGGAATGGGTCCAATTGCGAACGCAATCTTTGCAGTAGCAACAATGGCTATTGCCGTACCAACTGGTATTAAAATCTTTAACTGGTTATTTACAATGTGGGGCGGAAGCATTACGTTTACAACACCAATGCTTTGGGCTGTTGCATTTATCCCTTCATTCGTAGCCGGCGGTGTTACTGGTGTTATGCTTGCATCTGCAGCACAGGATTATCAGTACCATGACAGCTACTTTGTAGTTGCCCACTTCCACTATGTAATTGTCGGCGGGGTTGTATTTGCATTATTTGCAGGTGCACATCTATACTGGCCGAAAATGTTCGGTACAATGTTAAACGAATTCCTTGGTAAAATTACCTTTGTGTTATTCTTTATCGGATTCCACTTAACATTCTTTATCCAGCATTTCTTAGGGCTTTGGGGAATGCCGCGCCGTATCTTTACATTCCTTCCTGGCCAAGGATTAGAGACGGCTAACCTTGTAAGTACAATCGGTGCTTTCTTCATGGCAGTCGCAGTGATTGTATTGTTAATCAATGTTGTTATAACAACTGTTAAAAACGAAAAGGTTGGCAATGACCCATGGGGAGATGGCCGTACGCTTGAATGGGCTATTCCTTCTCCGCCTCCATTCTATAACTTTAAGCAGCTTCCGCTAATTCGCGGACTTGATGCATACTGGCTTGAGAAGATGGACGGCAAAGAGGGAATGTCACCTGCTGAACCACTAGGTGATATCCATATGCCAAACAATTCTTTCATTCCATTTGTTATCTCATTCGGCTTATTTGTGGCTGCTTTTGGTGCAATGTACAGAGCTGACTACAGCTGGGGAATTCCAGTATTGATTATTGGTATGCTGATTACATTAGGTTCTATGTTTGTCCGTTCTATTAAGGATGATCATGGATACCACATTCATAAAGAAGATTTGGAAGATAATAATGATAAGGGGGTTAAGGCATAATGGCTGCTGAACAAAAAATGACTTATGAAACATGGCCGGCGTCGCCTGAAAAGCAAACCCTCGAGGCTAAGAATAAATTTTTAGGTTTCTGGTTTTTCCTTGGAGGAGAGACAGTTCTATTCGCCTCCCTCTTTGCAACATACCTTGCCTTGAAGGATAAAGTACCAAGCAGTGATATGGCACTGGCGAAAGACCTATTTGAGATTCCTCTTGCGTTTATGATGACGATGCTTCTATTAACTAGCTCGTTAACAAGCGTTTATGCAATGTATCATATGAAGAATTTTAATTTCAAAAAGATGCAGCTGTGGCTTGGAATAACAGTTTTGCTAGGACTTGGTTTCCTAGGTTTGGAAATTTACGAGTTCAATCATTATGTGCATGAATTCCATCATAGCTTCACCAGCAGTGCATTTGGTTCAGCCTTCTATACTTTAGTCGGCTTCCATGGTGGCCACGTGGCATTTGGTTTGCTGTGGATCACAACTCTAATGATCCGCAACAGCAAAAGAGGATTGAGCCTTTACAATGCTCCTAAGTTCTATGTTGCAAGCCTTTACTGGCACTTCATTGACGTTGTTTGGGTATTCATCTTCACAGTAGTATATTTAATGGGAATGGTGGGATAATCTGATGGCAAATCAACAACCAAACTCAGGAAACCCAAGAGTAGACATTGAATATAGACGTAAAAAAAGTGCGGAAGAGATGAAGCATCAAGTTATCACTTTTGCAATGATGATTTTCTTAACAATTGTTGCGTTCGTAGCAGCTGGTTATGAAGGTTTCTCGGCATGGTTTATTGTGCCTTTCATTTTGATTCTTGCAGTCGTGCAAGTAATCTTCCAATTATATTATTTCATGCATATGAGCCATAAAGGTCACGAAGCACCTGCATTGTTCTTATACTCCGGAGCATTAGTCGGATTTATTACAATCATTGCGTTCCTGACTGTCATATGGTGGTAATCGTAGGAGAAAATCGGCTAACGGCCGATTTTCTTTTTATGTAAGCAGGTTTTGGAAATGATAGGGAGTTGCACTTCATTGAGATTGTGGATGAAAGAGAGTATAATATGATTGGAAATGTATTTGCAGTTATTGCAGAGATATGTTGAAAAGCCGTTACTAAAAGAGTGATTGGCGATATTGAGTAATACTGAATGAGGTGATAGGCATGTCTTTAGAAATATTCGGTTTTCGTGCGCTTTGGAGTCCATTCTTCCTTTTATTTGTGCTTCTTGTTCTTGCAGGATATTACTTATTAACTGTAAAGTATCGCACCAAATATAAAAACAGTGAGCCTTTGACAAGAAGGCAGGGAGTATACTTTGTTGCCGGAATGGCTGTGCTATATGCCATCAAGGGTTCTCCTGTGGACCTGATGGGCCATTTAATGTTTTATGCACATATGGTTCAAATGGCTATCTTATACTTAGTCGTTCCTCCGCTTGTAATTTTAGGTATCCCGCAATGGGTTTGGCGCGCGGCAATAAATTATAAAGGTGTTAAACCTTTATTTGATTTCTTTACCAAGCCGCTCATAGCTCTTATCCTGTTCAATGGCGTATTTTCTATTTACCATATACCTGATGTGTTTGATATTGTAAAAACGGATATGCTGCTTCATACAGCATACACGACTATATTGTTCCTGCTGGCAACTTTTATGTGGTGGCCTATTCTGAATGAACTGCCTGAAAGAGATACGTTAGGGGGACTTAAGAAGGTAGGGTACGTATTTGCCAATGGTGTTTTGCTAACGCCTGCATGCGCGCTGATTATTTTTGCAGATACACCGATGTACAATACTTACTCTGATCCTAATGCATGGGCGCAGGCACTTCAGTTATGTGTTCCATCTACTACTTTGGCAAGCCTTAACCTAAGCGGACCTGAAATGTTTAATTCTATGTCTCTTATCCATGACCAGCAGCTGGGCGGCGTTATCATGAAAATCATTCAGGAAATTGTATATGGCATTGTCTTGGCTCAGATATTCTTCGCCTGGTATAAGAAAGAACAAGAAGAAACACCAATTGAAAAAGAACATATGCTTAATCCGCAGCCAATCAAATAATTGGAAACTCCAGCTTAAATGCTGGAGTTTTTTTGCACTCTCTGTCAATAGAGCAGTGAGTTTAATCACATAAGAATTAATAAATATTGAACATTTAAGGAACTTTTCTTAAAAGTACAAGCTGTTTGTTGAAAAAAGCATAATACTCTACTAGAATTAAATTTGTGATTTATTTGATGCAGCTATATTGAATTTCAACCGAAAACCGGAGAGAGGAAGACTATATGGAATATTCATTACCTATACTGCCTACAATCAGTACAACATTCATTGTGCTTAGTGCAATTACTGTTGCGATTGGCTGGGTACAAATTAGCAAAAGAAAACTTGAAGCCCATAAGAAAACGATGACTTTGGCGGCTGTTCTCGCTGTCATTTTCTTTATCATCTATGCCAGCAGAACAATATTTATTGGCAATACAGCTTTTGGCGGCCCCGATGACATTAAAATTTATTATACGATCTTCTTGATTTTCCATATCACTCTTGCAACTGTGGGAGCTGTTTTAGGAATTATATCCCTTTATACCGGCTATAAAAACAAATTGGAAAAACATAGAAAACTTGGACCTATTACAAGTGTTGTCTGGTTTTTCACAGGGATTACAGGTGTTGCTGTTTACTTGCTGCTTTATGTTTTCTATCACGGCGGTGAGACTACATCTGTTATTAAGGCAATACTGGGAACGTAATAATGCATTGAATACCGCTTTGAAGCGGTATTTTTTTTGCAAATATACGTTTTTTCATTGAGTAAAGTTGCATCGGCTGAACCGGTCACATAATCCAGTCAATAGTTTAGGAAGGAGTTATCAGGTCTATAGCGAATCTTTATCAGGATGAAATTAATCGGGAGTGAAAAAAGTGAACGTAAGGAAATTAGCAGAAAAAGAATATTTAGAAGCAATGAAACTTTCCATGTATGCTTTTCAGTACGATGTTCCAGAAGATGACATTCCAAAGCGGATGGAAAGGCTAAAGGAACATACAATTTTTGGGATATGGGAAGGAGAACACCTGGCAGCTAAACTGCACATCATTCCATTAAACGTCCATATTAATGGCCAAGCTTGGAAAATGGGAGGGTTAGCTGGGGTAGCAACCTATCCTGAGTACAGAAGAAATGGGTTCGTCAGCCAGCTAATTAAACAATCATTGGCTGAGATGGATGAGCAGGGGCAAATCTTTTCATTTTTGCATCCTTTTGAAATTTCATTTTATCGAAAATACGGATGGGAAATATTTACTGATTATAAGAAGACTGTAATTAATAAAATTGATTTAAAAATGGCGGGCAAATCTTCTGGCTCGATTAGACGATTTAATAAAAGCCAGCATATCAAAGATATTGAAAAAATTTACGAAGAATATATGGGGCAGTTTTCTGGAGGGCTTATCAGAGATACCTATTGGTGGGAGAACTTTGTCTACTCGGATTATCAGATAGCTGTATATTATGATGAAAAAGGGGATGGGAAGGGTTACCTTCTTTTTAAAGTAAAAGATCATAAAATGGACGTAGAAGAATTTACGGCACTAAACCACGAAGCCAGAGTGAATTTATGGAACTTCATCTGCCAGCATGATTCGATGGTGGAGAAGGTAAAGCTCACTACCTCTGTACATGACCCTTTTCCATATTACCTGCCTCAGCCTAATTTGAAGATGGAGGTTTTCCCGTACTTTATGGGGAGAATCGTAAATGTGGAAAATTGTTTGAACCTATATACATTTAATAATAACCAAGAAAAAGTTTTTATCCATATTGAGGATCCATATGCTCCATGGAACACTGGAAGCTATCTAATATCAGGCGATGGTATAACTCCTTTCAAGGAAAAAGAAGGGAGCCGCTGTGCAAAGCCAGCTGCTAGAGGGCTGCATATGTCTATAAATGCTCTAACAGCAATTATCATTGGATACAAACGGCCGCTGGAATTATATGACTTAGATGAAATTGCAGGTCCAAGGAGTGATGTCGAGGCTCTTGAGAGAAAAATCCCGCAGCAAAAATCATTTTTTTACGACTTCTTTTAAATTACACGCAAAGAGGCTGACTCAAAAGGTCGTTAAATGACGACTCTTTTATGTCAGCTTTTATTTAGGGATTTTTTTTCTTCATTTTCGAGTCATTTTAAATGGACAGCATAACACTCGGTAGGACGATTTACTTCTTTTTTTTACCTTAGATGTGTATATGCTTATATTGATTCTTGCACCCTGTTGATTGGAGCGGAAGGGGCGAGACTCCTGGGGGAGAAGCGAGTCAACAGGAGGTTCCCGTTCCTCCCCGCGGGTTCGCTGCGTGACTGGAGCGGAAATTAACGGGCAAGTTTTATAGTCCAACACAATAATCTATACGAAAAGAGCCTTATATTTTAAAGTTCATTTTAATTAAACCGGCTTCTTTGGCAGAATTAAACGCAATAACCATAAGCGGACCAATGATGAACCCGAGTATGCCCAGCAGTTTTAAGCCGATATACATGGCGATCAGAGTTGCCAATGGAGATAATCCAATATGCGTGCCCATTACTTTTGGTTCAACAGTCCTTCGAATAATTAATAGGATAGCTGCTAAAATGGCAAGTTTTGTTCCCATTGCGATATCTCCAGTGAAGAGATGGAAAAGTGCCCAAGGACCAAGAATAACAATGGAGCCAATGATCGGAATAAAGTCTATCACCCAGATGATGATCGCCATTACCAAGGCTACTTCTGGATTGATAAATAATAGCCCAATCAGGGAAACGATAAAAATAATCACACTAACAAGGAATTGAGCTTTAAAGAAGCCAAATCCAACATACGTAAGCCTGGAAGTCATGAATCTGACTTTATCTGCAGTTTTTTCTGTAAGATGATTGTACATTCCTTTCCTTAAGCGTGGAAGGTCAATTAAAAATAGGAACAATGCGATTAGATACACAATGAAACTGACAAGATAATTTGGAATATTAGTCAATAATGCTTTTAGATTATCTATATTGACATAAGCTACAAGATCATCCTTTGTTTTATTCAAGAAGGATTGGACCTGCATGCTGATTTCATCAACTAAATCCTTTGGAAGGTCTTTAGCGGCATTCGTAAAATCCGCCTCTGCCCGCAGCCAGGCTTTTGTAATTTCGTTAATGTACATAGGAGCATTTTCAATAAGCTTAATCGCCTCTGTAATAACCTTTGTTGTAATAAAATAGCCAGTCAAACCAATAAAAAGGACAAATCCAATAAAAGTAATCAGCACGGATAATCTTCTTTTTATTTTTATTTTATCCCGAAGCAATTTTACGATTGGTTCCAGAATAAGAGCTGTAATGAAGGCTACGATCAATGGAACAGATACAGGCAAAATAAAGTAGAATATGGCAGCGATGAGAAGTGCGCCAATTAATATAAATAAAAATCGTCTAGTGAATATGGCAGACAAAAATAGATCCCCTTTCCAAACTCCTAAAAAGCAGCTAGCATCAGCCAATGTAATAGCATAGATTCCAGAGTAATAAAACATCCAAAATAATAGTAACATTTCAATTATATTATGCATTTAATATTAGAAACAATAAAAAACAACTGTTATGTACATGATTTATTTACTGAGAGATTATAGCTCGGTATTACTTAAATAAATCGGACAGAAAGAAGTGAGAAGAAGATGCGATATAAATATCTCGACTTCGAAACGATTAAGGCAGCGAGCGATATAATCTCAGCAATAGTTGACTCAAGTTTACAAGAACGGGAAGGTGTGGTTCCCGTGAAAAGTGATAAATTCTCTTTTTTTAAAAAAAGCCCTGATTATATTTCACTCTCATTTAAGAATACAGAAGTTTATTTGAAAATAAAAATGAACATACAAAAGGGAATGAATATAATCGAGGAAACAACCAAGATTCAAAAAGAAATCAAGGATGAAATCATTCACTTAACAGGACTTAAAGTAAGAAGAGTTGATCTATTTATAGACAAAATAATACATCACTCATCCCTTGAGGATTTTCGGTAATTATTGTATAAAAAGACGCATGGTGTCCATGCGTCTTTTGCTGTGAAAACAGCTCTGAAGCTATACAGCTTCCATTTTTAAATTTATACCGCGAATTGATCGATTTCAGCTTTAATATCTGAAAGAATTTTTTCACACTGCTTTACAAGTGAATTCGGGAAGGTTTCTCCTTCTCCATATTCAATTCCATGCGGGTAATAATGTTTACCAAGAAGTGGAGTCATTAGCTGAATTAATGCTTTATGTGCTCCTACATCCCCCTCAACTGCATATCCGAATACACGAAGGTAAAAAACTCCTTCTTTTAATTCGAACTTTCGGTCATATGTAACTCTTTCATAATCCCATTGGCCCTCACGGACAAGGCCGTGTGATAGCATCACTTCATCTAAGCGGGTTAAGTCTGCTTTTTTATTTTCCAGACCTGTGTTTTCAAATTTCATAATTGTCCCTCCTGAAAACAATCCATGGTTCAGCTGAACGGATCCATGCATAATTTAAACAAGTTTATCTCAAATTTAATAATAGTAGAAAAAAGCGTAACATGCAACGGATACATGCAAGAAAACATGGTTCTGTCATATATCATCAGTGTAAATGCGAGAAATCAGGAAAATTATTTATTTTATTTCTATTATCAACATGCAAAATAAATTTACAGCATAACAAGGAGAAAGGAGAAACGAAATGAAGAAAAGAACGATTTCTCTAGCTTTATTCATATTCTTATTGGCTTCCGGGCCCGCTGCTGCTATTACAGAGTATAAGGTGGAAAAAGGGGATACGCTATGGAAAATAGGAGTTAAATTCAACAAAGATTTAAATGATATTATTAACAGCAATCCTCATATTAAAAACCCTGATTTTATATATCCGAGACAAATTGTACTCATACCTGGCCAAACGGGGAGGAGTGGCACACCAAAAATTGCTGCCGATGAGCGCACCATATGGGAGCTTGCCAATGATGAACGCAAACAGAAAGGGTTAAAGCCATTAGTTATGGATTCGATGCTTACTGGCGTGGCTAAACAAAAATCTCAGGATATGATGAAATTTGAATATGTGTCGCATAATTCTCCTACATATGGAAATCCTACAAAAATGTTAAGGAATCAGCAAATTTCTTTCCTGACAGTGAAGGAGAACATTGGGGCCGGCTACAGGTCAGCTGATGAAATGTTTTCAGCCTGGATGAATTCTTCGATTCACCGCGCAAACATCCTGGATAAAAAGGCTACACACATTGGAGTTGGATATGTAAAAGGCGGTTTGCATGGGCACTATTGGACTATATTTATTGTTGAGAAAAATGAAGGAGGATAAAAACATGGAAAAAATTCGTGATATTATGACTGACGATGTTGAAAGCTGCTCGCTCTTGGATAATGTATATGAAGTTGCGGTTAAGATGAAGGAGTTAAATGTAGGTGCCATTCCAATTGTTGATAATAATAAGCTTGTCGGAATGATAACAGACCGCGATATCGTCCTTCGCTGTGTGGCTGAAAAGCATCCTGCTTCTTCGAAAGTCGAAGACATAATGAGCAGCCATCTTGTAACAGTTAATAAAGATACAGAATCGAGAGAAGCTGCCCGTTTGATGGCAGAGCACCAAATCCGCCGCTTGCCTGTGGTGGAAGGTGACAAGCTTGTGGGGATCGTATCACTTGGCGACTTTGCTGTTCGTCATTTAACAGATGAACAGGCAGGAGAAGCTCTTTCCGATATCTCAAAACATGAAAATGAAGCACAGCACTAAAAGGACACCAATTGGTGTTCTTTTTTTGTCTTACCCAGGTTAAATGTTTAAATGTCAGAAATCGTCTTATAAAATGGCTCTGTTAAAGCTTATTGTTGTTTTAGCACCCTGTTGATTGGAGCGGAAGGCACTAATCCCGCGAAAATGCCTTCGCATTTCCTTCGTGCAACGTTTACTCAAGAAAGCTTATTCAAAGTCCTGCGGGAGTGCGGATCAAAGGGAGATCCCGCAGGAGCAAAGCAACGAGGAGCGTCGGACCGCCCGTGGAAAGGGAGTGCCTCGTGCTGAATTAAACAGGCCTATTTAACAGAGTCCTTAAAAAAAGCTTTGTTAAAGTTCATTGTTGATTTTGGCGCCAAGTTGATGGGAGTAAAAAGCACGGGACTCCTAAGGGGAAACGCGAGTCAAAAGGGGACCCTGCAGGCGTTTACGCCAAGGAGGCTGCATTCGGACTGCACACAGAAAGCGAATGACTGGAGTGTAAATCACCAGGCAATTTAACAAATCCAAAAACAATAGAAAAACGATACACCTAATGGTATGATTAGTACAAAAGCCTGAGATATATTTGTCAATTGATATCGCAGCGGACATTACATAAGACATTGTAAATGTTATACTCTTTAAATACATAAATAGAATAACTAATAGAAGGGAGGGCGCGTTCTCTGCGGACACTTTTACGAATAGTAGTATTGATCTCCATATTTCTTGCCGCTGGTTTTTATATGGATATTGCCGGTGAGGAACAGGGAGAAATATTGGTAAACCAGGAAAATTCGCAGCCTGAGGCGTTAAAGGATTTCGGGCAGGATATGAATCCTGACATGTCTTCAAATGCAGGTATTCCTCAAAACGGTCTGGCCAGGCTGATGGGGAAATCTATTCAGGAGGTTAAAGAAAGTTTAGGTGAGCCTTCCAGGGTGGATCCTTCTTTTTTTGGTTATGAATGGTGGATTTATAATAAAAGCGATACAAAGTATGCCCAGGTTGGCATTAGCGGCAACAAAGTGGTCACAATTTTTGCTACTGGGGAAGATTTGGACATCAGCCCTTTTAAAATCGGACAGCCAGTCGGTGAAATTTACTCATCCGTTTTTGTTGAGACAAATATCAATCTTGAATTTAAGGAAAGCTCCTACCGTTTTGAACTGTCTGAAGAAGATCTTAATACCAGGCCGCTGGTCATGGTTGGAGACCATTATGCCCAGCTGAATATCGATAAATTTACAGGAACACTCTCAAGTGTAAGGTTAATGGATGCTGAAACTTTAATAAAGATGCGGCCGTATGAAATGGTTTACCGCGGAGAATTATTAGAAGCTCCCCTGCCTTCACCTGCCTATGAAGAAGAAGTGGAGAGAGGGAAGGAACAGCAAATTCTGGATCTTACAAATGTACTAAGAGTGCGGCATAATCTAAGTTCGCTGGAATGGGATAAAATGACTGCCGATGTTGCGTTTGCACACAGTAAGGATATGTATAAAAGCAAAGATTTTTCCCATATTTCCAAAACTTACGGGGAGCTGGCCGACCGGCTTGAGGCCGGAGGTGTGCTATACAAAATTGCCGGAGAAAATATTGCTGCAAACTATATGGATGCACCGGCTGTTGTTGAGGGTTGGCTTAATAGCAAGGGCCATCGAGAAAGCCTGTTAAATGAAGAGTTCACACACCTTGGCGTTGGAGTTTATAAGAAGCATTATACCCAAAACTTCATCAGGAAGTTGGATGAAGATTAATTAAATTTAAAAAGAGCCTATTTAATCAGGCTCTTTTATTTAGGCTGTTTTCGCAAACTTTGTTGCTTTTTAAACAAGTAATGAGGAGTGGAAATCAACGGGCAGAATTCATTAACAAAAAACAACAATCTATGAGAAAAGAGCCTTTATTTATTTGCATTGGACTCTCCTTTAACAAGTATTCGGCTGACATGGAAATATTCTTCCCTCCAATTTCCGTATAAATGTACGGTGTCTCCAACATTTACAGAAGGCAATGCGGCATCTTTCATTAATGGAGTTCTCTTTTTAACCTTCAACAGCTTATTGCCTGATGATTGAATGGTCAAGTCAAGAACATGTACGTAGCGGTGATAATAATATCTTTGCTTGAATGCGCTTATATGGACAATCTTCCCGGAGATAATGGCTTCTTCAGAAACATTGTTGAGATCTGACCACTTTTCATAGCTTTCACGCAATTCTTTTTTTGTCAGCCAATAAAAGTAAAGGAAAATAATTGGTATTACGATAGCGGTAACCATGCTTCCACCTGCTTTTTATTTGTTGACGCCTTTCTTTTCAATAATAAAAAAGCTGCCTGTTGCCTGGGCAATCTTTCTTCCATCTGCCCTAAAGACATCAGCAGATAGCACCATGCTCTTTGTTCCTTTGTGGTCAATATTCGCCCTGCATGTCACATAATCACCTTTTCCGACTGAAAGGTAGTGTACGTTTAACTGCGTGGTTACTGCTCCGAATCCTTCAGGGAGCAGTGAAGATGCAAGAGTGCCCATTGCAGAATCGATAACTGTTGCAGTAATCCCTCCATGAAGGATTCCAAGCGGATTATCCACTAGCGGGGTAAGGGGTATGGTTAAAACGCATTCATCTTCAGTTATAGAACGCTCCATTTGCAGCAGTCCCCCTATGTATGAACTGTTTTGTCCAGTTTGTTTTTTTTGAAAACCCTGCAATATTGATCTTAAAACCACTAAATCTTCATCGGTAGCCTGCTTTGTACATGTATCGAATAATTCCTTTAGTTCTTTATCCATAGAAATTCACCCTTTATTTGCTTTCTGCATTCATATAGTAACACTAATGGCAGAATTTTTGAATTTATTATTATTGAGGGCTTTGGTACAGAAGCCATTCACCTTTTCCTTTCATGGTCATATGGTATTATAGGCATTTGTAACAGAATGAGGTGAAATAGGCATGACTAATAAAAAGCTTCATCCCTCTGTTGAAAAGTTTAAAGAGTTTGTGAAACAGAATCCTCATATTATCAGGGAAGTCCGATCGGGTAATGCAACATGGCAGGATTTATATGAGGATTGGTACCTTCTGGGGGAAGATGACTCGAGATGGTATCCATTTAATGAAAACAAGGATGAAA
The DNA here is from genome assembly GCA_018613035.1 of Pseudomonas sp. ISL-84. Taxonomy (GTDB): domain Bacteria; phylum Bacillota; class Bacilli; order Bacillales; family Cytobacillaceae; genus Cytobacillus. The sequence goes on along the minus strand of JAGGRA010000024.1, from coordinate 5,032 downwards.
AAACAAATTCTGAAGAGAAGAAAAGCGACTGGATGGGCAATATCATGGGGACGCTTAAACATATGGATGCCAATCAAATGCAGGGATACATCAATAATCTAAGCCAGGCGCTGTCAGCTGTCCAGGGAGTCATATCCCAGTTTCAAGGGGGACAGCAATCTGGCGGTGGCTCCAAGTCAGCAAACCCGAAACCAAATAATCCGTTCACATTTAGAAAAGATTAATAACAGAGGGGACCGAAAGAATGAGAAAAGATATTATCAACTATCTTGACCAGAAAAAGGAATTAAAGCAATTCATACGGGAGCAGCCCCATTGGTATAGAACCTTAACAAGAAATCCCCACGAGATCCAATCCCTTGAAGTGGCTGCTCTGCACTATTATAAAAAGACCATTCCCCATAAGGTAGAGAAATTAACCAATGGGGTTCAAATGGCCTCGATGATGATGAGTATGTTCCAGGCAATGAACTCACAATCCAATTAAAAGCTCTCTCGCCAGCGAGAGAGCTTTTAATTATGTTATGGAGTAAAAAAGACTGGCAGTGCAAACACTATTTATTATAAATCGTGATAGAAGTCAACTTTAGGAGTGAAAATAATGAAAGGGATAAGATGCTTGTCTTTAATACTTTTCCTGTTTCTTCTTGCAGCCTGCCAAAAAGATATTCCAGAGCCTGAAACCAAATTGGAAGTTGAGCCTGTAAATACATTAGAGCTTGCCACAGATATGCCGGTTTCAGGAGTGGAAAGCAGCAATGCGAAGAATCCATTCTATGTCCGTCATCAAGTGAGGGGGAAGGATGTACTTGTAGAATGTATCCTGCAAGGAGTTTCGTTTAGTGGGCAGACCGCTAAAGATAAAGGCAAAATACTATTATATGTGGACGGAATTAAGAAAGAGGAAATTTCTTCAGCGGCTTTTATTGTGAAGGGGCTTTCTTCAGGTAACCACAGAATCAGGCTGGAGCTTGTAAAAGAAAAACAGCCTTCCTTAAAATTGAAAAGAGAATTTTATGTATCCATCCCGTAGTTTCCTTGCTTTAGCTTTGTTCCGTTTCATGATAAAATAGGAAACGGAGGTGGGCTATTTGCTTGCTACATTAGAAAGAATAGCTATTTTGGACAAAGCTGACGAGTTAGCTGCAATGATCGTTGAATCCGAGGAAGCGGAACATTACCGCAAAAGTTTATATAAATTAAAGAACAGCCGAGGGACACAAATAAAAATCCAGGAGTTTGTTAAAATGAAGGAACTTTATGAAGAGGTTCAGCGTTTTGGCAAATATCATCCAGAATATAAAAAAGTGATGATGTCTATCCGGGAGCTTAAGCGTGAAGTGGATATGGACACCCATGTGGCAGAGTTCAGGAGGGCTGAAACGGGCCTGCAAAATTTGCTTGATGAGGTAAGCGTATTGATTGGCCGCTCCGTTTCAGAGCATATCAAGGTCCCCACTGGAAATCCATTCTTTGAATCCAGCTGCGGAGGCGGCTGCGGCAGCGGTGGCAGCTGCGGATGTTCAGCATAAAAAACCAGCCAATGCTGGTTTTTTTTGTTATCCAAAAGTCTGTGTAAAGCTCCCTGCTGATTTTGTGCGGCAGGTGCGTGATCCTCGAAAATGGTTTCGCATTTTATTTGTGCGGTGTTTATTCCAGGCTGCGTATTCAATGGCTTCGAGAGTGTGGATCAAAGGGAGACCCCACAGGCGAAAGGCACCGAGGAGCGTCGGACCGCCCGCGGTTCGCTGAGCACCTGGAGCGGAAATTAACAGGCAAGCTTAACATAGCCATCCAAAAAAGAACTTGATTGCCCATAACCATTGAAAACTGCTGTTTTTCTATGCTAGACTAAGTAAAACAATTGATTCGCTGAAGGGGTAAAAATATATGCTGGGTCAAAGGCAAGGAATAATAGTCTGGCTTTATTCGTTAAAGCAGGCAAAAATGTTAAGAAGATTCGGAAATGTCCATTATGTGTCCAAAAGGCTGAAATATGTTGTATTATACTGTGATCTTGCTGATACAGAAGGTTTAATGGAAAAAATCAACTCCTACTCCTTTGTAAAAAAAGTAGAGCCATCCTATAAACCATTCCTTAAAACGGAATTTGAAAACTCAAAGCCTGACAAGGCAAAGGAATATGACTATAAGATGGGTATCTAAAAGGCATGAGCAAAGCTCATGCCTTTTTGTTAGAAAGTAAAAAGTAATGTTTTTCCGCTAAAATTTCTGCTCCGGCCGTCTGGATACGTCCGGAGTTTTTTATTGGAGAGGCGCAATATAATGATTAAGCCTTAAGATTCCAATTAGATACTGGTAATACAATTCCTTTTCATTAAAAAGAGTGGAAGGCTTTACGCTAAGCTGAATGATCTCCCTTTCGAGATACCTTGCAGTTTCCGAAAATAAATCAAATCTTTTATTCGGTGTTATATTTGGATTTGGAATTCCTTCTCTGCAAAAATATAGCGGCTGGAAATCTCCGGGATTAGTGGGTTTCAGTATAACTGCCAAAGAAGTAACTTCTTTATCAATAATGGTGGTATGGAAAGCTGCCATATGGGCCAGGCGGTGCTGATTGGACTTTGCTATCTCGATTAATTCATATATATCCGAATATCCTTCTCCAATTTCTATAAAACGCTGTATCAAAAATAGTACCTCCTTTAAAGACTCAGGGCTTCTACTTCTACTGCCCTGTAACCTGATTTGAAATATTGAAATAAAATGCTTTATGTCCAACCATACTTTATCATTTCCCGCATAAAAATAGAAGTAGCACCTAAAAAGCAGAGGGGAGAGAGACTGCATGCTTTACCTTTTTCTTTCAATGACATTGCTCCTATGTGCCAGTTACTTTATCAAGGCTGATATATCTCCATTAGAAAAGAAACATATTTATGAAATGAACGGTTTTGTTGTTGTCTCCATAATAGCTGCGCTTAGTGCAAAAGGTTTATTGATGGTACACAACAAAGAGCTGTTTACGATGACGTTAGGCGAACTAGAGGGTTTTCTTGCAGCTGAGGGATTACCGAGGGAAGACTGGGCAAAGACTTGCATGAGTATTGGAGAAAACTGCAGCCTATTGGATGATGGCCTGGATCTGGATTTTGCGTGAAGCAGCTAAAAGTTTTACCGTGGAGGGAGATTTTTTAGTTGCGAGCAGTGTGGAGGCCCCGGCGTTAAAGTTATGCATCCGCGCATAAACCAGCAACCAAGCACACATAACGGGAAACTCATGGATCATTATGATTCACCGGACAATATAAGAAAAATTCCTCCATTAATTACAAAATTTATGTGACGGATGTCCTTCCCTTTGGTATTGTTATGGTAAAAGAAACTAGAGAGGGTATACCAATGTGGAGGGCATCTTTATTTATTTTTTTAATATTGTCAGGAACAATTTCGGGCATGCTTGTCTGGCAGTGGAAAGTTTATTCTGGGCAAATTGGACAGGCTAAGGAGCATACAGTGGGAGCCAATCAGCAAATTACTGTGGAATCTCTGGAAGATGAGCTGAAAATTACACAGACGGTCATAGGTATCCTGCCCGAAAAAGAATATAGGCTGGTAATCCCTGATTCACTTTTTAAGTGGAAGTGCAAAAATGGCAATGAAGAAGCATGTGATTCTGCGGACGAAAATCCATATACTTTTTTCTCAAATGACAATCAGATGATTTTTGAATATGTCCTGCCAATGAATAAGGGGCAAAAAGCATTTATGTTAAATGACTGGACAGTCTCCGTCCCCGACCTTATTGTAGCCAGTTCCCATATTACGATTTCTGATTCCTTCAGAAGAAACGGCTCTTGGGCAGCCGGGTTCCCTTTAAAAGCACAAAAAGAAATGAAACATATTGATTATTATATTTTTGAAGGAAGAGGGAATACACCTTCACTATACTGGCAGCAGAAGCCTCTTAAAAAAACAAGCAAAAATCCGGTTGATATTTATTCGGAAAACCAGCATGCCTTTAATCAAAAGTTTGAAAAACTAAGTACCCTAGGTGAAATTCCATATATGTCTGTAGTGCTTACTGATCTCTATCAGGAGTCGAATGGAAAAGGAATCCTTATAGCAGGCACTAATACTAAAGTGGAAAAGCTTGAAAAAATGCTCATCATACAGGCCTATGAAAAAAAATTTGGCTTTCTTCCGCCAAAAGAAGGTTGGCTAATTGATGCACTTGCATCTCATACAATAGAGCAGAATGCTGATACAGAAAAAGGGAACTGGATAATTCGAGAATTAAAGAAAGAAATGGCCGAAGATGAACTGCAGGAATTTTTTTACAAATTGCCAATGGAAGACTCACTCAATACTGAAAAACTGGACAAGAACCTGAGCGATCTGAAGGGACATTCTACCCGTTTTTTCACTCTGAATAAAGAATTGAATGCGCCGTTAGTACCTCTTTATTTTAATGATGGTAAAAAAGTGTTTATATCAGGCAGGGAGCAAAAAGACCTTAAATTAATCCATAAAAAAGGACATAGGCTCCTGCCATTTAAAGCATCGATGGAGGCCTTGGGTTTTGATGTAAGGATTCTATCCGGTGAGGAAACGCTGCTGCTGACAAAAGGAAATAACAGCTATCGTTTTTATTTAAACAGAAATGTATTCATTTATAATGAAGAAGATTATGGACTGCTGGAAAACCCATTAGTCGATCTAAATGGGACAGCGTTTATCGAAGTACAATGGCTTCAATCCCTTTTTGATGTTTCAGTTGAAGAATGGGATCATATGATCAAATTAACAAATAGCCCCAAATAAGTCCAAAAAGCTGATAAAAATAGGCTGTTTTCGCAAAGTTTTTTGCTTACAAACTAGTTTTAATTACTGAGTTGATTGGAGTGGAAGGACTTGATCCTCCAAAATGCATTCGCATTTTCTTATGACGAGGTGCTGATTCGAGGAAGCTTATTCAATGTCCTGCGGGAAGAGAGGGAGCGGGAGACCCCGCAGGCGTGAAACGCCGAGGAGCTCAGTTCCTCCCCGCGGCAGCTTGAGTGACTGG
>JAGGRA010000023.1 GCA_018613035.1 Pseudomonas sp. ISL-84 | reverse complement strand
CCACATAGTCTTTTATTAAGGCTCTTTTCGTATAGATTGTTGTTTTTGGACTATAAAGCTTGCCCGTTGATTTCCGCTCCAGTCACTTGCTTTCCGCGGGGAGGAACGGGAGCCTCCTCGGCGTTTCACGCCTGCGGGGTCTCCCGCTCCCTCTCTTCCCGCAGGAGTCAAGTGCCTTCCACTCCAATCAACTCAGTAATTAAAACTAGTTTGCAAGCAACAAACTTTGCGAAAACAGCCTTAATTTAAAGCTATTTTAAAGTTAATTTTTGATTTAGCACCGTGATGATTGAAGCGGAAGAATTAAAACGCCGGCAAGCTTCGAAAGCCCGCGGTTCACTGAGTGCCTGTAGCGAAAATCAACACTAAGGATTACCAAAACCTAAATAAAAAAGAGGCTAGTGCTGCTTTTATTAAGACAGCATATCTAACCTCTTTAAACAAAGCAAATATATTACTTTTTAGAGTTATTGTCGTCCATTTTCAGAACAGCCATGAAAGCTTCTTGCGGAACTTCAACAGAACCAACCTGCTTCATCCGCTTTTTACCTTCTTTCTGCTTCTCCAAAAGCTTGCGCTTCCGGGAAATATCTCCGCCGTAACACTTTGCCAATACATTTTTTCGGATCGCTTTAATCGTTGAGCGGGCAACGATTTTTTGCCCTATAGCCGCCTGGATTGGGACCTCAAATTGCTGACGCGGAATAAGTTCCTTGAGCTTTTCAACGATTACCTTTCCTCTTTCATAAGCGAAGTCTCTATGGACAATAAAGCTTAGTGCGTCGACTTTTTCAGCATTTAATAGAATATCCATCTTAACAAGCTGGGAAGGCTTATAGCCGATTAGTTCATAATCGAAAGAAGCGTATCCTTTAGTATTTGATTTAAGCTGGTCAAAGAAATCATATACAATTTCAGATAAAGGGATTTCATAAATAATATTAACCCTTGTTTCATCCATGTACTGCATATCGATGAATATGCCGCGTTTCTCCTGGCAAAGTTCCATAATGGCACCAACATAGTCATTCGGTGCCATCATTGTGGCTTTTACATATGGCTCTTCCACACGATCGATCTTTTGCGGGTCAGGCATGTTGGATGGATTATCCACTTTAATTTCGGTGCCGTCTGTCATGATGACATCATAAATTACACTTGGCGCCGTTGTAATTAAGTCAATCTTGAATTCACGCTCAATACGCTCCTGAATAATTTCCATGTGAAGCAGTCCAAGGAATCCGCAGCGGAATCCGAAGCCAAGTGCTTGGGAGGTTTCAGGTTCAAACTGAAGTGCAGAGTCATTAAGCTCAAGCTTTTCAAGAGCTTCCCTCAAGTCATTAAACTTGGCGCTGTCAATCGGATATAAACCGCAATAAACCATTGGATTTAACTTTCGGTAACCTGGAAGAGCTTCGGATGCACCGTTTTTAGCACTTGTAATGGTGTCACCGACACGGGTATCGCCAACATTTTTAATGGCTGCCGTCAGAAACCCTACGTCACCAACTGATAATTCAGGCAGCGGAGTAGATTTGGGTGTAAATACACCAACCTCTGTTACTTCAAATTCTTTTCCTGTTGCCATCATTCTTATTTTGTCCCCAACTTTTACCGTTCCTTCTACTACACGGATATAAGCAACAACTCCGCGGTAAGCATCATAAAGGGAATCAAAGATTAGCGCCTTTAAAGGAGCCTCTGGATCGCCAACTGGTGCAGGCACCTTTTCAACGACCTGTTCGAGGATCTCTTCAATGCCTATTCCAGCCTTTGCTGAGGCAAGTACCGCTTCTGAAGCATCAAGGCCGATTACTTCTTCAATTTCATTGCGAACTCGCTCAGGATCTGCGCTCGGAAGGTCAATCTTGTTGATGATCGGAAGGATTTCCAGATCGTTATCCAAAGCTAAATAAACATTTGCAAGGGTTTGAGCTTCAATCCCCTGGGCTGCATCCACCACCAGGATTGCTCCTTCACAGGCTGCCAAACTGCGGGATACTTCATATGTAAAATCAACATGTCCCGGAGTATCAATTAAGTGGAAAGTATAAATCTCTCCATCTTTCGCTTTATATTTTAACTGGACGGAGTTTAATTTGATAGTAATGCCGCGTTCTCTTTCAAGATCCATTGAATCAAGGAGCTGATCCTTCATTTCACGCGCTGTAAGCGCATTAGTTTTTTCAAGAATCCGGTCAGCCAAAGTCGATTTCCCATGGTCAATATGGGCGATAATCGAAAAATTCCTTATTCTCTCTTGCCTTTTAAGTCTCTCTTCTCTGTTCATGGTTTACAATTCAACTCCTACTATAAGAAAAGCGCAAGACGCCTTTAATGGGCGCCTGGAGCCAAGTGTTAATCTATTTTCAGTTAGTCCTTTTAGTTTATACACTATTTTTGATTATAGCAGTACGTTTATGAAGATTCAATGCTAAGCTTTATGGCCTTCTAATTAAAGCTTTGTTGACTTTACCAGGTAAAAAAACAGGACTGCCCTGAAGCAGCCCTATTTTCCGGTTAATAATTCTGTAATGAAAGCGATCGATTTTTCTGTTAATGAAGACAGGCCTTCGGAGATACTTTTACCCAAAGACGAAAAGAAGTTATATGCTTTTATTTCTTCTAGCTTTTCTTTCTTCTGCTGAAGATCATGGCTGGATACATCATTTCCCAGTACAGAAGCCTGAAGCTCACCTTCCTCGCTTTCGCTTAAGGTAAGTGCAGCTTTGAAATCATCATCAGAATAGCCCTTCATTCTCTGTATTCCTTCATTGGCCTGCTGCATTCCAAACAAGACAGATACAAACATTATGGAAGCCAGAAAAATCGCTTTTAACATAAACATCTTCATTACAAATCACACCTTTATTTCTTTTCCGAGTCCGTGCCTGCAGGTGAATTCACTTCCTCAGCCTGCCAATAATATTCACTGAAAATTTCCGCAAGGGCTTCCGCTGAACGATTCAATTCCTCAAAGGTATTATCGACTCCTCCAAATTCCACCAGAATTGCATTTTCAGAAAGGTCCTGATTAAATTTCCCATTCGTCCTTTCTCCCTGCAGCTGGATAATCCCTCTGCTCAAACCCTTGTATTTTTCCTCAAGCCTTTTATGCAATTCATTTGCAAACTTTAAATTCTTCTCGTAGTTTTGATGCTCCGCTCCGATCACAAATGCAAGCTTTGCATATGGCTTTCCGTTAATTTCTTTTGTTGTATCCTCTTTTCTTCGCGAGTCCCTGTGAATATCAATGAAATATGTTAAATCCCGGTCAGTGGTAGCAGCTGCCTGAACGACTTCCCGTGAAGCCTCATAGGATTGTGCATAACTCCATCCCTTTTTATTTAAAGTTGCCTGAATATCCGTTTTATCAACCGTTGTCCCGATGCCTCTGCCCTCCAGTTCCTCTTTAAGCTTGTCCCCTATTTTTGTCACATTAATTTGAGAATGGCTGGCTGCATTCGGGTCGTTCACACCTTTGAGATAAGGAAGAAAGGATTCGCGGTTATGGCTGAAATAAACATATACTGCCTTTTTATCGCCAGTAGTCATAGGTGGTGTACCCGATTGGCTTCTGTTTTCGTTTGACTCTAGCCCCTCCGTGTTTTGCAGCGCGGCTTCCTGCTCAGCTTTCAAAACTTCCAATGGCGGCGAAGACTCAACAGGCATGTTGGTATAATCCGTTCCTTCACCGGCAACCAGAATTTTACTGTCATAAATGGAGAAGTAGGGCAGTTCTCTTCCTAATAAACTTCTTGGATCATCCAGATTTACATTGGTTGATAGCTTAAAAACCATATTGGCTAAGCTGGGAGGAGAGCTATTTTCAGGCATTCCTTTCAGAAAGGAGTGGTTTTCCCAACCAAGGAAATAGTAAAGCGATTCACCTGTCAGGTTGGTAGCAGCTGTATTTACGGAAGCGGAGCTGATCCTATATTCCGGCTTTAAGGATGTAAGAGCTCCGCTTATTGAAAAGATCATAAATAGAAAGAGCAAAAATCCGCCTGCGGCTTTTAACAGGGTTGTCCCTTGAATTGTTACAACGAGTCCATTTGTCTTCAAAGGTTTCATTGTTCCACCTCTCTTTGCAAGTCTAGTAAATGTTATGACTATGCTAGAGAAGATAGAACAAAATATTTTTTATCTAGTATAAAAACCAGCATTTTCCTGGTTCACTTTTTGATGGAGTGCTGCATTTAATCCGTTTGCGATCAGGTTTGACATATCCTCAATAAACACATCAACTTCCTTTGGCGTAACCATTAGATTATGGCCCAGCGGTGAAAGCACTTCATAGATCAGCCTTCGTTTTTCATCTTCTGGCAAGGTTCCAATCATGCCTAAAAAGGTTTTTCGGTGATGCTCCTCAGGCAAATCTTCCTCAGTCAGTTTTCTTTTTTCTCCAAAGGTCATGCCTGCCGGTGCAAGTGACCGGGACGGGCGGTCCCCCTCTTTCATTTCCTTTCCAAAATGCTTGAGAATAAAATCAATGGTGTCGCTTGTTATGGACACGGCATCCACAACAGTAGGAACCCCGATAGCGATGACCGGAATACCCAATGTTTCCTGGCTGATTTCCTTCCGTTTATTTCCTACACCGGAGCCGGGATGAATGCCTGTATCCGATATTTGGATAGTGGAATTAACTCTTTCAATTGAGCGGGATGCAAGCGCATCTATAGCAATGACAAAATCAGGTTTTGTTTTTTCAACAATTCCATAAATAATATCGCTTGTCTCAATGCCGGTTAACCCCATTACTCCAGGGGATATTGCGCTTACCGGCCGATAGCCTTCTTCAACGCTTTCAGGCTGCAGCTGGTAGAGATGCCTTGTAATCAGAAGGTTTTCACAAACTTGAGGCCCAAGGGCGTCAGGAGTGACATTCCAGTTCCCTAAGCCTACAATCAGGCATGAGGCGTTCTCTTTTATTCCTAATTGTTTAATGAACTGGGAAAACTCACTTGCAAAAACAGATTCTACCTTTTTCTGCAGTTCGGTATCCTGCTGGCGGATACCTGTTACTTCAAGTGTTAAATATTTACCTTCCTTTTTTCCTAAAGCCTCTGCACCTTGTTTTGTCACTTCCACAAAAGAGATCTTTATATCGTTTTCTTCTTTTTCTTTTATGATTACGCCCTCTATTTGCGAAAGGTTTTCCTGCGCGTGGACATCGTCTTTCTGCCTGTCCGCTATAACCATTTCCCTTGCTTCAATTGCCAGATCCGTTCGGACCGAGTACTTGCTTAAATCTATTGATTCCTTCAAGTTAATCCCTCACATTCTCTGCTTTTTGGTTTTATGGAAAATAACCCATAAAATACTAGAATTCGGATATGTACTATCATTGCCTGTAATAGGCAAAATCATGCATAAGAAGGATTATCCTGATAACAGAATTCCAATCAGCAATTTTAATTACAGAGTATTGCATTATGGTCTCGTGTTTGATAAAATATCACTTGTTCTTAATTATTGTTAATGAATGTGAATGTCGAGTTATAGAATCTCGATGCTTTTTCAGGAGGTGAATGGAATGCCAAACATTAAATCTGCTATTAAGCGTGTTAAAACTAGCGAAGCTCGTAACGCTCATAACGCTACAATCAAATCTTCAATGCGTACAGCTGTTAAGAAGGTTGATGCTGCGATCGTAAACAACGATGCTGCTGCTGCAACTGAATCTTTCGCTGATGCTGCTCGTAAACTAGACAAAGCTGCTGCAAAAGGTCTAATCCACAAAAACGCTGCTGCTCGTAAAAAGTCTCGTTTAATGAAAAAAATGAACTCTTTAAACGCTTAATGTTTAAAGATATCGGCTATCTTTTAGGGATAGCCTTTTATAATGCACTAAAAAGCGGTCCATGTCAGGACCGCTTTTTTATTGCGTATGTTTTTGCAAAGCTTGGCTTTGAAGGCGAAACAGGAACATCTCAATCAGCATGGTTTTATTCATGCCCCCGGTTTTCATTTGGTAATCGGCATCTGCAAGCAAGCTCATGATGATTGTTAGTTCTTCATCGCCAAAAAGCTGCGCCTGCCCCGCAGCCAGCTTTACGCGAAAAGGGTGGATTTTTAAATAGCCTGCGATCTGCTGCTGTCCATATCCCCGTCTGGCGAGCTCTTTTACCTGATATATAAGCCTGAACTGCCCGGTTATCACGGATAAAATTTTTATCGGTTCTTCATTTTGCTTAAGTAAATCATAATAAATTCTTAGCGCCTCTTCTATTTTGCGATGGACAATTTTATCCACCAGAGAAAAAATGTTCTGTTCCAGTGACCGTGAAACCATCTTTTCAACCATCTGTTCGTCTATTCGCTTTGTATCATTTGCATATAAAGCTAATTTATCTATTTCACTAGTCAGAATAAACAAGTTGGTTCCTGCCAGGGTCAATACCAGTTCAACTGCAGCTTCATCAATCTGAACCCCGTTTAAAGCCGCCCGTTCCCTAATCCATGTTTTCAGCTCACCTTCGTTCAGCTTCTTTGCTTCGAGAACGGCAGCCGTTTTCTTTAATTGTTTTGTTAATTTTTTCCGGTCATCCAGCTTTTCAGAGGAAGCTGCCAAAACCACAACCGAGTATGGCGCAGGTTCCTTAATATAGGCTTCTAGCTTAGCCAGATTATGCTCTATTTTCGCCTTAGACTTTTCAGAAGTCAAAAATACTGGGTTATGTAAAAAAATCAGCCTTCTTTCCCCCATAAAAGGGAATGTTTCGGCATCTTCCAGCGCTGTATCAATTGGGGTTTCTTCAAGGTCATAAGTGGATAAATTAAAATCAGCTTCTTCTGGGCTTAACACATAATTGATAAGCAGCTGTTTTGTTTCGTTTATAAGATAGGGTTCTGTTCCATATAATAAATATACAGGAGCAAACCGCTTTGCTTTAATTTGTTTCCATATATCAAAAACCAATTTCTTTCGCTCCGTTCAATTTGCGTTTTATTCTCTTTCTATCCTAAAGAAGCTAAAACGTTTTGACAAGTTATTCATAAGAAATTGGCGTCCGCTATGAACGCCAATTCCTGATCTATATAGAACGCCGCTCCCTGAGACCCGGGATACTCAGGAAACTGCGGTGCACCCTTTGTTTGGTTATTTTCCCCTTGATGTTCAGCGTTATTTGTGACAACTCTTGTTAATCCAGGAAAAGGGCAGGGGAACGCTAGATTTTTTTATTTGAATGTCTTATACTATATAGGAAATAGGAGGGGTAGACTGTGAACGAATTTGAAAAGAACGTCCAAAGTAAACGAAATGATGCTATCGACTCTGGCGTAGGATTTATCGTATCATTCGGTTTCTTCGCAACGTTATTTGTTATTGCAACAGTCATTAAATTTTTAGGAGCTTAATGGCTACATAAAAATGTATGGTCCAGGCTATTTTTTGAGCCAGGCCAAAGCATGGAGGCTGCATATTTGCAGTCTCTTTTTTTACTTTTGGCTGTTTTCTAAAAGATTGTTGTGAACCCTTACATAAGTAGCGGGCTCAAGTACTTTCTAAGATATACTATGGAAGCTGAACGTAAAAGGTTCCTGAATTGCCTTTAAAAATATAGGTAACTGCCCCATGCTCATCTGTTCTTAAAATTCGAATATTATTGCTGCGAAACCTGGAAATTACATCTGTGTGGGGATGCCCGTAGCGGTTGTTTTCCCCCGCTGAAATTATGGCTATCTTCGGCTTAACGCTTGAGAGGAATAGATCTGTTGATGAGGTTTTACTTCCATGATGCCCCGCTTTTAATACATCAATTTTTAAGTTGGGATAATTTTGAACCAGCCTTTCTTCTCCTTCCGCTTCAATATCTCCGGTAAAAAGCCAGCTTAAGCCGCCCAATTTGGCAAATAGCACAATGGACCCGTCATTTCTCTCTGTTTTAATTTCTTCTTGCGGAGAAAGTATTTGAAAAAAGCCTTCTCCCTCTGTCCATCTGTCTCCAGCTTTACTGAATAACACTTTGCTATTTCTCCTCTTTGCTTTATGAATAACTTCTTGTTCGAGCTCAGAAATCTCACTGACTATTGGCAAAATAACGGCTTTAACCCTTATTTCGTCAATGATCGCTGCAGCTCCGCCAATGTGGTCCATATCCCCATGAGTCAAAATAAGCTTATCAATTGAACTGATTCCTTTACTCTTAAGAAAAGGGACAACTATGTCCTTCCCTGCTTCAAATGGATCGCTTCGTATCTTCCAATCTTTCGTTTGAAAACTGACTGTGCCGCCTGTATCAATTAAATAGTTCCCTTTTCCATATGGAAGCTTAACCAGTATGCTATCCCCCTGTCCAACATCAATAAATGTGACTTCTCCTTTTGGGGAAACAGAAGTGGTAAAGAAATGAAGCAATAACGCAAATACGGGGAGTATACAACTTAAGAAAAACGCTTTCTTTCCCTTTGATCTTTCCCATGAGGCGAAAAATACGGGTATGAGCAAAACATATAGGAGCAGGACCAGTAATGAAGGACGGCCTAAAACAATAGATGTATGAGGGATCTCTGAAAGTTTTCCTGCTATATAATCAATCAGAGTTATAAATTCATCAAAAGGAGCAAGCAAAAAAGCAGACTTCCCGCCTGATAATAAATGAAGCAAAAAAATAATTAGTATGGCCGGCAGAACAATAGAGGAAAATACTGGAACAAAAATTAAATTGGCAAACACAGAAAGAATGGACATTTCAAAGAAATGCCAGAACAATATCGGCATTGCAGCAACTTGGCAAATAAAGGAAACCAAAATGATAATAACAAAGGGGTTGCTAAATCGTTTTAATAGGAGCGGTGCTGACAGGATGAGCGATAAGCTAACAGCAAATGAAAGCTGAAAGCCCGCATTAAACAGGATAAAAGGGGAAATAAAGAGATAGATCATAAACACAATGGAGAATACATCAATAATCAGCACAGCTGATTTTAACTTCCTGGCAGCCAACACTAAAAGCATCATAAAAACAGCTCTGATGACAGAAGGTGCTACACCTGTAATAAGCGCGTATCCTGGCAAAATCAGAATTAGAGCGCTCGTCATTTTCTCTCTCGTTATCCCTGCCCGAATCCCGGCAAGAAAAAACATGCCGGCAAGCAATCCTACATGCAGGCCGGAAATAGCAAGTAAATGGATTATCCCCAGTTTTTGATAAGATTCAAGAACATCTTGTTCAATGAAATTTCGATCACCAAATATGAGGGCAACTGCTATGGAAGCTGTCTTTTCAGGAAAATTCCCCACCAGGTAATTTATTCCTGTTTCTCTCATTTTCAGAAGTGATAAAGGGAGGCTATTTTCACGGTAACTGCAATCGGAGAGGATTAACTGCTTAATTTCAAGGACCCAGAAGATTTTGTTATGATTGAGGTACTCTTTATAGCTGAATGCGTTGGGATTTGTAGCTATTGGCGGCGTCTGCAAAGTACCGTTTACCTTGCATGAAAGTCCAACCCGCAAATAGTTGCTGAGGATCTTTTTTTCTTTATCAGATTTAATTTTATATCTAGCCATTAATTTTTCATTCGAAACTGTTTCAACAAGGACGGTAAGTTGGTCTCCATCTATTCTAGCAGCTTCTTTAATCCCTACTTCAAAAAGTGCTTCGCCGCCCGCCAAACTGGTCATATTATGGTCTTCCGCTATTACGCTTCGAATGAGAAAGAGAAGGAAGAGGATTAAGAGCAGGCCAGATTGTTTTTTTGTGAGGATACTTCTTTTATATAACCAAAACGCTGACACAAACATAATGAAAATTATTATAAACGGTTTGAAAAAAACTGTTAATATTCCAGAGAGTGAGGCAGCAGCTGCATAAATCCATCTGCCTTTCATGTAATTTGCTCCTTTTCTACTAATTTCTTCTGTTTATAATGCAGGAATAAAATCCGCTCTTTCTTGGGTTTTACTCCTGCAATCAAATCATGAAGTAAATAGCTTGTCCTTTTTTTCCTTGTAGACTTTCAATAATTCCCGATTTGTTCCACTCTTCTCAAGTTCGTTCATCATCTCTTCGATAAGATCACGTTTTTCTTGCCTGCTTTCATCAAATGAAACCTTTTCAGCTTCAACCTGAACCGTTTTAACTCCGGCCTTCTCAAAGAGTTCAATGCCATAAGGGTGATTTTTATAGTCCTGTGCGTAGTAGACCGTTTTAATACCTGCCTGGATAATAGCTTTGCAGCATTGAAGACAAGGAAAATGTGTTACGTAGATTTCTGCATCACTTGTAGGCACACCAAATTTAGCACATTGCAAAATCGCGTTCATTTCTGCGTGTATGGTGCGTACACAATGGTTATCAATAACATAGCAGCCTTCATCCATGCAATGTTCACCGCCTGCAATCGAACCATTATATCCGCCTGCAATAATTCTCTTATCCCTGACTATTGTTGCGCCTACCGCCAATCTTGTACATGTGCTCCTTAGAGCAAGCAAATGGCTTTGAGCCATAAAGTATTGATTCCAGGATATACGTTCCATCTTGTTTGCCTCTCCCTTCCATCTTTTCCGCAAGCTGTTGCCAGCCACTTTTATAATCTTATAGGAAATTCTAATTTTCTCAACATAAGTTTAAGCCCCAAATGATACAAGGTCAATGGAAGTAAGAATTTCTACTTTACCTTTATCTGTTCTTTCAGTTTTTCGAAGGTCTTTTCCCCTATCCCTGCAATTAATTTCAGATCCTCTATAGCCTTAAATGCCCCATTTGTTTCCCGGTGCTCAAGAATGGCAGCAGCCTTAGAAGGACCAATTCCAGGCAGCGTTTGCAATTCAGCCTCACTTGCTTTATTCAGATTAATTTTCCCATCATTTTGTTGGACTGAGATCGAAGCCATTCCCTCATCCCCATTCATTTCAAGGACCCCCTCTCCTTTTTCAGGAATATAAATAGCCATTTCATCCGCTACCCTTAGAGCAAGATTTATTTGATTGCGATCAGCATTTTCCAGCAGCCCGCCTGCTTTTTCTAAAACATCTATAACCCTATCGCCCTCCAGTGTTTCATAAACACCCGGCTTTTTAACTGCCCCTTTCAAATCGACTATTATCACTTGAGGCTGTCCATTTGCTGAAACTTTATCTTCAGTTCCATCATGGACACTTTCCTCCCTATCTGCTATTTGCACTGGATCAATATCAGGAAGGGGTTTTGTTTCTTGAGGAGGCATAAATAAATAATATAGGAAGGCACAGATTGCAAACGCGCCCCCCAAAAAATATGCTTTATTGCTCTTTACCCATTCGGCCATAGGTTTCCTATCCTTTCTTTTTGTCATAATTGTTTTTTTCAACACATATCGTTATACGAGAGAGCCTGCTTTTGAAGGAGGGATGGAACAGTGAAAATCGGAATCATTGGTACAGGTAATATGGGGAGAATAATGACAGAGGCATTCCTTGACGGAGGAGCCGTTTCCCCTTCCTCCATGACTATTACCAATAGGACAATTGCGAAAGCGATGGAGATAAAGGTAACACACCCTGATATTGCGGTTGCGGAAGATGCCAGAGAGACTGCACGGCACTCTTCTCTTATTTTCGTATGCGTAAAGCCTCATGATGTTTATGAGGTGATTCAGGATATCCAGCCGTTCCTGTCAAAAGATAAGTGTGTGGTATCAATCACAAGTCCCATAAGCGTAAAACAGCTTGAATCTGTACTGCCTTGTTCTGCTGCGAGAGCAATTCCCAGTATCACGAATCGGGCTTTATCGGGAGTCTCATTATTATCATTTGGGGAACAATGCCAGGAGGAATGGAAAAGACGACTCCAGGAGCTTTTTGAGAGTATTTCTACACCGATATCTATTGAGGAAAACATCACAAGAGTTTCTTCTGATATCGTCAGCTGCGGACCAGCCTTTTTCAGCTATTTGACACAGCGCTTCATAAACGCAGCAGTTTCGGAAACAGAAATTGACCAGGAAACTGCCACTAAGCTTGCAGGCGAAATGTTAATCGGACTGGGGGATTTGCTAAAAAAAGGGTTTTATACTTTGCCGACATTGCAGGAGAAAGTATGTGTCAAAGGAGGAATTACCGGAGAAGGAATACGGGTGCTTGAAAACGAGCTTGGAAAAGTATTTGAACACTTGTTTCAGGCAACACATTCGAAATTTGACGAGGATCTTATACAAGTAAAAAAACAGTACACACTTCAATAATAATTCTTTATCAGCGTTTAAAATCCTTCTTATTCAAATAAAAAATTATAGCCAGATTGCCTTTTGGCAATCTGGCCTTTTTAATAATCATGGATATATTAAGAAACGGAACTTTTTTCACCTTTAGTGTCTTCACTTTTTCTAGAAATAAAGAAAATCCGTTCCGCCTGGCTTCCAGGAGCTGCATCTTCGAAATCAGCTGAAACCTCCAGAAGCTCAAAGCCGCATTCCCGGAGCCATCCGACATAGGTTTCAACAGGGTAGGTTCGCTGAAAGTGAAGTTCATCATAACGATCGTATCTTCCCGTTGCTTCATCCAAAACAAAAAAGGAGAGATCATGCTCAACAGAGTTGGGGTATCCCCCCTGATAGCTATGCCATATATAAGAAATTTCTTCATCATTCTCAGCAAATGTCTGATTCATAAAGATTTGCATCATTTTATAAATAGAATGGACGTCGAATATAAAAAGGCCATTATCTTTAAGGTGTCTATGGACACGCTGAAAGGTTTCTTGTACCTCTGATTCTGTCTCTAGATAGTTTAATGAATCACAAAAAATCCCGATAACATCAAATTCTCCAAATCCCCCCAATTCAGCCATATTCTGCTGATAAAAAGGAATTCGCAAGCCGCTTTGTTCAGCCTTAGCCTGAGCTACAGCCAGCATATTCACTGACAGGTCCACACCTGTAACATCATATCCCTGTTTTCCAAGCCTAATCGCAAGCTGACCTGTTCCGCATGCCAGATCCAGCAGCTTTTTGCCTCGAACACCATACTTGCCCGCCTTTTGACTGATTAATTCCACCCAGCTATCGTATGGGACATCTTCCATTAGCTGGTCATAAAGATAAGCGAACTTGCCGTAGCTCATTGATTAAGCATACTTTGGACGTTTTCAACTGGCGCATCGCCCCAAAGCCTTTCCAGGTTATAATAGCTTCTTTCGTCACGATGGAAAATATGTGCTACGACATCCCCCATATCAACAAGAATCCACCTGGCCTCATCAAAGCCCTCCATTCTTTTAACAATAAATCCTTCTTCTTCCGATTTCTCTTTCATTTCCCGCGCAATGGCCTGCACCTGTTTGTCAGAGTTCCCATGGCAAATAATAAAATAGTCAGAGATTAAGGAAATACCTTGCATATTCAGGACAGTAATATCCTCTGCTCTTTTATCATCCGCTGCCTTTACTGCAGTCATCAGCAATGTATTCTCACTCATTCAATCAGTCCTCCGTTTTCATTAAAAGATCATTATAGGTATGGAAGGTAGCCGGAAAAACGGGCTGCCCCTTTTTTACTAAGAACATAATGGTATTTTGTACAGATTTTATTAGTGCTTGATCCAGACTCGAATTGGCCAGCTCACGCACCTCTTCAACACCTGGGAAATGCCTTCCGGGCTCAATGTAATCAGCAAGGTAGATAACTTTTTCAAGCAATGACATTCCTACCCTTCCGGAAGTATGATATCTTATTGCGTCGAGAACTTCGCTATCAGTAATTCCCGCTTCTTTTTCAGCCAAATAAGCGCCTACAGGAGCATGCCAAAGCTCACTGTTGTAAGCAAGGAGCTCTACGGGCATGCCATTGCTTAAAATGATTTCCTTCATCTCATCTTTTGGCCGAAACTTTGCATAATCGTGGAAGATTGCAGCCAATTCTGCTTTTTTTTCATTTGCACCGTACTTTTCCGCAAGCTTTATGGCAGTTTCCATAACACCAATACTATGAATAAAGCGATGTTCGGTTAATTGTTCTTTAACAATTGCCAGAGCCTGATCACGATTCATATAAATGATTCTCCTTTATATAGTTCCCAATTGAATCAGGGACTAAATAGCGGATCGATCCGCCTTTCTTCAGCCTGCTCCTGATCATACTCGATGAAATCCCCATTTCCGGAACCTCTGAATAAAGAATGGAATAGGAAGTCTCGAGATTGTAGGATGGCCTCTGCACGCCGACGAAAGTAATCATTTCAAGAAGCTTATCAATGTTGTGCCACTTAGGCAAATACTCTACCATGTCAGCCCCGATAATAAAGTAAAACTGCTTTTGAGGATAGTTTTCCTTCAAAATCTTAATCGTATCATAGGTAAATGAAGGCCCTTGCCTTTCCAGCTCAATCAGTTCCAATTTAAATCCTGGATGGGTATCTACTGCAAGCTTAAGCATTTCTATCCGGTCACGGTTGCTGGCAGCATTGGATTTCTCTTTATGAGGTGGTTCCTGGTTCGGCATAAACCATACTTCATCCAAGCCTTGTGAACACATAACCTCATTTGCAATAATAAGATGTCCCAGGTGAGGAGGATTAAAGGTACCTCCTAGTATGCCTACTTTGTCCATTAGAGCCCCTCCATTTTCGTATGCCGAAATGAAACTGTTCTTATGGCAGTTCGATTTGTTTGTTTTCTATTGATTCTTTATATAAAACAATAATATTCCCAATAACTTGAACAAGCTCCGCTTTTGTTCCTTTTACCAGCTGCTCTGCAACTGTATCTCTGTCTTCATCACAATTTTGCAGGACAGTGACTTTTAATAATTCACGGGCCTCCAAGGCTTCTCCTACTTGTTTAGTCATATTTTCATTTACCCCGCCCTTGCCTACTTGAAAAATCGGGTTTAAATGATGGGCTTTAGAACGTAAAAAACGTTTTTGCTTTCCTGTTAGCATAGTAATCCTCCCAGTTGTTTTAAGACTTTATCTCTCATTCTTTTTATATCCGGTGCAATGCCAGTCCAGTTTTCAAAAGCCAGGGCTCCCTGATGAACAAACATATCCAGTCCATTTTGGGTTCCGGCTCCCTTTTTCCTAGCTTCCCGCAAAAGCTGTGTTTCAAGCGGATTGTAAATAATATCACTCACAAAGGTTCCAGACTTAAGGTTATGTATGGAAAGTGGACTCTTTTGAATGTCCGGAAGCATGCCAATTGGTGTGGTCTGAACGATTAGATCGTATGCCTCTATATTCCCCTCAGCTTCCTGTATATCGAAAGCCCGAGTTGGGACAGTATAAGGACAATCCTTCATGATAAGATCAGCTTTAGAAACAGTACGGTTGCAGATATCCAGCACCGGAGGCCCTTCTTTAGCCATTGTAAAATAGATGGCTCTGGCAGCTCCACCTGCACCCACTATTAAAACCTTCTTATCCTTTAAAGTCGAGATTTCCTCCAGCAACCCTTTCACATATCCGCTTCCATCTGTGTTAAAGCCTTTAAGCCTGCCATTATGGTTAACAACCGTATTGACAGCACCAATGGCATTTGCCATGGGATCCAGCTCATCCAAAAGAGGAATGATTGCCTCTTTATGCGGTACAGTAACATTAAATCCCGATAATCCTATCGCTCTGAACCCTCTTATTGCATCCCCCAGGTTTTCTTTTTTTACATGGAACGGCTGATAATGGGCATCAATGCCATAAGCTTGAAATAAATCATTATGCATGGCAGGCGACATCGAATGTGATATAGGATCGCCTATAACACCAAAGAGCTTTTTCAAATTCCTCTCCCCTTTTGAAAAGCGTAAGGCGCCGCTAATCGACTATGAACTCGAGCCCAAAGAAGCCGCAATTAGCCTCGCTTAAGACCCTCAGTCGAAGGCGCCTCCTCCTAAAAGCTACCGCTTTTAGCCGTGCGCAGAAATTCTTCCTACTTATGGAGCTGGACTGGTATCAAAGTTAGAAAACACATGCATCTTTTGATAAATGGAAATAAATTATATCAAAGACTTTCTCACTAATGCATGGACACCTTTAGGAACATATGCAGCTACCTTTACACCTGCTTCGTTGACTGTAATCCACCCCAGCCCGGAAAAAACGATATCTGTTTTCGGTTCCTTAATTGTAAACTCATGTCTAACAAGCTCCGGAAAGGTATCCATTTGTTCCCTTCTTGGGGGGGTGAGCATTTCTCCAGCATGGTTTTGATATAATTCATCAGCCTTCTCCATTTTTGTGCGATGTATATTTATTTCGTTAGAAAAATGGCAAACAAATGAACTGCGGCCTCCTGAAATATAATCAAACCTTGCAAGCCCTCCAAAGAACAGAGTCTGGCCTTCATTCAATTGGTAAACTTTAGGCTTAATTTCCTTTTTGGGTGTAATAACCTTTAAATCCCGCTTATCAACATAGTGCGCCATCTGATGATGGTTAATAATTCCTGGTGTATCGACCAGAGCTTTTCCGTCCGATAAAGGAATTTCAATAATGTCCAATGTGGTACCAGGAAAATGAGAAGTGGTAATGACATCTCCCTCACCTGTTACTTCTTTTAAAATCCGGTTAATAAAAGTAGATTTTCCTACATTTGTACAGCCAACTATATACACATCTTTGCCTTCACGGTATTGGTCAATAGCCTCTGTAACCTCGGTGATGAATTGGCCTTTCGCCGCACTTACCAAAAACACTTCTTCGGGCTTTAAGCCAAGCTGCTTTGACTCCTGCTTCATCCAATTAATCAGCTTATTTGTCTTCACTGATTTCGGAAGCAGATCCACCTTGTTACCGACAAGAAGAATTTTATTGTTTCCAACAAAACGGTGCAGCCCCGGAAGCCAGCTGCCATTAAAATCAAAGATATCAACAATCTTGACAATGAGCGCATCACTTTGTCCAATTTCGTTCAGGATTTTCAGGAAGTCATCATCAGTCAGACTCACATCCTGAACCTCGTTATAATGTTTTAGCCTGAAGCAGCGCTGGCATATGATCGCTTCCTTTTGCAGCGCTGAATGAGGGGCATAGCCTAAATCTTCAGGGTTTTCCGTTTGAATTTTAACCCCGCATCCTATACAAACATATTGCTCTTCACTCACTTTTTAATCCTCCCACTGAATCATTCCCTTTTTTCTAAACCAATTTAAAATTCTTCTTTCAACTAAGCGGTTAAATTTTGTAATGAATCCATCTGTTTGTGCAACAGGCACAACCAATATGGTATGGAAGCCGCTGCGGTTTCCGCCCAGTACGTCCGTCAGCAATTGGTCACCTATGACCACAGTTTCTTCTTTTTTAAGCCCCATTTCTGAAAGAGCTCTTCGAAATGCCCTCCCCATTGGCTTTCTTGCCTGATAAATAAACGGAATATTAAGAGGGTGGGAAAATGCCTTTACACGGCTTTCATTATTATTTGAAACAATTGTTACCTTTATATTGCTTTGCTTCATTTCTTCAAACCAGCTAATCAGCTTGGGAGTTGCATTGGGCCTGTCCCATTCCACTAAAGTATTGTCCAGGTCCGTTATAATTCCTTTAATACCTTTTTCCTTTAAACTATGCGGAGTAATCTCAAAGATACTTTTCACATGCTGGTCAGGCAAAAAATGCTTTAACACTGTATTTACACCTCAATCATTATTCGTATTGTCCATTTTTTCCATAAGCTGTTTCACAAACTTTGTTTTTTTAAACAAGTAGTGAGGCGGGATTGATTTCAACTCCAGAATAGTGGACGGTGAGCATCCTCGGAGCACAGCGCCTGTGGGGTCTCACCTGTCCCACTCCTCCCGCTGGACTTTGAATAAGCAATCCTCGAATCATCACCGCACGGATGCGAATGCATTTTCGCGGGATTAGCACCTTACGCTCCAATCAACCCACCTTATTTATCCATGTTTTTATTCACTAAAGCTATTTAAAAACAACAATCTTTTAGAATAGAGCATTTCCTTATTATTGTTCGCAAGAGACAATTACCGATTACATCATAACCAATTTTATTCGCTCTTTCAAAAACAAACACCAATATGCTTCCATCAAAGTATAAAAAAACACTTATCCACACAAAGACAACCAGCACTATTCCAGCGATACTATTTTATACGATTCCACAAAAAGGTGAAAGACACTCAAGTAAAGGGAAATTCTGTGAGAAATATAGGAGTTTTTACCTAAATTTAAAAATTTTTCGACAAAATCCAACTTCCTTAGATAGCTGTGGATAACTTTATACACATAATCCAATGTGATTCTTATACTTTTTCCCTTTTTATAAACAAAATAATCACAGGTTATCCACCATCACCTGTGGATAACAGAACAGTTGTTCTAATCGTTTAATTTTGCTAGAGTAGGGGTACAACATAAAATCTTACATTATATGTATAAAAATAATCAGTTAGAACCGTATATTCCTTTTTCCTGGAGGTGGGGCAGGCATGCGTAAACTGTCAGATGAATTACTTATTGAATCCTATCATAAAGCAAGGGAACTGCAGCTCAGCAAAGACTTTATCCGTTTAATAGAAACAGAAATCCACCGGCGCTCATTATCTAACAGAATAAAAGTCTCTTCTTAAAAAGTACAAGCCCTGAACAAGGGCTTTTTTTCTATAGAATATTTCCAATGCGCTCCCCTACTTTTATGTGAGCCGGTGCCTTAATGGATGGATTGAGTTCAAACCTTCCTTTCTCGAAAAGAAGGATGACAGTTGAACCGAACGTAAAATAAGCCATTTCCTTTCCTTTTTCCAGCTGATCTCCTTCATGAATAAGCTCAATGGAATTAACAAACATGGCACCCACTTTTACAATTGCGATAGATGCAGTTCCATGAATTACTTCTGTAATGCTTCGATAATTCTTTGAAAGGGTACTCCTTCCATATATCAATCCCCATTTGTTCACCGGATAAGATTTTGAACCGAGTACCCATTGGTCTGCTACCTTTCCGGTTACAGGGCTATGGATCCGGTGATAGTGGCTGGGACTTAAATAAAATATCATATAAGTGCCATCCGTATATTTTTTCGCTTTATTCTCACCCAGCATCTCTGAGATGGAGTAATCTTTTCCTTTCACAGTGATGATACGGCTGGATTGGATGCTCCCTATATCCTCAATAACAGCATCTACAGGGCTGACAACCGAATCAGGGCTTTCATCGGCGATTCGTGCCCCTTCTTTTAGCCTCCTGATAAAAAACTCATGTAGGGAAGGGTACTGCTTTAACTCCCTTTCCATCTCACTCTCATTTATGTTATAGATCCTTGAAAATGAAGGAATGGCCCACCTGCTCCATTTTGATCGTGCAAATCTTTGCAGCAGTGCGGATGTCCATCTCCCATTTGTAAGCTCAATCATCAGGCGATATAAAGACTTAATCAACTGGCAGGCCCCCTAAATGAAATATGTTCATTACGAACAGGCATAAAAAACATAGAGTAAAATATTATTATATAACAAATTAAACTAAGTTTGCCACAACTCCCCCAGCTTTGCCACCATTTTGTAGAATGTATATCTATCTGTCAAACCTGTTGCTATCCCTTTAACTTACAAGGAGTGTATAAAATGTTTTTATCTGATGTTCTTGATTTAACCATCAAGAAGCTAAAGGCACAGACAGCCAATGTCCTTACACTGGCTAATTTGTCTTTAGGAGGCTTCGCCATTTTATTTGCTTTCAATGAAAATCTGAAATTAAGTGTGCTGCTTATCTTTTTAGCTGCTCTTGCTGATCGTTTTGACGGCATGGCAGCGAGGAAAATGAATATTGAATCGGAATTGGGAAAGCAGCTTGATTCTATGAGTGATATCATATCATTTGGAGTAGCTCCTGCACTTTTATTGTATCAGGGGGTATTGTCAGAATTTGGAGCACCTGGTTCGTTCTTCACAATCTTTTATATCGGGTGCGGAGCATTTCGGCTTGCAAGGTTCAACATTAGTGAAAATAACGGATATTTTACCGGCCTTCCCATTACAGCTGCCGGCTGCCTTGCTACATTGAGTTTTCTTGCTGTCCCTTATTGGCCCGAACCTTTATTCCTGTTTATCATGCTTACCCTTTCCTTTTTAATGATAAGTCCTTTTAAACTAAAAAAAATGTAAAAGAAGCCGGTCTCAATTGAGCACGGCTTCCATCTTTTTATTTATTTTCTGTTATTGATAGGAACTCCTCGACATCATCAATGCACAATTGAACTGCACTTTCCCAGAATTCCGGTTTTGTTAAGTCAGCATTTAGGTGTTTCATCGCTAAT
Source organism: Pseudomonas sp. ISL-84 (assembly GCA_018613035.1). Lineage (GTDB taxonomy): Bacteria > Bacillota > Bacilli > Bacillales > Cytobacillaceae > Cytobacillus. The sequence goes on along the minus strand of JAGGRA010000023.1, from coordinate 93,649 downwards.
TCCTCTACCGTCATGGAAGCCGTATCCTTTAATAAAGCAATATAATTTTCCTCATATCCTTTTCCCTCTTTAAGAGCCTGTGCATAAATGCCCAGTGAGAACAAATAGCCAAAGGTGTATGGGAAATTATAGAATGGAACGCCTGTAATATAAAAATGCAGTTTTGAAGCCCAGAAAGATGGATGGTACTCATCCAGCGCGTTTCCATAAGCTTCTTTTTGAGCTTCGCCCATTAACTCATTCAATCGTTCTGCACTCACATTGCCCTGTTTTCTTTCTTCATAAAAACGGGATTCGAAAAGGAAACGGGCATGGATGTTCATTAGAAGAGCTACCGATCTTTGAACCTTTTCTTCCAGAAGTGCAAGTTTTTCTTCCTCTGACTTGGCATTTTTAACGGCTGCATCTGCTACAATCATTTCTGCGAAAGTGGATGCTGTCTCCGCTACATTCATCGCATAGCTGCGATTCAATAAATGGAGGTCTCGCATCGCATAAGTGTGGAATCCGTGTCCAAGCTCATGCGCCAAGGTAGAAATGTTAGAGGGTGTTCCCGAATAGGTCATAAAGATCCTTGACTGGCTGCTTTCCGGGAAGTAGGTATGGAAACCGCCAGGGGCCTTTCCTGGGCGATCCTCTGCCTCAATCCATTTATCTTCAAATGCCTTTTTGGAAAAAGCCGTCATATCCTCACCAAAAAGTGAAAACTGTTCCAGGATAAATTCTGCACCTTCCTGATAGGATACTTTCGTCTCTGTTTTACTAAGCGGTGCATCCAGGTCATACCAGCTTAATTTCTTAATGCCCAGAAGCTCTGCCTTTCTATTTAGGTATTTAACAAGAGGGGATTTATTTTTAGAGATAACCTCCCACATTGTATCCAAGGTTTCTTTTTTCATTCTGTTCAAATCAAGGGGCTCTTTCAGAAAATCTTCCCATCCTCTTAATTTATAAGTATTTAATCTAAAGCCAGCTAAATGATTCAATGTTTTGGATAGATAATCAGCCTGGCCGCTCCATGCTTCTTCCCATTTTTCAAAAACTTCCTTCCGGAGAGTTCTGTCCGGATTTGAAAATTTATTCGCTGCCTGGCCTACAGAAAGCTGCTTTTCCTCCCCATTTTCAAGTATTGGGATTTTTATATTCCCTACAATTACATCATACATTTGGCCCCAGCCATGGTAACCATCAATAGCTAAAGCATTAATCACAGATTCTTCCTCTTGGGATAACTTTTCTGCTGCACTCTCACGCCGCTCTGTTAATACAAAAGCCAATTCATTCAAGCTTTCGTCCTTCAGTATTTCAGCCCATACTTCCTGACCATAACCTGCGAGCTTCTGATCAAAAATCGTTAAGGCTGTTTGAAAAGCTGCACTTAACTCAGTAGTTGATCCTCTAAGGGCTTTTGCTTTCTTATCTTCTGTATTTTGAGCCTGCAGGCAGCTGACAAAGGCTCCTGCCTGGCGAAGCTTTTTAGCCGTTTGCTGGAATAAACCTATAAACTCGCTGATTGCCTGTGCATCTGCAGCTGAATTAGAAGGCTGCCATTTATGTACCTGATTATAGAATGATTCTATATATTTTCTTGTTTCTTGCAAGTGCTGTCCAAACTCCTCTGAAGCACTTCCGCCTTTGAAAAAGGCATCCAAATCCCAAACTGTTGAATATGCTGTAGCAGTCATGATCTTCCCCCTGTAAAAAACATTTCGTATACAGAAGTATTATAAATTAATTTTTCGGAAATTTCTATCAAAATGACCGGCTAGTTTTATAAAAAAAGGATGCATCAGGACTCTGTGAATTTAAAATATTGGAGAAAAGCTGTTTAAGCAAACTTTGTTCCTTTTTAAACAAAATGAGGAGAGGTTGATCTCCGCTCCAGGATGCTCGCTTTCCGCGGGGTGGGCGGTGAGCCTCCTCGGCGCACAGCGCCTGTGGGGTCTCACCTGTCCCACTCCTCCCGCTGGAGTCTCGCACCTTACGCTCCAATCAACCAACTTTATTATTGTTTTTAAATTACAAAATCTATTACAAAACAACAATCTTTTAGAAAGGCTGTTTTCGAAAAGTTTGTTGCTTACCAACTAGTTTTAATTACTGAGTTGATTGAAGTGGAAGGCACTTGATCCTCGAAAATGCATTCGCATTTTCTTCGTGCGGTGTTTATTCGAAGGAGCTGATTCAGTGTCCTGCGGGAAGAGAGGGAGCGGGAGACCCCGCAGGCGTGAAACGTCGAGGAGCTCTGTTCCTCCCCGGGTTCGCTGCGTGACTGGAGCGGAAATCAACGGGCAATCTTTAGAGTCCAAAAACAACAATCTATACGAAAACTATCATGATTCCTCTGGCTCCCAACCCATGCATGAAAATAAATCTCCTATGTCCATAATGTAGAGGACACAAACAGTTTATAGGACGTGGCTCTTTATGGTGGCGTAGACCCTGTTACGAAAACTGTTTGAGTGGATTTGGTGATCAACCCTTTGTTGGCTCATTCCCTCTGGGAAGGATGACCACGTACAGAAAAATGCCTATTTTCAAATCCACTCACTGTTTGTGATTTAATACGTGGAGGATTAGAATTATGGATGTATTTATTGAACGTTGTGCAGGTCTTGATGTTCATTCGGAGACAATCGTTGCCTGCGTTCTTACCGGCAAACAAGACGAGGATTTGATCAGGATAACCGAAACCTTTCCAACCTTGACGAAGGATCTCTTCCGTCTATTAAAATGGTTGGAAGAGCACGGGGTTACCCATATTGCGATGGAAAGCACCGGAGTATATTGGAAGCCTGTGTTTAATATCCTTGAAGACTTTTTTGATATTACTCTTGCGAATGCACAAAGGATTAAAAATGTCCCTGGAAGAAAAACTGATGTTTCCGATGCCGAGTGGATTGCCAAGTTATTACGACACGGACTCATTGAAAAGAGTTTTGTGCCCCCGTCCGATATCCGGGAGTTACGGGACCTGACACGCCTTCGAAAAAAGTGGATAGGCCAATTGACTTCTGAGAAGAACCGGATTCAAAAGGTTCTGGAGTGTTCAAATGTAAAGCTGAGTTCGGTCATTTCTGATGTCTTTGGGGTTTCAGGGAGAAGGCTGCTTGAGAAATTGGTGGAACAGGGATACGTGGAAGAGGATGATGTCGAAAGCCGGATTCACGGAAAGATGTCATCTAAAAAACAATTAATTACTGACTCGCTTTTCGGTACGATAAATGATCGTCAAAGATTTTTAATCAAACAGTCTTGGCTTCACATTCAACAGCTGGAGGAACATATTTTAGAAGTAGAAAAAAGAATTGACCAACTTCTGGAGGAATATAAAGAAGAACTTCACTTGCTTCTGACCATTCCTGGGATAAAGAAAGATACAGCAGCCATCATTATTGCCGAGATTGGAGTGGATATGAATCAGTTCCCAACCTCTCAACACTTATCCTCGTGGGCAGGTGTATCTCCTGGCAATCATGAAAGTGCAGGGAAACGCAAAAGCACTCGGACAACAAAAGGAAATCCGCACATAAAATCAGCTATGTGTGAAGCAGCCTGGGCTGTTTCCAGATGCCGAAATAGGTGGTTAGCTACTAAATACTGGTCTACGGCCGCTAGAAGAGGAAAGAAAAAAGCACTCGTTGCCACATCGCATCGAATGCTTCGAATCATCTACTCCATGCTTATAAACAAGGAGCCATTTAAAGAAAAAGAAGTTATTTAGTTTAACCCAAACCAAATAGATATATACATGGTTACCTTCCTACAGGTAGCCCTGCTTTCTTATTGGCTTTTTTAGGTTACTTTAAGGGTTGCCGAATATGATCATTAATATTCGTAGATGCCAGAATTAATTATTTTCACAGAAAAGAGCCTTGAGAAAACACGCATTAAGGAATTGTGAGTAATCCAAGAATTTTGCGCCTTTCATTCCAATCAACGTGGTGCCAAAATCAACAACGCCTGTAACCCCCAAAATATTTTATCCTGATAAAAGAAGCCCATACCGACTTCGGTATGAGCTAGGCTGCAAACTACTATTTATAATAACCGCCATAATAGGCAAATCCGCCAAAAACAAGCAGCAGAATCAGCAGAACCACCACCAGTGCCAGCCAGAATCCTCCACCCCCGTAATATCCTCCAGTATAAGGTGGAATCGGATAGCCGTAATAACCATAAGGCATAATGCTTCTACCTCCCTTCGCCTTCTATTATTAAGATATGTGTCAAACAGGAGGAGCGTTTAGGCGATTACATCAAATTCACTGCGATAGATAAGTAAAATCCATATTTTCCTGAGCACCGCTAAAAAAACGCATCATATGATAATAGCAAGAGGAAAATTAAGGGAGGAGTGTTAAATGAAAATCATATCCATCTGCAATAAATGCAAAGGAACAGGAAGTATAAAGGCTTATAAATTTATAAAGAAAACTTGCCCTGTCTGTAATGGAAAAGGAAAAATGACAAAAAACATTACGGATATCAAGAAAGAGAAAAGACAAAAAAATTCGCTTATTCCCCATTAGGAAGCATAACATTGAATTTACATCGGCTATGGACCCTTTCCTCAGGCAAGGGTTTTTTATTTTGATTTTAAATGATTTATAATGACAACGGAAAGAAACATCTGATTACGGTCAATTGGAGTGAAAAAAATGAAACACTGCAGGAACGGGGTACTTCTTTTAATATTTTTACTTGTTTTGCTTGCATCGGGTTGTTCATCTGAGGAGAAAAAAAGTGAAAGTCCAAAGGAGCTGCCTTCTAAAAAGGCTGTTGAAGAAACTCCCTATGAATTTACCAGAGCCTCAGCCCAGCAAATTGAACACATCCAGGGGATAGGCTATCCTGGAAATGATACAGGGCTTTATCTCTCATCCAGTGATGGATTAAAGCTTTTCAAAGATGGCGCATGGCATGAAACTTCCACCCAGCACCACAACTATATGGGGTTTCAGGCAGTAAAAGACGGTTATATTGCCAGTGGCCATCCAGACGAAGATTCTGATTTAAAAGACCCGCTTGGCATTGTAAAAAGCACAGATAAAGGCAAAACGATTGAAGGTCTGATGTTTTACGGTGAGAGTACATTTCCTTTTTTATCAGCTGGCTACAACACGGGTATCATTTATATCATTAATCAGGAGGAAAACACTGAGCTTGATGCCGGGGTATATCGTTCTGAAAATGAAGGGCAAATCTGGGACCCAGTCAGTTTAAAAGGATTGGATGCTGACACACTCGGGATGATAGCAGCCCACCCTGATTATGCTAATATAATGGCAATGTCGACGAGAAGCGGAATCTTTTTTTCCCGTGATAAAGGAGAAACGGTAGACTTAGTGTCTGAACCAATCATGGCTACAGCTTTGGCATTCACGGAAGACAGTTTGTACTATGCATTTGTTGAGCAGGAAAAGGTATTACTCAACAAGGTGAATCTTGAAACAATGGAAACCTCCACGGTCGAAATTCCATTTCTTAGCTATGACAACCCTATTACATATATTGCAGCAGATTATAATAATAGCGGCAGGCTTGCTTTCTCGACCTACCTGAAGGATTTATATGAGTCAGCAGACAGCGGCGAGACCTGGGAGCTTTTATTAAAAAATGGCAGAATAAAATAACTAAAGGGACAGCCAAGCTGTCCCTTTAGTTATTTTTACGCTTTTCTTTTTCTGCCCGATAAAACTCATGGAACATCTTCATTAGTGCCCGCTTCTCTATGCGGGAAACATAGCTCCTTGAAATACCAAGTTCTTTTGCAATTTCTCTCTGGGTTTTTTCTTTTTGCAAGTCCAGCCCAAACCTGCCGACGATGACCTCTTTTTCTCTGTCATCCAAAACATCAATATATTCCTTCACTTTTTCAAGTTCCATATTAAGCTGAATCGTATTTATAACATCTTCGGATTCTGACTTGAGTACATCAATAAGGGATATTTCATTACCCTCTTTGTCCTGTCCAATGGGATCGTGAAGCGATACATCCTTCTTTGTCTTTTTTAATGCCCGCAAATGCATAAGGATTTCATTCTCAATACACCGGGCTGCATATGTGGCCAGTTTTGTTCCTTTGCCTTCTGAATAGCTCTCAATTGCTTTTATCAGCCCAATCGTCCCTATAGATATCAGATCTTCAGAATCTTCTCCGGTATTTTCAAATTTTTTTACGATATGGGCTACCAGCCTGAGATTATGTTCGATCAGCATATTACGGGCATGCGCATCTCCAGCAGCCATCAATCGCAGGTATTTTTTTTCATCTGCAGGTGACAGCGGTTGAGGAAATGCATTATTTTTTACATAAGATACAAGGAACACAATTTCCTTAACCAAATAACCAAGTGCAGTTAAAATTCCGGACATTGTTCCACCCCCGCTTTTAATGCGTGTTCAAAAAAGCCTATAACTAATTCCTATGTAAGCATGGAGTTGTTTTTGTCTGTCCCATATAGATATTTTCAAACGGAAAAATTTCCCTTTCTACTTTGCGGGCTTCAATGGACATTTAATAGGTTTTTTCTTATGATGAGATTATATAAAAAGAGAAAGAGGTCTTATTTTTGAACGCGCAGCGTATAATTTTGGCACTCGTTTTTTTCATTGTTTTGATGGATAGCCTGGCAAAATTCATTTTTGACGGCTTTTCTTTAAGAACTTTACTTTTGTTACTGGCAACAGCCGCAATTGTAGTATTTCTATGGTTATTTCCAAATAAAAAGGACTGACACATTAGCAGTCAGTCCTTTTTTCAAGCAATTGCCTGGCTCTTTATACCTAGTCACTCTGTTACGCTTACCTCAGCGGCAATGATGCAGCCAATTGCTCCGCAAATAACCAATCCCATAACAATCGAGAACATCTCCTACACCCCTTTAGAAATTCCTGGTTTTCTTTAATGTACCATGGATTTTCCTTCTAAATAGCAGGTGAATGTGAACATTCTGTTAATCACAGCAACAGAAAAGGTTATTTCCTTTTTTTCCGGAATCCAAGTGTTAAAATTAAAATATGCAGTGACATACCCAATACCCTCCCTAACACAGTATTGTTAGGTGGAGTCTTTCTCCACCCAGAAAATTGCCTGACGTCCTTGAATACGAAAAATCATTTTCCTAACCACCTTTCATGTTTTTTTTAAATCATTTTTATTAAAACGGGCGATACATTGAAAACTGACGGTCACGGTTTTGGTCCTGGATTTTTTTGACCATTTGTTCACGCATAATATCTTCTGCAGATAATTTACGTTTTTTAATGGTTACAGTCAAAAATAATATATTTAAGGTCATTAGATTTTCCACCTCCTCTTTCATATCCCGCCTAAAGGCACAAAAAAGCCGCAAAGAGATATACACTCTCTGCAGCTTGATCATGAAGGCATAAAAAAGCCGCAGAGCACGATTCCTCCCTGCGGCATGGATATGTACTGTCAAAAAGTCAAGCGATCCATTCCATGTAGGTCGAATTCGGTAAAATAAATATTTAGTTCTGCTTCTACTGCAATACCTTTGTTCATCATTTCATTCGACCTCCTTGTTAGAATTTTTCACTTATAATGGTAATTATATCCACACACATATGGTTTGTAAACCTTTTTTTAGAGATTTTTTTAATTTTTTTTAGAGGCCATAAAAAAAACACCCTGAAGCAGGGCGTTTGCATTCTTTTATTTTTTCATCAGGAATTCCCGGCCTTCATCCATTTCGTCAAGCTTTGCGCGGAAACGCTTGGAGAGTGCAAAGAAATAAATGGATCCAAACAGGAAAACGGAAGAGGATCCAGCCATTATATATAATTCAAACATTGTATTCGCAGTATCGGGAATAATTAAACCCAGGTAAAAAAATGAGCCGACAGCAAGCAGAGCAATAGCAAACCGCTTGAAGTCCACCATTTTCTCAAATAAAAGCTTTGCTTCTTTTTTCATTTTATCACCTTCTATTTTATATGTCTTTTTAAAGACTATAATCCTACTTTAACATAGAAAGCAGTAGTCCAGGTGATGTAAATATTGTAAGCACAATAAGACCATCCAATAAGAGAAAGCGGTTCTCAATGAAAACCGCCTAATAACTTGTGTTGCTTATTTATTTTGGATAATGGCCTCAACAATCTTCATAACCAGATTGGCCGAATGGAGTGCCGCCTTTTCCAAAAATTGATCAAAAGAAATATCGGACTCTTTTCCTGCAATATCTGACAGAGAGCGAATAACTACAAAAGGGGTTTTAAATTGATAAGAGACCTGGGCGATAGCCGCTGCTTCCATTTCTACCGCCTGCAGATCTATGAATTTATCACGGATATAGTCCACTCTTGCCGGATCATTCATAAAGGAGTCACCCGTCGCAATCAAGCCTCTGGCAACCTGGATATCCTGGATTTCATTCGCGCAGCCCTCAGCGATTTTTACCAGCCTGCTATCAGCCTCAAACGCGGCCGGCAGTTGCGGCACCTGCCCGTACTCATAGCCAAAAGCGGTAACGTCTACATCATGATGCCTTACCTCTGTGGAAATAACGACATCCCCTACATTTAAATCAGGGTTAAAACCGCCTGCCGATCCAGTGTTAATAACATAGTCCGGCTTAAACCGCTCTAAAAGGATAGCAGTGGACATGGCAGCATTCACTTTCCCAATCCCAGATCGCAGAAGGACTATTTCTGTTCCATTCATCTTTCCTGTTGTAAACTCGCAGCCGGCGATGGTTTCCTGCCCTTTGCCTTCTATTTTATCTCTAAGTAAAGTAACTTCTTCTTCCATTGCTCCAATAATCGCTATTTTCATCATAAAACCTCTTTTCATATTTTCTATGGCTTTTTCTATTGACAGGTGGATCGCACCACGCTTTATGTAAAACTTCAGGAACATGCCATTTGTTTCCGCAAAGACTATTCTACCATCACTGCCAGGAATTTTTCCATCGATCGCAAATTTATTGGTTTTATCAGCATCTCTAATTTTCAAACCGCCGCAAAAGGATAAATCCTGCAGAAATTTGCCAGAACAGTCTGGCGGCTCTAAAATAAATGATAGAAAATCTTTGTTTGAACTTTGCTTAAGGAAGGATGATTTTGTCTATGAATTTTCAGTTTGATTTAATTGAAGATAAAGTTGAATTTTATGAGGCTCCTTCATTAAAGGAGCTTGAAAAGAAGATAAATAGCCAAATCGAACATAACAAGGCGATTCTTTTATCTGTCCATCATGTTTCCCATCAAATGCATCTTGACGAGAATGGAAGAACTTATTACTCTGCCGTTGTCCATTTCAAGGCAAAAAAATAAGGGCGTTTAGACGTCCTTATTTTTTTGCTCTGTTAAACATGTCTGTTGATTTCAGCTCATAGGGCCAAGTACAATAATTAACAATAACCTAGCCTATTTTTTAATTAATTTCATTTAACACTTCTACCTTTACCGGCTTCCAGCCTTGACCGTCCACCCAGTCAATATAGACACGATATTTTTCGCTTTGGTCCTTTGTTGATATGGTTCCTACAGATTTGTTTGGTCCATTATTGCCAAGAAACCATACTGTCATATTGCTTTGATCAACTTCAGTAGCATAAGAGATTGCCTGGAGCATTTCCTGCCAGTCTACGGCATTCTGGTCATAGACTGCTGTGTGTTCACCTGATTGGGACGTGCCCACCGGTTTCCATGCTGGATTTTCGATTGTTTTTTCAACATCCGGCGAGCTTCCGCCTTCTGTTACAACTTTTTCATCTTCTTCTTTTGATTCATCTTCAGCTTCCTCATCTTCCTCCTTCTCTGCTGCTTTTTCTTCGTCTTCTTTAGCCTTTTCTATTTCTTCTTCTTTTTCCTGTTCAGAATCACTGGCTTGTTTATCTGTATTCTTTTCATTTTCTTTTATCTCATTCTCAGATGCTGTTTGTTCCTCCGCCTGAAGCTCTTCATCATTGTTCCCGCCAAAGAAAATCTTGGCTGACACAACGATAATTAGTAATACAACAAGTGCAATTAGACTATTTAAAATGATATTGGTTTTTTTTCTTTTTTCCCGTTTACCTAATCGGGACTCTCTTGATGATTGCTCATTCCCTTTCAAGGCTTTCTCCTCCCCAAACTTTTATCAGGATTACACAATAATGCTAATGAAAGGCATAAAACTATTTAGCCACGCCACGCCCCATCTAAGTCGTTACTTCCTAAATTGCGGCTGTGAACATTCTAACACGACATAAGGCTATCTTAAAAGAAATAACCTTTTCCATGAAAAAAGCGAGCCGTACGTTTATTTTGTATCAATAAAATGGATGCTGAAGCCATTTGGAAAGTTACAATATATCACAGTTTTTTATGAATCTGCAGAGCCAAAGGACGGAACTTCTTCTTTATGATTAAAGTTGTATATCCCTTTCACCAAGTCTGCAAATAGGGGATTCACACCGCCTGTATCCTCTGTTACCCCAAGATTTACGGTAACAAGCGCATATTTCGGGTTTTTATAAGGGAAATAACCCGCAAACCATTTATTATGGAGCTGCTTTCCGCCTACTATTCTTCCTGTCTCGGCAGTACCGGATTTGCCGGCTACCTCATATGGAAGTTCTCTGAACCATCTTCCGGTTCCATCCTCATTAATCACAACCTCTCTAAGAAGTTTTTGAAGTTTCATAGCTGTATAAGGAGCAACCATTTCTCCGGTCAGCTTTTGCTTCTTAAATTCCAAAAGAGATGTACTGTTTTTATATTCGATTTCTGAAGCAACCCGAACCATTTCTTTCTGTCCGCCTCGCGCTATTGTTGCCATCATATTGGCAACAGCAAGAGGGGTGGCTCTGACTTCGTGCTGGCCAATCCCTGTTAAGGCAACATAATTACGGTCCTTTTTGGCATCTTCTGATAAAAACACACGGCCCTTTTCTTCATCCTGAAGCTGCCTAAAGTCATTGAAATGGTATATATCGCCTTGCCAGGTCACAGGACCCGTCAGCGATAACCTCTCTGCATAAACCTCCAATAATCCGGAATCAATATCTTTTAATTCATTTGCTACGGTAGCAAAAGTATTATTGCAGCTTCTTGCAAAGCTATCATTGAAATTAAGCATTCCATGCTGATACTTCAGGTCTGGCTGCCCATTAATTTTCTTGCTGCAATCAAATTGCCTTGCAGGGTCATCCAGTCCATGATCAATAGCTGCTGCAGCAACGACTGTTTTGAATACTGACCCCATAATTTGCTGTTTTATCATTTGATTGACGGCTCCGCCGCTTTCTTTCCCAAAGGGATTATCTTTATTAATGGCAGGGCGCGATACCATCGCCAATACAGTATTTGTCTCAATATCCAGGAGAACAATTCCCCCTTTTTTGATGCCATGCTGATCAGCAAAATTTTCAGCCATCATTTGCAGATCATAGTCCAAGGTTGTCTTAATATTGACAGGATAGAAAGGATTAGCAGGCTCTACATATTTCACATTGATGCCAAATAAGGGGCCTCCAGTTGCATCCACATGGTAGACTAGTTTAGAAGCACCTTCAGGAAGCAAAAATTCATCGAAGCTCTTCTCCATGCCTGTTACGCCCACCATTGTGCTAATAGATAACTCTTTATCCGGGTACCTTTCCTTAACGAGATTTTGATTTTCTCCTGTAATTCCAATTAACTGTGCAGCTGGACTCTCTAAAAGGTTGTACTTCTTCTCAACAGCAAAAACTCCTGGGATCTTCAGAGCATTTATTTTCTCCATTTGTTCCTCAGTCAGCTGGAGCGGCTCAGGCTTGCCAAAAGCGAAAGGCTCCTTGGCGTTTTCAACTGAATAGCGGAGAGAATATTCCGATGCACCTGTAATTTCCGAAACCCGTTCAATATCCCAATCCATTTTTGCCAGGAACGGAAATAAAATAAGGACAGGAATATCTTTATGAGTGAGGGGCTTGCCATTTCGGTCTAAAAAGTTCCCCCTTCCAGTATCTATGACCATTTCCTGGGATCTCTGGCGAACACTTGCTTCAAGCAGATTTATTCCCCTGTCTGTAAAATGTTCAGTCGATATGAGCTGAAGCTGAATCAGCCTTCCCACCAGCAAAAATAGACCTGCAAAACTTATAATAAGCCAGCCAACTGCTCTTTTTCTCCACATAAAAAACACCTCGTCAAAAGTCTTGACGAGGTTTGCTGATTTCAAACTATTCGAATTTAAAAATATTATTTAATGGAAACAATACGTACGTTCATTTCTCCCCCAGGAGTCTGGACAGTTACTTCGTCCCCAATCGTACGCCCAATTAGGCTTTTTGCAATCGGTGAATCGTTTGAGATTTTCCCTTCGAAAGGGTCTGCCTCGGCACTTCCTACGATCGTATACGTTTCTTCGTCTCCATCTGGAAGTTCAACAAAAGTAACAGAACGGCCAAGTGCAACAGTATCTCCAGCCATTTCTTCCTCTTGGATGATTTTCGCATTGCGGATCATATTTTCAAGTGTTGTAATACGGCCTTCTACAAAAGCCTGCTCTTCTTTAGCAGAATCATACTCAGAGTTTTCGGATAGATCCCCGAAGCTTCTTGCGATTTTTATACGTTCAACTACTTCTTTACGTTTAACCGATTTTAAATAATCAAGCTCCTGCTCAAGCTTTTCTTTACCTGCTTGTGTCATAGGGAAAACTTTTTCTGTAGCCAAAACCTTCACTCCTTCGAATTACACATTCCTTTACGGTTTGTGTTTCTATAATGTGTATGTACTTCTTTATATCAGATTTTTAGGAAAATGAATAGGAGCGCGTCCTCGTTAAAGGGCGCGCATGTAATATTTTTAGCTTTGTTAACCTTGCCTGTGGATTTCGCTCGGTGCTCAGCGAATCGCAGGCGGTCCGGGAGCCTTCAAGGCGCTTTAACACAGCCTCAGTGTTTAAAAATTAGGCTCTTTTCTCATAGATTGTTGTGTTTGTTTATGAATTTTGCCTTCAAAAAACAACAAGCTTTACGAAAAAGCCAAAAAACAAAAATAATGGATCCTATTGAACATTTTCTATGCTATTGTTTCATAAAAATGACTTTTGTTCAAGAATTGTTTGAATTTTTGTGACCATTAAATCAATAGCGACATAATTATGTCCGCCTTCAGGGATAATGATATCCGCATATCTTTTCGTTGGTTCAATAAATTGATTATGCATCGGACGTACCACATTTACATACTGCTCAATGACTGAGTCCATTGTACGGCCGCGCTCCTTAATATCTCTAAAGAGGCGGCGGATGATACGCAAATCTGCGTCCGTATCGACATATAATTTAATATCCATCAAGTTACGGAGCCTTTCATCCTCCAGGACAAGGATCCCTTCAAGGATAATGACATCCTTGGGCTCGACTTTAATCACTTCTTCGGATCTTGTATGCATCGCATAATCATATACTGGCTTGTTCACTGGCTCATACCGCAGCAGGCTTTCGACATGCTCTATCAGCAAATCGTTATCAAATGCAAGAGGATGATCATAATTAGTCTTCAATCTTTCTTCAAATGGCAAATGCGTCTGGTCTTTATAATAATAATCCTGTTCAATCATCAAGATAGAGTGCCCTTTAAAGCGATCGTAAATCGATTTTGTTACACTCGTTTTTCCGGAGCCGGAACCGCCGGCTACCCCAATTACAACGGGTTTGCGTTTCATTCGGTTAGAGCTCCTTTCGCATCATGTTGTTAGGGTATACCGGCTTTTCAACCTTGAAGTGAACAATTTGGAGCGGGTGGCGTGCTGCATCCAATTCATTGCCTTTTTCATCCCAAATTTTATCGATGACTTGTGTAAAGTTCTCAATTTCAGGTCCAAAAAACTCAACTTCCTGCCCCGGCTTAAAATTGTTTCGCTGCTGAAGAGTAACCATTTGTGTGTCGGGATTGTAATCCAGTACTAAACCAACGAAATCAAAATTCGTCTTTTTGCTATGATTTCCAAACATTTGCTCTTTATACCCCGGTACCCCTTCAAAGAACGCTGGAGCAGTTTCACGATTAGCACATTTGTCCAACTCTTCAAGCCACTCCTGCTTAATTACAAAATTGTCTGGATCTGCGCAGTAAGCGTCAATCACTTTTCGATATACACTTACTACTGTTGCAATATAATGAATGGATTTCATGCGTCCTTCGATTTTCAGGCTATCAATTCCCAATTCAATCATACGCGGAATAGACTCGATTAGCTTCAAATCTTTAGGGCTCATAGCAAATGGAGCATCCCCTTCTGTGTAAAGAGGCACCTCATTTTCGTCTTCAAGCTGATACAAATCGTAATCCCAGCGGCATGATTGGCAGCAGCCGCCCCGGTTGGAATCACGGGCTGTCATATGGTTGCTGAGTGTACATCGTCCAGAATATGCAATACACATCGCACCATGGATGAAGGTTTCGATTTCAATATCAACCTTTTCCTTCATTTCTTTAATTTCTTCTGCACTTGTTTCACGCGCAAGAACAACACGTTCCAAGCCTTCTTCCTTCCAGAACTCAACTGCTTTCCAATTGGACAAGGATTGCTGCGTGCTTAGATGCACTTCGATTTCAGGAGCAACACGGCGGCAGGTTTCGATTATTAGGGGATCTGCTACAATAATTCCGGCAACTCCCGCTTCTTTAAGTCCAAGAAGATAATCCTCCAGGCCCTCAATATTTTCATTATGTGCAAAAATATTTGTTGTCACATAAATCTTTGCCCCATATTTTTTGGCGAACTCCACGCCTTCTTTCATTTCATCAAAGGTGAAATTGCCCGCATTTGAACGGAGCCCGTATTCCTGACCGCCAATAAACACAGCATCAGCACCATAGTGAACGGCAATTTTCAGCTTTTCAAGGTTTCCTGCAGGGGCTAGCAATTCAGGCTTTTTTACAATAACCCTTTTGCCATTGACAATTTCGGAAATATTATCTTTTACCGCTGTCATAAAGCTGCCTCCTCTTTCTTATTGTTTTATATAAATCACTATAGCTATCCAGCCAGCAGATTAATAAACTGTTTCTTTGAAGAAGAACCCTGTATCAAGCGGGCGGTTAGCCGGCTGAATCTTTTCAATTTCTGCTAATAGATCATCTTTTATTTCATCATATTGATCCGGGTCTTCGACAAAAGTATCAATTGCTTTTCGATATAATTTAGTGGCTTCAATAATATATTCAGAACTTTTTAATACCCCATCAATTTTAAAGGAATCAATGCCGGCTTCCATCATATCCTGCAGTTCATCGATAATGCAGATATCATTTGGGCTCATAATATGAGTACCGTTTTCGTCCTCGAAAATCGGATATTTGTTTTCACGTTCTTTATCATGAAGAAACATATTCTTTTCCTGTTTACGGTTCTCTACTTCCAGTGCCTTCCCCTGATATTCATAATAATTTCCAAGAAGGGAACGTTTGGATTGGAACATCGCTGTCATACCATGAACCTGCACTTCAATTTCAACTTCAGCATTTTCTTTTATTTCAACAATGGCGTCCATATTAATCTCCCGTGCAAGAACGGCGCGTGCAGCACCTTTTCTTCCCCAGTAATTACATGTATACCAGTTTGTGGCTGTCGTTTCAGTATTCCAATGAAGCTTCATGTCAGGTGCAGCAGAACGGGCAGCCATTAAAACTGCTGGATCTCCAAAGATAATTGCATCAGTATTTATCTCTTTTAAAAAGCTGATATATCCCTCAAGCTCCGGCACTTTATCATTATGGAATAATGCATTCATGGCCACATATACTTTTTTCCCATGACCATGGGCGATTTCAACTGCTCTTTTAATATCTTCTTTTGAAAAATCTCCTGCAAGCCTCAAGCCGTATCGCTGTTCTCCAACCACAAAGGCGTCTGCACCAGCAGAAGCTAATGGAAGAATATCTTCAACACTTGTTGGTGTCACTAACAGTTCAGGTTTTTTCATTTCTTTCACCTCTTTTTACTAATTGCCACTCCGTCCCCTACAGGCAGTATGACTGTGTAGTATTCAGGATGACTCATTAACCATTTGTTAAAACCATCTATCTTTTTTACAAGATTCCGGATACGCTTACTCTCAATTTCCGGCTCACATACAAGGCCTTTAAAAAGGACGTTATCTGTAATAATCATTCCATCCTGAGCAAGATAACGGGAATACATTTCAAAAAAGCGCTGATATTGACCTTTTGCCGCATCAATAAAAATGGCATCATATAAACCATGTTTCTGAACGTCTTCCTCTACCTCCAGAGCATCTCCTTTTATAATGAGAATTTGTCCATTTTTACCCGACTCATTTATATACTGCTCTGCAAGCAGATAGCGTTCAGCATCCCGCTCAATCGTAACAATGTTGCTATCAGGGAGCGCATAAGCCATTCTTAGTGCGGAATAGCCAATTGCAGTACCTACTTCTAAGATAGTCTTCGGCTTTTGTATGCGTAAAAGCTGAAGCATAGCCTCTATTCCTGCCAGCTCCATAATGGGCACACTATGCTTTTTGGCATAGTGTTCCATTTTGCTTAACAATTCCGGCCTTTCCGGTATTATATCCTCTATATATGCATGCAGCTTATCATTCATCAAGCTGGCATCACCTCGATTAAACGTAATTTTATTATCACCTTTAATAAATCATTTAGCTGGCTGTTACACTTGGTTTTGATTTACCCTGCAGGCACTTGGCCTCCTCGGCGCATTCGCGCCTGTGGGTCTCACCGCACCGGGTTTGCTTCTCCCGCAGGACTTTGAATAGTCTCCACCGAATAAACACCTCACAAAGAAAATGCGAATGCATATTAGAGGAGGTGTCACGCCTTCCGCTCCAATCAACACTGTGCAAATAATTATTTAGCATTATCAAAGCTTATTTTACAGCTAGAGTACATTTATGACTTAAACTCTTTCATTTTAGACATGAAAAAATAGCGTTCACAGATAGGATGTCAAAATGCGCAGTGCTGCATTCCGGCCGTTTAGCCTTATCCATGCTTGTCCGTGATTCACGCTATTGCAATGCTTTATTAAAACACCTGATCTATTTTACCATAATTAAAAGGGGAATGCTATATTTCAGCGTTCCCCTTTTTTGGCATCTTAATTGTTAGTAATGTGCTGTGATTTCTTTTGATTATGCTCATCAAGTGTTTTTGAGAATAATACATCTCCTGTAGTTGTAGCAAGGAAGTATAAGTAATCTGTTTCAGCCGGCAGCAATGCTGCTTCAATGGATGAAACGCCCGCATTTGCAATTGGTCCCGGTGTCAGGCCTGGATACTTATATGTGTTGTATGGAGAATCAACTTCTAAGTCCTTATATAGAACCCTTGATTTGTGTTCTCCTTTGGCATAAAGGACAGTTGGGTCTGTTTGCAGAGGCATGCCCGTATCGATCCGATTATAAAATACACTGGCAATCTGGTCACGGTCAACTTTTTCTGTTGCTTCTTCCTCGATCAACGAGGCCATTGTCAGTAATTTGTGCGCAGTGAATTCCTGCTGTTCCATTTCACCACGATATTCATTGATGACTGCTTCTGTTTTATCCAGCATCACTTTAACAACTTCTTCTATTGTCGGATCTTCTTTATAGAAAGGATATGTTGCAGGAAATAAATACCCTTCCAGTGGATATTTAATATTTTCAGCTAAGATTTCATCTGTCAGCAAATCAGGATACTCAGCCATTAACGATTCAATAAAAGCCTTATCGTTAAGCTTCTTAAAAACGGCTTCAGGCTCCTGATTAATTTTTTCGCCAATTATTCCGGAGATCTGTTCAAGCTGTTTTCCTTCTGGAATGGTAATCTTAAAGACCAGCTGCTCCATGACTTTCCCTGTTTTTAGGCTATCCAGAATTTCCGGCATGGTCATGGAAGGCTTCAATTCATATTCTCCGGCCATGAATCCAGCTTCGTTTTTGAATTTCACATAATATTTAAAGACGCGGGCATCTTTTATGATTCCATTTTCCTCAAGAATTTTTGCGATTCCTGTAACAGACGATCCGATGGGAATCTCCACTTTCTTTTGCTGGTCGCTTTCCGGATCGGCAGGCTTCAAAGCTGAATTAATATAAAAATAACCTCCCCCGATGACCGCAATAGCTGAAATAAATAATATAATTGCAACAATCAGAACAATCTTCCGGACAACTTTCGCTTCACTTTGCCGCTCAATCATTTTCTCGCGGATGACTTCCTTCTTTCCTTTTTTCTCTTCTGTGGACATCACAAATCCCCTCCGTTCCATAGACGTTGGCTATATCATACAAAAAGACAAGGTATATCCTTATCTCTTATTTGATCTTTACAGTCATGCTTGCCAACAGGCCTAAGAAAAACTGCGTAATAGTTCTCTTTATTTCCGATACATCTCGGATTATTATACTATATTTTCTTTTTGAAGTCGCAGGATATAACAAAAAACCATATATTTCGCCATTTTTTTCCACAATTTTTGTTAGAAGATCACTAATAGGTCTGATATATATGTTTGTTAATTACCGCTCCAGGCTAAACGAACCGCGGGCGGTGAAGGTGCCTCTTGGCGAACATTGTATGAACATAATGAATTCATCATGAAGGAAGTGCTAATGCATCAGAGAAGTCTTCATCTTCAGTACCTATCAACAGTCTGCCAAAATCAGCAATCAGATTTTATGGCATAAAAAAACCGGCCAGCAGGCCGGTCGTTTTTTTAGTCTTCTTGTTCTTCAAGGAATGTGTTAAGCATTTCTTCAATCAGGTCCCATTCCTCTTCTGTTTCGATTGGCTGCAATTCTCCGTCCTTGCTGTCTTCGCTTGGACTGAAAGCAGATGCATGAATTTCAATTTCTTCATCATCATTTTCATCTGCCCCTACTGGATAGTAAAGAACGTATGATTTTCCGAATTCATCAGAATCAAACGTGAACAATACTTCACACAGCTGTTCGTTGCCCTCTTCATCAATTACTGTAATATTGTTGTCTCCGTGGTTCATTCTTTTCACCTCATTAAATTTGGCTATTTAAAAAGCCTTGTAAAATCATGACGGCTGCCATTTTATCAATGACCTTTTTCCTTTTTTTGCGGCTGACGTCAGCTTCAAGCAAAACTCTTTCAGCTGCCATTGTGGATAAACGCTCGTCCCATAGCACAACAGGCAGGCCGAATAGCTTTTCCAGCTCTGAAGCATAGAACTTGCTTGCCTCTCCGCGCGGACCAATGGTTCCATTCATGTTTTTAGGCAAGCCGACGACAATTTTACTGACTTCATGCTCTTTTATTATTTCACCAATTCTTTCAAAACCAAACTTTTTTTCTTCTTCGTTGATTTTGATGGTTTCCAAGCCTTGCGCTGTCCATCCCAGCGCATCACTTAGTGCGACACCGACTGTTTTAGAGCCGACATCCAATCCCATAGTCCGCATGTTTATCCCTCACGCTGCTGTTTTAAGTATGATTTAACCAATTCTTCGATGATCTCGTCTCTTTCAAGTTTGCGGATAATATTGCGTGCATCCTTATGGCGGGGAATGTAGGCTGGATCCCCGGACAACAGGTAACCGACAATCTGGTTAATCGGGTTATACCCCTTTTCCTGAAGCGCGCCATAAACCTGAAAAAGGACTTCATTCACATCTTGTTCGATTGGTTCTTCAGGAAAATTGAACCTCATTGTTTTATCAAATGAGCTCACTTCTTACACCTCGCTTTTCTGTATGAAGGGTTAGGAGCCTCCACCGGATTTATTTCAGTTGTTCCTGACTTCAATATTCCGGTCAGCTTGTCAGCTTTTTGATCCATGCCTTCATAACGGTTTGGCCTGTGGAAGCCGTTTGAAAATACAGAGCGATCATTAAATGATTTTGTTCCTGACAGGAAAACATGGTGTAGAACAAGCTGGCCTCTTCCTGATTTTGAACAATCTCTCATGGTTACCTACATTTTACACTACTTTTACGGGATATCAAACGGATTTAACCCATTCTTCTACAAATTGCAGTGCACTTTCAAGTTTTTCAGGATCTTTGCCGCCAGCTTGAGCCATATCAGGACGGCCTCCGCCGCCTCCGCCGCATCGGGAAGCCACTTCTTTAACCGCTTTGCCGGCATGGAAACCTTTCTTAATCAGATCCTCTGTCACTCCTGCAATGATATTCACTTTGCCCTCGTTGACGGCACCCAATACAACTACAGCTGATCCAAGTTTTTGTTTTAAGTCATCAGCCATATTACGGAGGTTATTCATATCCGCTGCCTGCACCTTTTCAGCAAGAACTGTTACGCCATTGATTTCCCTCGCCTTAGATACAAGGCTTCCTGCTTCAATATTACCCAATTTTGCTGCTAATGATTCGTTCTCGCGCTGAAGCTGTTTAATTTCTCCCAGTAATACATCAATTCTAGAAGACAAGTCTTTTGGGTTTGTTTTAAGTTTGCCGGAAGCATCTTTCAAAATGTTGATCTGATCATTCATCAGCTTGTATGCAGCTTCACCTGTGACTGCCTCAATTCTGCGTGTCCCTGCACCAATACCGCTTTCTGATTGAATCTTAAACAACCCAATTGACGCTGTATTAGGAACATGGCATCCGCCGCATAGCTCCAGGCTGTAGTCTCCCACCTGTACAACACGAACAATTTTTCCATACTTCTCACCGAATAGAGCCATTGCTCCCATTGCCTTTGCTTCTTCAATCTCTTTGTAATTTATATCTACATCTAGGCTTTGCCAGATTTGCTCATTAACAATTGCCTCAATTTTTTCAAGTTCTTCTGCCGTAATTTGCCCAAAATGAGAGAAATCAAAGCGCAGACGCTCAGGACCAACTAATGAACCTGCTTGGTTTACATGGCTGCCTAATACATCCTTTAAAGCCTGATGAAGTAAATGGGTAGCTGTATGGTTCTTAATTACTTTTGAACGGTTTTGCTCATTTACAGAAGCAAATACGGATGCATTGGTTTTGATTGTACCTTCTTCCACAACTGCTCTATGAAGGTTTTGCCCGTTTGGAGCTTTTTGAACATCCTTAATGGCAACTTTTAGACCTTGTGCTTCAAGAGTTCCCTGGTCGGCAATCTGGCCGCCGCTCTCTGCGTAAAATGGCGTTGCGTCAAGGATCAGCTGAACTTCTTCCCCTGCCGGTGCTTCTTTAATCAATTGGCCATCTTTAACAATTGCAGCCACTATAGCTTCTGTTTGGAGCTTATCGTACCCTACAAATTCACTTTCTGTTTTCAATTCCCCTAAAACGCCGCCTTGAACTTGCATGGAATCTACGTCCTGACGTGCTGAACGTGCACGTTCACGCTGCCTTTCCATTTCCTTTTCAAAGCCTTCATGGTCAACCTTCATGCCTTCTTCCTCTGCATACTCCTCTGTCAATTCGACCGGGAATCCGTAAGTATCATAAAGGCGGAAAACATCTTCACCATGAATCGTGCGGTTTCCTTTTTCCTTCTCTTTCTTTATAACAGCTGAAAGTATAGACAAACCTTCATGCAGGGTTTCGTGGAAACGTTCTTCTTCATTCTTGATTACCTTCTGAATAAACTCTGTTTTTTCTTTTACTTCCGGGTAGTAGTCCTGCATGATTTCTCCTACTACGGGAACGAGCTCAAACATGAATGGTTCATTAATATTTATTTGTTTTGCATAACGTACTGCTCGGCGAAGCAATCTCCTCAATACATAACCGCGCCCTTCGTTTGAAGGCAGTGCACCGTCTCCTACTGCAAAGGCTACCGTACGAATATGGTCAGCAATTACTTTAAAAGCAACATCCGTTTCTTTTGCTGCACCATACTTTATGCCGGAGATCCCCTCTGTTCCGCGGATGATTGGCATAAACAGATCTGTGTCAAAGTTGGTTGGAACATTTTGAACAACCGATGCCATTCGTTCAAGTCCCATTCCAGTATCAATATTCTTCTTTGGAAGAGGCGTATAGGTACCATCAGGATTATGGTTAAATTCAGAAAATACAAGGTTCCAGACTTCTAAATAGCGTTCATTTTCTCCTCCAGGATATAACTCAGGATCCTCTGCGTCATCTCCGTATTCAGGTCCGCGATCATAGAAAATTTCTGTATTCGGACCGCTTGGACCTTCCCCGATGTCCCAAAAGTTTCCTTCCAGGCGGATTATTCTCTCTTCAGGCACTCCAACTTTCTCCTGCCAGATTTTAAAAGCTTCATCATCTTCCGGATGAATCGTAACAGAAAGTTTTTCTTCATCAAATCCAATCCAATTTTTATCTGTAAGAAATTCCCAAGCCCAAATGATTGCTTCCTCTTTAAAATAGTCGCCAATTGAGAAATTTCCTAGCATTTCAAAGAAGGTGTGGTGTCTTGCTGTTTTGCCGACATTCTCAATATCGTTTGTACGGATTGACTTCTGTGCATTCGTAATCCGTGGATTTTCAGGTATAACACGCCCATCAAAATACTTTTTTAGAGTAGCTACTCCACTATTAATCCATAGCAGGGAAGGGTCGTCATGCGGAACAAGTGATGCGCTGGGTTCAACAGCATGGCCTTTCTCCTTAAAAAAGTCTAAGAACATTCGGCGTATTTCTGCACCTGATAATTGTTTCATATTATCCATCCTCCTAAAATTATGTATTCGTTTTTGCACCTGCCTTGAAAAAAGGCAACAAAAAAAGCCCTAATCCCTGGACAGGGACGAGAGCTTGCTCGCGGTACCACCCTGATTATGGAAAAAAGCATAGGTGCCTTGCTGGCTCTGTACTTGTTATTCCATCTCTCAGATCCTTAACGCGGATAAACGGCAGGTATTAACTGCACTCAGGATTAGCTTTCTGTTATCCTTCATCTGGGAATTCTCTCAGCCTGGGAACTCCCTCTCTTATATGAATGCAAAGAATAATCACATCCACGCAGATGGTCTATAACATACTCATTCCGTCTTCACGTTTTCAATAATAAAATAACTTTATAGACGCATTATAGCGACTTTTCAGGAACATTGTCAATACAGCCGTTATGATCCTGTGAATTTTGGTTCCGGCCTCTTGGAAAAATGTTTTCTCGCATGTATGAGGCTCACTTTCAAGACAGCCAAAATCGGGACGGCAATAATTAACCCTAATATTCCTCCTGCCTCTCCCCCCGCCAGCAAAGCGAGCATAATTAAAAGCGGATGCATATGAAGGCTCTTGCCCACAATTAATGGAGATAGGATATTCCCTTCAAGAAATTGCAGGACAATTATAATTCCCACGGTAATGACAATCATTTTTACTGATAGGGTTGAAGCGATGATGACAGCTGGTACAGCTCCAATGATCGGCCCAAAATATGGGATAACGTTGGTTACCCCAATAATCAAGCCGAGCAGGAGAGGATAACGCATGCCAAAAACCCAAAAAAGCAGGGAAGAAATGGTTCCAATCGCTGCGCATACCAAAAGCTGCCCTCTGATATAACTTCCAAGGGATTTATCAATATCCCTCAAGAATAATACACCTTCCTTTCTCCATTTCCTGGGCGTCAAATACCAGACTGCCTTCTTCATAATCGTAAAATCCTTCAGCAGGTAAAAAGAGATGAAGGGAATTACTGCAATTATTACGGCATAATTCAATATATTAACCAAAGAATTGATAACCCTTGAAAGCAGTCTATCCAATGCCCCCTCCACTGCAACAATCCCATCATCAATCCTGGATTGAAGCCCATCCGGCCAAGTGGAGGTTTTTTGCTGTATGACACCGATCCATCCCCGGTACTGGTTCGCAAACTGGGGAGCATTTTCTGCAAGATCCCTTAATTGATGGATAATAGCTGGTATTCCTTTATATAAAGAAAAACCGGCACCTCCAAAAAATAAAAAGTAAATAATAAAAACGGCTATTCCTCTATGGAGTCCCGTCTCATGAAGTTTCTCCACTACAGGATGCAGGAGATATGTAATAAAAGCTGCTATGATAAAAGGGATAATAATAGACAAAAGGATGTTCAGAACAGGCTGCCATAAAGTCTGAAGCTTAAAAAAAACAAATATTATGATAAGCAAGAGAAGCAGAAATCCAAGCCTGTAAAACCATTTCAATCGAATATCCAATAGGTCCGCCTCCTTGTTTTTATTGTGAGAGCTTCTTGCAGATTTATGCATGAGGACCATTCAAGTCTTTATAAAACTATTGCTATGCAAAAGCTAAATCTTGATCTAGCGTCGAGTTGTTTGGAGCAGAAGTTAAGACTATTTTAAAAATGCATGTTTATTTCCTCTGCAGATGCCTACTTTGGGACCTGTTAAATTTGAGTGTACCCAGGCAGACTCTACAGTTAAAAATGGAGAGGAATGTGCACGACCTAAAAGGCTGGCCCCCGTTCGAGGACCAGCCTACATTTAAATTCATTTTAGAATAAGGCTTTCGTTATTCTTTTTTGCATACGTTTCATCTGGCGCCCTGACATCAGGTTATTTTTTTGAGCTAAATTATAAGCAGCCATGCCTGCACCTATTAACATTGCAGAGGTTAACATTCTGTTCAATCGTCTCACCGCTTTCGTCAAAATTCACGAAAGATATCGGCGCTCATCTTCTTCAAACAAATCATCAAGGGAGCTAAGTGTTCCGTCTTCCTCAACCTGATGGGTATTGATGACTCCTTTTGACAAGGAAAGTTCAATAAAGCAATTCCAGCAATAGAATTGGTTGATACCGATTTTGCCGATATCCTTACTTAGGCAATTAGGACATTTTAGCATGGAAAAGACACCTCACTATTTTACATTTACAATGATGGCGTCCTTTCCAATAGCAGGGGGTTCATCGGTTTTTATAACACGTTTTCCTTCCAGCACATCTGAAAAGAAGCCATCCGACAGTTCATACCCTACAATCGTCCCCAATTCTTCCATAAAATATACATCCTCAAGTAATCCCAGCCGTTCACCTTCCCTGCTCATCATCATCTTGCCGGTTAAACGGTTATGGCTTTCAAATGTATATTCATCAATTTTGGGAATTGCCGTTAGAACAGAGGAATCTTCAATCATCACGCCATCCCAGCCAAACGAGGCAACGTCCTCAATCCCAATCAGATAAGTTTTTTTCAGCAGAGCGCCCTTTCGCAGAAGTAAACCCTTAACTTTCCCATTGCCTGAAATGGATAAATCACAAACTTCACCTATATTATTGCCTGTTTTCACTTCAAAAACAGGCAGCCCTTTTAATAAAGAAAATGTCCGCAAGGAATGTCCCACCTTCCCGAACATTTATAGTTTTAACTGGTTTTAAAAAAACATAACGAAAAACCATTGCCATTGGACCCAATAAGTTTACTGATTAGCCATGCAAATTTATGCTGCACTGGTTCTCAGCGGCGGCCATTATATCTCGGTTTATTAAAACGAGCGTTCCGTTCCCCTCCGTCTGAAAGCTCTTCGGAAAACTCATAATCCTGCTGTTTTGGCTGTTTTTGCCGCTTTACTCCATGGAGGTTGAGAAGCAAGCTTCTTTTTTTCTTTTCCACAAAAATCATATCTCCTTTACCAATATCTATTTGTTATGGATACTGAATTAAACTGTTTTTCTATTGCCAGGACCTACTTTTGCTTTCCCGTCTGATTCATGGTTATTCTTGCTTGCTTTTGCTTGCCCGGAATTGGAAACAAGACTGGATGATGCAAGTTCTTCTGATGCCATATTATTATTAGGTGCTGCTTCTTCATTCCACTTGCCCATATCTACAGCCCTCCAATGGATGGTATATAAAAAAGAACAGCCTGTATTTAGACTGTTCCTTTTTAGCTATATTCTTTTTCCATAAAATCATACGGTGATATATTTCCCATTCCGATCATGGGGTCTGCTTGAAGCAGTCTTTCTTCGAGTGTGAGTGCTTCATTTAATGAAGTATCACCAGCTTGATCCTCTTTATACTCACCTTCTTCCGGGATTGATTCCCGGAGCTTTTCAGAAAGCGTTGTTAGGCGTTCTTGTTCATCTGACCGCTCAACTCCAATTTTCAACGCTTCCTCTTCACCGCACAGAATTAAAAATTGCTTGCTGCGGGTGATCGCTGTATAAAGCAGATTTCTTCTCAGCATTCGATAATAACTTTTTACAACCGGCAGAATAACGATCGGAAATTCACTTCCCTGAGATTTATGGACGGAGCAGCAGTATGCATGTGTAATCTGGTTCAAATCCTGCCTGGTGTATGTAGCTTCCGCACCATCAAAGGAGACGACAACCATATCCTGTTTTTCCGTATTTTCTTTCGCATAAAAGATCGAAACAATTTCACCCATATCTCCATTGAATACATTATTCTCCGGCTGGTTAACAAGCTGAAGAACTTTATCGCCAATTCGGTATTTGACATCGCCAAAAGCGAGTTCCTTCCTCGAACCATCCGGATTGGGATTAAGGATTTCCTGTAATATTACATTGAGTTTATCAATGCCTGCGGGCCCTCTGTACATAGGGGCAAGCACTTGGATGTCCCTTGACGAATAGCCTTTTTTCTTGGCATTCAGAACGACTTTTTCAACAACATCCGTAATTTGTCCAGGTCGGCATTTAAAAAACGACCGGTCAGCCTGCTGTACGGAAATATTCTCAGGAAGCTTGCCTTTTTTCATTTCATGGGCCAGCTCGATGATTGACGATCCTTCCGCCTGGCGGTATATATCGGTTAAACGGACAGTTGGAATACGTTCTGAGCGGAGGAGATCTTTCAACACCTGACCTGGTCCCACTGAAGGCAGCTGATCTTCATCGCCTACCAGGATTACCTGCATATTTTCAGGCAAAGCCTTGAAAAGCTGATTAGCTAGCCATACATCCACCATTGAGGTTTCATCGATAATTAAAATCTTGCCATCCAAAGGGCTCTCCTCATGACGATCGAAACCCTCTGTCCCATTCCAGCCTAGGAGCCGGTGAATCGTTACAGCGGGCAGGCCAGTTGACTCTGCCATCCGTTTTGCTGCCCGGCCAGTAGGGGCCGCCAGAAGGAACGGGAAAGGCTCATCCTTTTTATAATCCTTAGGCTCAAGAGAACAGCCATGCAATTCAGCGTAAAGTTCTACAATCCCTTTTATGACCGTTGTTTTTCCAGTGCCTGGGCCGCCTGTAAGAATCAGCATCGGGGACATTAGAGCTGTTTGGATGGCTTCTTTTTGGGTCGGTGCATATTGGACGCCAAGACGCTCTTCCAGATTGCCAAGTGCCAGCAGAAACTCCGACTCCGGAAACTGTTCATCATACTGTGCTTGTTTAAGGATTCGTTTTATATTTGTTACAAGGCCTTTCTCCGAGAAATAAAGGGAAGGAAGAAATAATTTTTGCCCTTCAGCCATGATTTTTCCTTCTTCTTCAAGTTTAATCAGCTCATTAGAAATTTCTTTATATTCAATTGTGTCCCGCTTATTGTCTTCCAGCAGCTTTTTAACGCTTTGCAGGAGAACCTTTGCTTCAACAAAAACATGGCCTGCTTGCATGCTTTCCATTTCAAGTATGTATAGGCAAGCTGCTTTAATCCGATCGGGGTGGCTGCCCGAAATGCCAAGCTGATATCCCAGTTCATCCGCTCGGCCAAACCCGACACCTTCAATATCTTCTACAAGTTTATATGGATTGTTTTGCAGCACTTCTATTGTTGACTCTTTATAAACCTGATAAATTCGCATAGACAGTTGAGGGCCGAATCCATATTGATTAAGAGCAATCATGGCCTGTTCAAGGCCTTGATGCTCCATAAGGGTCTCGTAAAGCAATTTGGCTTTATCAGGTGAAAGCTTGGGAACCTGGTCGAGAAGGGAAGGCTGGTTAAGGATTCGGGAGATTGCATCTTCTCCAAGCGTCTCAACGATTAGCTCTGCTGTTTTCTTTCCGATTCCTTTAAATAATTCGCTTGATAAATAATTAGCCACACCTTGTTTAGTTTGGGGAAGGTCTTTCCGGTAATGGCTGGCATGAAATTGGACGCCAAATTTGGGATGATCTTTAAATTCACCATAGAAAATATAAGTTTCATGCTCATGCATCTTTGGAAGATAGCCGGTAATAACCGCCTCTTTCTCCTCATACGAATCATTCGTTTCATCAACCCGAATTCGCAAAACGGTATATAAATTTTGTTCATTATGAAATATGGTGACAAGATGCCTGCCTTTTATAAATTTTCCCTGTTCGGCAAAAAGATCCATGGAGTCCTGTTTTTCCATCTTTTATCCCCTCCCCTTAAGCAAATCATTCTTATTTTGATTCGGTATCTCCGTTTTCAATAAGCTTTTTCCCATATCCAGCCAAAACATGGTCAGGCTGAATTTCAAGTGCCTGATTGAAGTGGGCAAGCGCTGCATCCTCCTGTTCCTTAAAACCATAGGCTACACCCAGGTTATAAAAGGCGTCTGCATGTTCTGGCTCTATTTCAATGCACTTTTTCATTTGCTTAATGGCTTCATCAATATAATTTAATTGCGCGAGGCATAACCCATATTGAAAATGAGCTTCCGCATCGTTTTTATTCAATTCCGCACTTCGCTGCAAATAGGGCAAAGCCAGTTTTCCCTGATCAAGTGCTAAAAGCGTCATACCGAGCATAAAAAAGTTATCCCCAGTTTCCAGCCCTTTTTTCATGGCTGTTTCAAACATTTTCTTTGCTTCATCAAATTGCTGCATTTCATAATATAAGTTACCCGCGCTATAATAAGCTGCCCCCGCATTCTCATCAAGGCCGATTGCTTTTTCATAAAACTTCAGAGCCTTTTCATTCTCTCCTACAGCAGATAGTACGTTTCCAAAATTAATATACGAAACAGGGTCAGAAGGACTTTCCTCAATCGCTTCCATAAAAATCTTTGCTGCTTCTTCCCATTTTCCTTCTTGCATATATTGAATACCGATTTGGTTTTTATCCATGATCAATCACTCCATTCAAATGAAAGTATAGCATATTTTTGTCAGCTCTTTTACAAACGGGCACCATCGAATTTCCCCAAAATAATACCCCGACTCCTTGAAAAAGAATCGGGGCATTTTGATTGAAGTAAGCGATGCTTACCCTACGTAATCCAGGCGTTTTCCATCTTTGTATATTTCATCAATTGTACCGCCGCCAAGGCACTCGTCTCCGTTATAGAAAACAACAGCCTGACCGGGAGTTACAGCACGGATTGGCTCTTCAAAAACAACTCTAACTTTACCGTCTTCCAGAACCTCGACTTTTACCTTGCTATCATCCTGGCGGTATCTGAAC
Source organism: Pseudomonas sp. ISL-84 (assembly GCA_018613035.1). GTDB lineage: Bacteria > Bacillota > Bacilli > Bacillales > Cytobacillaceae > Cytobacillus. The sequence continues at coordinate 64,433 of JAGGRA010000023.1, read as the reverse complement.
TTCGCCGTGCATTCAAAGGTTCGTGGTTTATCTATAATTGATACCCAGCTATTATTAACAGCAATAATCGAATCAGAGTAAAGCTTTTCGTTATGGAAGCCTTGTCCTACATAAAGAACGTTGCGCTTCAAATCTTTGCCGATCGCAAACCATGGTTCACCTGCCCCGCCGATGCCAAGGCCATGGCGCTGCCCGATTGTATAATACATCAGTCCATCATGCTTGCCGACGACTTTTCCGTCCATCGTCTCCATACTCCCAGGCTGTGCAGGCAAGTAATTTCCAAGAAACTCCTTGAAATTGCGCTCACCGATAAAACAAATACCTGTACTGTCTTTCTTCGTTGCTGTTGCCAAACCGGCTTCCTTTGCCAATTCGCGTACTTTAGACTTTTCAATATCGCCAATAGGAAACATGACTTTTTCAAGCTGCTCCTGTGTTAGCTGGTTCAGGAAATACGTTTGGTCTTTATTTTCGTCAAGACCTCTAAGCATTTTATGCTCACCGTCTCTGAATTCTACACGGGCATAATGCCCGGTAGCCAGATAATCTGCTCCAAGGCTCATGGCATGCTCAAGGAATGCCTTAAACTTAATTTCCTTATTGCACATAACATCCGGGTTTGGCGTTCTTCCTGCCTTGTATTCCTCAAGGAAGTACGTAAACACCTTATCCCAATATTGTTTTTCAAAATTCACTGCATAATAAGGAATGCCGATTTGGTTGCACACCCGGATAACATCATTATAATCTTCTGTGGCAGTGCAAACACCGTTTTCGTCAGTATCATCCCAGTTCTTCATAAAAATGCCGATTACATCATACCCTTGCTCCTTTAACAGAAGGGCTGCAACAGAAGAATCAACGCCCCCGGACATTCCAACGACGACTCGTGTATCCTTCGGTTCTTTTTGCATATTTTTCACCTCATTTCCTTAGGAAGGCACATGCGCAAGGATGCATTTTCCTTTCCTAACTAGTTCATCTATTTTGCCAGTCGTTTAACGATTTTGGCTGTTTCTATTGCTGCTCTTTCGATTTGATCCTCTGTGTTAAAAAGGCCAAAGCTGAAACGGATGGAATTCTGCAGCTTCTCTGATCCTTTTCCAAACATGCTGACAAGCACATGGGAAGGATCTATGGATCCTGCTGTACAAGCGGATCCGCTTGATGCTGCTATTCCCGCCAAATCGAGATTCACAAGCATAGCTTCCACATTTGTTCCGGGAAAGCTTAAGTTTAAAACATGGGGCAGGGAATAATCAAGCGATCCGTTCTGCTCGAAGTCCACATCAGACTGTTTAAGCTTATTCAAAAATAACCGTTTAAAAGCTTTGTATTCTTCCCGTTTGTTATCCATCTTCTGCTGAGAGATCTGGACCGCTTCCTGGAAGCCGGCAATCGAAGGAACATTTTCTGTCCCTGCCCGGCGTTTCCTTTCCTGTTCTCCTCCAAATAACCTGGAAGAAAGTTTTACATCAGGATGGACATACAAAAAGCCAATTCCTTTTGGACCATTAACTTTATGTGCGGAGACAGACAGTAAATCGACTCCCAATTCTTTTACATCCAAGCTTTCAAGACCATAAGCCTGCACTGCATCCGTGTGGAATTTTGCTGGATGGCCAGCCAGCACTTCTCCAATTTCCTTAATTGGCTGGATTGTGCCTACTTCATTATTCCCGTACATGATCGTCACAAGAATAGTATCATCCCTTAAAGCTTTGGAAACATCCTCTCTTGAAACACACCCATTTAGATCCACAGGTAAATACGTTACTTCATAGCCTTGCTTTTCAAGCTGTTCACATGCATGCAAAACCGCATGATGTTCGATCTGGGTAGTAATGATATGCTTTCCATTTTCACGGTAAGCTTCTGCAACGCCAAATATCGCATGATTATCAGCTTCCGTCCCGCCGCTTGTGAAGATAATATCATTCGCCTTTGCCCCAATGCTGTTTGCTAAGACAGCCCGTGCTTCATCTATGATATGGCGGGCACTCCGCCCAAAAAAGTGGATGCTTGACGGATTGCCAAACTCGCATTTCATTACCTCTGTCACTCGTTCTATCACTCCCGGATGCATAGGGGATGTTGCTGCATGGTCAAGATAAATTCTTTCCAATCTATGTCACCTACTTATTTTCGTCCTGCTACTTGCATTTTTCCTATAAAAATAGGAATTATTCTCATCAGCAGCTAAATTCGTTATATACCTAAATATAAAACATATAAGCATCAGATTCGCCTGTATCTGTATGGCTGGCAAGGTCTTCCAGGGTTGTGTTATCAAGGACATCTTTTACAGCATCGCGAATTCGCATCCAAAGCTCTCTCTTTGCAGGCTCTTCATCTTCAATGCCTTCTACCGGACTGATCGGCCCCTCTAATACTCTAATAATGTCGCCCGCAGTTATTTTTGTTGGATCATTCCCCAAAATATAGCCGCCATATGCACCCCGTATACTTTTCACGAGACCGGCGTTTCGAAGCGGAGCAATAAGCTGCTCCAGGTAATGCTCGGACAAGTCATTTGTTTGGGCTATAGATTTCAGGGAGGTAGGACCCTCCCCATGCTTCTTTGCTAATTCAATCATAATGGTTAAACCATAACGGCCTTTGGTAGATATTTTCATCAACTGGCACCTCTATTCTTTTCATTCATCATTCGATTTAAATATATTTCTTTATCATCTTTAAGCTTTGCCAAAAATCGGTCGGTTAAAGCCTGGCTCTGCGGTAAAGCAGCCCCAGCAATCGGACCAACCATTAAACTGAGGACGATGGTGCCCCAAAAAACAGGCCCGCCAAGCAGCCATCCAATGGCCAAAACAATTACCTCCATTAAGGCTCTTACATTCCTGACCTTCCAGCCGGTTTTGGCTGTTAATGCAATCATTAGGCTGTCGCGCGGTCCTGCTCCAAACTGTGCTGAGATATACATTCCCATACCATAACAGTAAATAACTAAACCAGAAGCAAACATCATCATTTTTCCGCCAAGAGCATTTGGTGTCTGCATGAATGGCAAAAACAAATACATGTCAATAAAAAGTCCAATGAGCACCATATTCAAGAAAGCTCCGACCTGCGGAAATTCCTTGGATATGATTGCAGCAATTGCTAATATAAAAATTCCGACAATGACCGACCAGCTACCTATTGTTAGGCCAAACTGGTAGTATAATCCGACATGGAGAACATCCCAGGGGGTTGCCCCTAAATCAGCCACAATTAATAAAACAATTCCAAGGCTCATGACAAGCAGCCCGAATAAATACACCAAAAACCTGGGTCCAATTTGCCCTTTATTTTTCAAAATCATGTGCCTTAATCTCCCCGTTGGTTAGGCATCTTAAATCCTTAGTAATAATATAGACTTTTGACATTATAGCATATTTTAGGAGGAAAAGGGGCAGGTGTGCACATGCCCGGCTGCCAGAAGCCCAAAACCAAATTCATTTTGCAGTGAGATGTATTATGGTATCTTAAATATAGAGCCTTAATGCCTGCAGGTATTCCTGTGTGCTGAGCATAAATTCTATTAATGAAGCCGAAAAGCCTTCTAAAGGTTGGAGTGATAAATTTGAGCATTAAACCTCTTGCATTTCGAATGCGGCCGAGAACGATTGAGGAAATTATCGGCCAGGAGCACCTTGTTTCTGAAGGGAAAATCATAAATCGGATGGTGCAGGCCAAACAGCTGTCCTCTATGATTCTATATGGCCCGCCTGGAATTGGAAAAACCTCTATTGCAAGCGCCATTGCCGGAAGCACAAAATATGCTTTCCGAACATTGAATGCTGTTACCAATAATAAAAAGGATATGGAGGTTGTGGCGGCTGAGGCTAAAATGTCGGGTAAAGTTATTTTACTGCTCGATGAGGTCCACAGGCTGGATAAAGGAAAACAGGATTTTCTGCTTCCTTATCTGGAAAACGGCAGTATCACGTTAATTGGGGCTACTACAAGCAACCCATACCATGCAATAAATCCGGCAATTCGAAGCCGATGCCAAATTTTCGAACTAAAGCCGTTATCAGTTGAAAATATAAAAGAAGCCCTGACCAGAGCATTAAATGATAAAGAGCGCGGAATTGGCAATAGAGACACGGATGTTACTGATGAAGCGCTAACCCATCTTGCAACTGCATCAAATGGTGATGTAAGAAGCTCGCTTAATGCTTTGGAACTTGCTGTTTTATCGACAAAGGCAGATGGAGACGGCATGATCAGAATTGACCTGTCAGTTGCTGAGGAGTGCATCCAGCGAAAAAGCTTTACCCATGATAAAGATGGCGATGCCCATTATGATGTTTTATCCGGTTTTCAGAAGTCAATACGTGGAAGCGACGTTAATGCGGCCCTGCATTATCTAGGAAGATTAATTGAAGCAGGCGACCTTCAAAGCATCAGCAGACGCTTGCTCGTCATTGCCTATGAGGATATTGGACTTGCATCACCTCAAGCTGGATCCAGAACCTTAGCCGCGATAGAAACAGCGGAAAGAATCGGATTTCCGGAGGCAAGAATCCCGCTGGCTAATGCAGTGATTGAGCTTTGCCTCTCCCCAAAATCCAATTCAGCCTATAAAGCATTAGATGCAGCTATTGCCGACATTCGGGCAGGCAAAAGCGGAGAAGTCCCTGACCATCTCAAGGACGCACATTATAAAGGGGCAAAGGAGCTTGGAAGAGGCATTGATTATCTATATCCGCATGATTATGAAACCGGCTGGGTCAAGCAGCAATACCTGCCTGACAGGATTAAAAACAAAGTATATTATGAGCCTAAGAAAACTGGAAAATTTGAGCAGGCTTTAGCTGCAGTATATAACAAGCTCTTAAAATCTTAAAGGTCTGGCAGACGCCAGACCTTTTTTTGAAAAAATAAGATTTTTTCCATAGTCCATCTTCTAAGCAGCGACATCCCTCTTTTTAAACACATAAAAAGCCAGCGCTTGAAATAGCAGAAAATAAATAAAAATCATCATGATCGAGAAACCTAGCGTCATCCCTTGAACCATTGGGACTCCTTCAAAATATTGCAAAAGATCTGTGTTGGCAAAGAGGCTGTATTTTGCCCAGTGAAATTTCATCGCAATCAGCCTTGTGACCTGGCCGCCCATAAACATAAGAAATAAAGAAAGACCGATTGCAAGTGAGCTGTTTCTGAAAACTGCTGAAATCATAAAGGCCATGGTTGCCAGCATAAGCATATTAATGGATTTCAGGAAGTAGTAAATAATCAAATGCAGGGCCATGCTTTGTTCTTTAACGGAACCATTATAATAGGTCAAAAAGGGCGCTGCTTCTTCCGGCATCCCAAAAAGCAGGATTCCAAGGAGTGCGGAATAAGTGAAAAGGAAGAGCAAAATAATTAAACCAAAAAGAATAACAGTAATATATTTTGCAGCTAGGATCTTGCCTCTTTTTATCGGCCTAATTAATAGCAGCTTGACGGTTCCCCAGTTAAACTCACTTGCAACAATGCCCCCGGCAATAATGATGGTAAATAGACCTGCAAATTCAATCAGCTGGGACGTGTCTTCTACAAATCCCCAAATAGAATAATCCTGGTTGGGTGAAATATCGTTTTCTATCCTATATGTATTAATGGCTATTTCTCTTTCATATTGTTCCTTCAGTTCTCTGGGCACCATCCCTCCCATTTCATCAAGCTGCTTTTGATAGCTTTCATTTTGTATTTGCAGCCCTCTTTTCCAATCAGAGTTATCTGGAACTGTTCCACCGCTTTCCTGATACTTTATGAATGCACCGGCAACAGTCGTCATGATTAAGAGCAATCCTAACATGATATAAGTGCCGGGGCGCCTAAAGATTTTCATCCACTCATTTTGAATTAAACTAAACATTACCGGCACCCTCCCTGTACTCTGTTACTTCAAGGAAGCGGTCCTCAAGCGTTTTGGTTACTTCCCGGACAGCAAATATATTTATCTCGGCTTGTACAAAGTGTTTAATCAGGTTCGGAATTTCATCACGGACCAGCGGAATAAGCACGCAACTTTCTGTTAGCTGGATCGGCAAGTCAGGATATGAGCCTTTCAATATGGCATTAGCTTTCTCAGGATTATCTACTTCTATTTCATAGACCTTTTCTCTTCCATGTACAAAATCACTGATATGCTGAACATCAATCAGCTTTCCATTTTGAATAATGCCAATCCTATCACACATCATTTCCATCTCGGATAATAAATGGCTTGATACGATAACTGCCATATCCCGTTCCCTTGCCAGCATTCTAAGGTGGTCCCGAATCTCTCTGATTCCTGCTGGATCCAGCCCATTAGTGGGTTCATCCAGGATTAGAATCTTTGGATCATGCAATAAACATTGAGCCAGCCCAAGCCTCTGCCTCATCCCAAGAGAATATGTCCTTACTTTATCATGGATTCGATTTGTCAGGCCGACCAGTTCAACCGTCTCATCAATCTTCTCCTTTGTTACCCCTCTTGACATCCGTGCATAATGGACAAGATTTTGATAACCTGACAAAAATTTATACATTTCAGGATTCTCTACGATTGCGCCTATATAGGAAATTGCTTTTTCAAAATCTGTTTTAATGCTGCTTCCAATTATTTTAATATCACCTGATGTCATGCCGATCAAGCCAACCATCATACGAATTGTTGTTGTTTTGCCGGCACCATTTGGACCCAGGAAACCAAAAACTTCTCCCTTTTTTACCTCAAAGCTGACAGAATCGATAATGGTCTTCCCTTTAATCACTTTTGTAACATCCTGTATTTCTACAAGGGTTTCCATAAAAGCATCCTCCTCTCGCTCATTTAAAGTTTCACCGAAACCAGACCACTTTATATAGAAGGAATCACTCAATCTTACTCTATTTGCTATTTTACCTTTCACCCTCTGAGAATGGAATATTTTCATTTAGAAGGGTGACGATAAGCCTATAGTTATAATCGTATTTTCGAGGTGATGAATGGAATGAAGGAACGGAAAGATTTATGGAAACCGGAGGAGGATCAGTTTTTAAAAGAAATGGTCCTTGAGTATACATCCAATGGCGATTCTAAAGCATCAGCTTTCAAAAAAGCGAGCAGTGAACTGGGACGGACAGTTTCGGCATGTCAATATCGCTGGAACGCTGTCTTAAAAAAGGAATTATCTTTACCTGCAACTGAAGCTGATTCAAGGATCACTACGGCCAAGCAGTCAAGCAATGAATTCGAAACTGCTCCCCTTGCAAACTTGGATCAAGTTATTCTCTTCTTAAAGAATTTTGCAAAAACCCAGCCCGATTCTGAACTATTTAAACAAAATAAACTTTTAAATGAAGAACACACCCAATTAAATCTGCTGAATGAACAGCTGAAAATCAAGCTTGAGGACAAGAGAAAAGTTTTTGAAAAAGAACTTCTGCAATACGAAGAAATGGCCGGGATACTAAAAGAAGCCGATCAACTCCTTAAACAAGAAGGTCTAGAAGAAAAAAGAGCCATTCATTAAGGGAATCTGGATATATTTAGGATAAGGGGTACGAGCTTGCGGGGATTCTATACTAGCTGAGTTTACATTTTATGAGCGGACTCCCCTCTTTCAGCGCGGGTTTTTCCTTTTCACACGTGATTTTCCGGGCTTTTCATTTGTATATGTCCAGTATCTAAAATAAGCCCCTATCTATAGCTCAAACCTCCTGCCAAAAAAAACCGGCTTCATCAGTAACGGGTTCTTTTACCTGTCACAAAAATCCAATGTGTATTTTAAAATGACCATCAATTTGTATGTGAATTTGATGGTCATTTTTCATTGATATAACGCGAATAATTATAAAAATAGGCTTGAAACTGTGGTCCAATTTGTATTTCGAAATGTAAGGTTACAGAGATTTCTGTTACCTCGCAAATTGAATTGCAAAATCTTGTGTTTTTTAGTTACAAAACTAAGTTTCTCTTTGTAATTATTCATTGGTGATTTTCGTATAGGTATGAGAATTAATAGGCGGAGAATTTCCGGCTAAAGTATATAGAGGAAGCATAAGAAGCAGAGATAAGCGGAGGAATTCCGGTTAACTGCTCTAAATAAACCAAAATTCAAAGATTTGGATCATATAAGCGAAAAAACTCCGCTTATTCTTAAGGAAATATGGGTATTTCCCGTTTTAAACGGAATTTTTCCGGTTATTTTTCAAACACAGTGAAATCAACATTTAGTTTTATAACAGTACTTTGGCCATAAAATGCATGATACATTAGATGGCAATTTGTAATATTCTTACATAACAAAAAGCCCTGCATTTTGCAGGACAAAATGTATAACAAATATAAGCAGATTTTCAAACGTATTTTATAAAAAGTGACAGGTATCCGAACCCGTTGCTTCATCAGCCGGTCTTTTTCAGTCATTCACACGTGATATTTTAATATCGCTCAATAGCTTTCTTACTACATAGCTCGCCATGATTAGTCCTGCAACAGATGGGACAAATGCGTTTGAAGATGGAGGCATTTTTGCTTTTCTGATTTCGGCATCATCTTTTCCGACTGTTTTACGTACATCTTCTCGGATGACGATGGGGCTTTCATCAGAGAATACAACCGGGATTCCTTTGCGGATTCCTTCTTTTCGCAGGCGTGTGCGAATGACCTTGGCAATTGGGTCTGTATGCGTTTTGAAAATATCTGCAATTTGGAACCTTGTTGGATCCATTTTGTTTGCAGCGCCCATGCTGGAAATCATCGGAATGTCTCTCTTCAAGCATTCTTTGATTAAGTGAATTTTGTAGGAAATCGTATCAGATGCGTCCACGACAAAATCGAGGCCATAATCAAAAAATTGCTCATAGGTTTCCTCAGTGTAAAACATTTTCAGCGCAATCACTTCACAGTCAGGGTTAATATCCATTATCCTTTCTTTCATTAAATCAACTTTTGGCTTTCCAACTGTCGATAACAACGCAATTACCTGACGGTTTACATTCGTAATATCTACATCATCTTTGTCTACAAGCACCAGCCGGCCAACCCCTGAACGGGCAAGTGCTTCAGCAGCAAAAGAACCGACTCCCCCGATGCCGAGCACGGCAACCGTACTGTTTTTCATTTTCTCAAGGCCTTCCTTGCCGATAGCCAATTCATTTCTTGAAAATTGGTGAAGCATTTATATCAACTCCATAACAGGTTATTAAAAAATTTAAGCATTCATTATCTATTACCCGATAATGAATATATCATACTTCAATATTAAAACAAGTAGTTCTATAGGATTAATGATGTTAAAATACACCAAATTTAGTAATCAAGTTATATGACCAGGTAATAAAAGTCACATCTTTTTTAAAAATTTAATGCTAAGATGCTCTTAGAAATACTATTAAATTTTTGAAATGAGGTTGAACAATGAATCTTCCACAACTACAAATCGGCCATATGAAGCCCAGGGTTCCCATTCTTCAAGGGGGCATGGGGGTAGGCATCTCTCTTAGCGGACTTGCCTCAGCAGTTGCGAACGCAGGAGGAATTGGAATCATTTCCGGAACTGGCATTTCTACTGATGAATTAAGAATGCATATAAAAAAGGCCAGAAATCAACTAAAAACGGAGGCTGGGTATATCGGTGTCAATGTCCTATTCGCTATGAATGACTTTGCAGAGAAAATGAAAGCCGCATTGGAGGAAAAAGTGGATTTTATTATTTCAGGCGCAGGGATCTCACGTGATATGTATTCATGGGGAAAGGAATATGGAGTGCCGGTCATCTCCATCGTGTCATCTGCAAAGCTTGCACGGCTTTCCGAAAGGCTTGGTGCATCAGCTGTGGTAGTGGAAGGGCACGAAGCAGGCGGACATTTGGGAACAGACAAGCCATTGTTTGATATTCTTCCAGAGGTCGTTAAAGCTGTGAATATACCCGTCATTGCAGCCGGTGGTATTTTAACAGGAATGGATCTTGCAAAAGCGCTGGATATGGGAGCCTCAGGTGTACAAATGGGAACACGATTTGTTGCAAGTGAAGAATGCGATGCACCCAGATCTTTTAAAGAAAAATATGTAAGTGCCAAGGAAGGAGATACTGTACTTGTTAAAACCACTGTGGGACTGCAGGGAAGAGCAATTAAAAACAAGTTCACAACTCTTATCGATGGGACAGACAAACTGAAAATAGACAAATGCCATGATTGTTTAAAAAACTGCTCCTACCGTTTTTGTACACTGGATTCATTGCTAAAATCGGTTGGCGGAGATGTAGAAAACGGGCTGGTATTTGCCGGATCCCGGGTTTCTGAAATAGAAGAGATTCTTCCAGTACAGTCTATTATAAATAAAATTGCGTCTGAGTATCACAGTGCCATTTCATAGGGATAAAAGCCTGCCATTTCGGCAGGCTTTTTGAAGACATAAAAAATCCATGCAATCGCTGCATGGATTTTAAAGACGTATGTATTAAAAAGTCCCAATCGTGCCGTCGCTATTGATGCCCTCGTTTTGAACCCGCACACAGCAGGTGGGTGTCCTGTTTCCTGCGTTTGTAAGTCCTCATCCATGAGGCATTTACGCTGCCGGAAAACTCCGGACTCCCGAAGGAATAATGTTGGTCAAAATTTCAGGTTTCACAACGAACACATCAGGACTCTTTATTTATTATTTGTATTGATCATACCATATGGCTTTCTCTTTTTCAAGCTGGTCAAGCAGAGCTAACATCATCGCTCTAACCAATTTTCTACTCAATTTGAAGAAAAAACTACAAAAATCAGGAGCATCTTCCCAGTTTAAATTTATGGGAAGATGATTGTCTATTACTTATCCTGATTATTTAGGACATTACTCACTTTTTTTCAAATTAAGAGCCAAATGCAGATCATTAAGCTGCCCTTCACTTACCTCGCCTGGCGCATCTGTCAGAATACAGCTTGCACTAGCTGTTTTCGGGAAGGCTATAGTATCGCGAAGATTCGTTCTTCCTGCCAATAGCATGACAAGTCTGTCCAGCCCGAGTGCAATTCCTCCGTGTGGAGGGGTCCCATATTCAAAAGCTTCCAGCAGGAATCCAAATTGTTCCACTGCTTCCTCCTTAGAAAAACCGAGAATGCTGAACATTTTCTCTTGTACTTCTCTTTCAAATATACGCAAAGAACCTCCGCCTAGCTCGTATCCATTTAATACAAGGTCATATGCCTGAGCTCGGACCTGAGAAGGATCTTTATCTAACATCTCCAAATCCTCTCTAGCAGGCATAGTAAACGGATGGTGGGCTGCATAATAGCGCCCTTCTTCCTCATCGTACTCTAGGAGCGGCCATTCGGTAACCCATAGGAAATTAAACATGCTTTGATCAATAAGGTCAAGCTCTTTTCCAAGCTTTAACCTTAAAGCGCCAAGTGCGTCTGCCACAACGCTTTTCTTATCTGCCACAAATAACAAAAGGTCACCAGGTTCAACAGATAAAGCAGCATAAAATGCTTTTTGTTCATCCTCAGTTACGAATTTTGCAATCGGCCCTTTTAATCCGTCTTCTTCCGCTTTAAGCCAGGCAAGCCCTTTTGCCCCATATACTGCAACAAACTCTGTCAAAGCATCTATATCTTTGCGTGAATACTTGCCAGCAGCATTTTTTACATTAATCGCTTTTACTTGTCCGCCTGAAGATACTGCTCCCGCAAAGACTTTAAAGCTAGACTCCTTCACAATCTCCGATAAATCGGTCAACTCCATTGCAAAGCGGGTATCCGGCTTGTCGGAGCCAAAACGGTCCATCGCTTCTTGATAGGATATCCGAGGGAATGGTAATTGGACATCCAGACCTTTGACTTCTTTCATAATTTTCTTCATCATGTTTTCCATTAAACCAATGATTTCATCCTGGTTCATAAAACTCATTTCGATGTCGACCTGAGTAAATTCAGGCTGGCGGTCCGCACGCAAATCTTCATCCCGGAAGCATCGTGCAATTTGGTAGTAGCGCTCAAATCCTCCAACCATTAATAGCTGTTTAAAAATTTGCGGGGATTGAGGCAAAGCATAAAATTCACCCGGATGCACCCGGCTTGGAACTAAATAGTCACGTGCTCCTTCTGGTGTGCTTTTTGTTAAAATTGGTGTTTCGACATCAAGGAAGTCTTCACTATCCAGAAAATCCCTGATTCCTTTTGTTACCTGGTGCCTCATTTTGAAAGTATCAAACATTACTGGCCTTCTTAAATCCAAGTAGCGGTATTTAAGACGGACGTCTTCCGAAACGTCTGTTTTATTATCAATCATGAAAGGAGGCGTTTTTGCTTCATTTATAATTGTGATTTTTTCAGCCTGAATTTCAATGCGGCCTGTTTTAAGGTTCTCATTGACAGTACCTTCCTCACGGGCAATAACTTTTCCCTCTATATCAAGTACAAATTCATTTCTTACTTTTTCTGCTGATGCAAGTGCCTCAGGGGACACTTCCGGATTAAACACGACCTGAACGATTCCTGTACGGTCGCGAAGGTCGATAAAAATTAGTCCACCCAAGTCGCGTCGTTTTTGTACCCATCCTTTTAAGCTGACTTTTTCTCCAATAGCCTTTTCTGTTACTTCCCCGCAAAAATACGTTCGCCCGAACATACTGATTCCTCCCATACTGTTCTTAATACGCTTAAATTTATGACTTATAAAGCTCTGTAAATTTCTCTATAAACGAATCAAGTTCAACCTCTAATTGTTCGCCTGTTTCCATTGATTTAACATTTATTTTATTAGCTTTGAGTTCATCCTCGCCTAAAACCGCAACAAACTTCGCATTCGCACGATCAGCTGCCTTAAACTGAGCCTTAACTTTCCTGTCCAGATAATCTCTTTCAGCAGAGAATCCAGCTATCCGGAGCTTTTGCAGAAGGCCAACTGTATAATCCTTTGCAGCTTCGCCCAAGGATACAAGGTAGCAATCAATCCCTTTATCGAGTGGAAGCTCTGCCTTCTCGGCTTCAAGCGCTGCGATAAACCGCTCAATACTTAAGGCAAACCCTATTCCTGGCGCTTCAGGACCACCTATTTCCTCTGTAAGGCCATTGTAACGCCCTCCGCCACATAGAGTCGTGATTGCCCCAAAACCTTCTGAATCACTCATGATTTCAAATGCGGTATGATTATAATAATCAAGCCCTCGAACGAGATTAGGATCGACAGTAAAGTCAATGCCCAGGCTCTCCAAATATTTTTGAATCTTATCAAAATAAGCCTTGGAATCATCGTTTAAATAATCAATGATTGATGGCGCTGATTTCATCAGTTCATGGTCACGGTCCTGCTTGCAGTCAAGAATACGCATTGGATTTTTCTCAAGGCGACTCTGACAATCTGAGCAAAACTCTCCGATACGTGGCTGAAAGTGATTTATTAGCGCTTCCCTGTGTGCAGTTCTGCTTTCTTTATCACCAAGGCTATTTACGATCAACTTCAGCTTCTTTAAGCCCAGACTCTGATAGAGTGACATAGCAAGTGCAATAACTTCTGCATCAATTGCAGGATCTGCACTGCCTATAGCTTCTACACCAAATTGTACAAACTGGCGGAAGCGCCCTGCCTGAGGCCGTTCATAACGGAACATCGGTCCCATATAATATAGCTTTACAGGCTGGTTCGCATCACCATACATCTTATGTTCAACAAACGATCTGACAGTTGAAGCTGTTCCCTCAGGGCGAAGTGTGAGGCTGCGCCCTCCGCGATCTTCAAAGGTATACATTTCTTTCTGGACGATATCGGTTGTGTCACCCACACTGCGCATAAACAATTCTGTATGTTCAAAAATAGGCGTCCTGATTTCACGGTATTGAAACCTTTCACAAAGTTCTCTGGCTTTTTCTTCAATCAGCTGCCATTTTTCAACTTCTCCTGGAAGAATATCCTGAGTTCCTCTCGGTATTCGAATTGACATGAAAATTTCCTCCTAATGCTAAAATGATAAAAGTTTATGTATTTAAAGAATGCGTTCAAAAAGGAACAAAATAGAACTGACTGCTATTTTCCCAGGACTTTCTAAACATCCTTAAAATAAAAAAAACTCCCGCCTCCTTGTATTTAAATACAAGGGACGAGAGTTTGGAATTCCCGTGGTGCCACCCTAGTTGAAGCCCTGGTAAAAGGTACTTCCTCTTTTACAGTTAACGCCTGTTAACGTTCAGCTCCTACTATAGGCAAAGCCTGTTTCAGAGAGAAACCTACGAAGTGTTCTTTCGTTAAATCATCATGTGAAAATGCTTTCAGCCAGTGGCATTTTCTCTCTTTTCATGTGGGGTTTAACTACTCTTCTCCATCAATGGTTTATCGAATAGCGGAAGCGACCATGATTCATGGGCGGCAAGCAGAAGACAAACAGCGGGAAGGTTGTACTCTTCCTTCTTGCTGGATGGACTTTTGATCCCGAGCCCCTTGGCGCTGCAGCTAGACATTTAATTGTATGTCATTTTATTTATATTATAATACGGAGCATCTTCACCATTGTCAAGACCGAATTATATTATGATCTCTCAAGCTTCTTTTTCAGCTTGCGGACATCCTTCATCGTTAAACCGAACTCCGAGGCAAGCTCAATCATATTTGAGCTTTGCTCTTTCTGGATAAAATCATGGAAATCAACTCCAAAAAGCTGATTTTCCCCTGATTGAGCTGACATCCCTTTATCTCCAAATCTCATAGCATTCACCCTTTGTTATGTAGTCTGCTTTATTCTTTCCATTTATAAAAGAAATGTTTCATAATCCGGCAAATTTAATCTACCGCTAAAATTGCCGACTTAAAAACCGATAAAAAAAAGGGAATTTGTACTCCAAGCAGAAGTAATTTTAAGGGCAGAAAAATATGATTAGGACCAAAGTTATCTTGACTATCAAAGGCTTGTTTGTTTTTCTTTTAGATAAGGAAAATTAACAAAGTTTTTGATAGTAACTGAATTTACCGCGAAAGGAGGAAATGTATTGCAGAAAAGAAGATCAATCATTCTGGCGTTTTGCTTTATCCTTTTGGCCGGATTAATAAAGCTGGAAGGACCGGCAAAGGCCGAGGGAACAGCCGTAACGATCAGCACTCATAATCTAAATGTTCGTCAAGGCCCTGGCTTAAGTTACCCTATTTTAGGACAAGCCCAAAAAGGAGACCGATTTAACATGCTTTCCCAAAAAGGAGAGTGGATTGAAATCGCCTTTCAAGGTAAAAAAGGCTGGGTAGCCAGCTGGCTTGTGTCCGTACCTGCTTCCAGTCAGGGATCTTCAGCAAATAAAGGATCTGGATCACATGCAATCATCACTACAGATGGCCTTCGAGTGCGAAATGGCCCTGGTACCGGCTATGCGGTTTTAGGAACCGTACATAAGAAAGCTGCCTATAAGGTACTGGAGAGTAAAGGCAACTGGATTAAGCTCCAAACACCCCATGGAGATGGATGGGTTTCCGGTGAATACGTCCAGAACAGCAGCCAAAATAAAAATACTGTCAATGGCAGCAGCGGCAAAACCGGGAAGATTACAGCAAACTCACTGAATATCAGAAGCAAACCATCACTTCATGGCGCTGTTACCGGCAAGCTGAATGCTGGAGATATTGTAACAGTTATTTCGCAAAATGGCAGCTGGACTGAGGTTGCATTTTCAG
Organism: Pseudomonas sp. ISL-84; assembly: GCA_018613035.1. Taxonomy (GTDB): domain Bacteria; phylum Bacillota; class Bacilli; order Bacillales; family Cytobacillaceae; genus Cytobacillus. The sequence continues at coordinate 48,817 of JAGGRA010000023.1, read as the reverse complement.
GAAATACCGGCTGGGTCAGCAGCCAATATGTTGAGGTGCAAAGCTCTCAGTCAGGGGAAAGCAATTCGGCACTGCCGAATATCGGAAAAACAGGCACCGTAACCGCTACAGCTTTGACAGTCAGAAATAAAGGCTCATTAAGCGGCAAGCCTATCGGTTCTGTTTCAAAAGGGCAAGCCTTTTCCATTCTTGAGGAAATGAACAACTGGTCTAAAATAGAATATCAACCCGGATCATTTGGCTGGGTGGCAAGCTGGTTTCTTGAGCAAACGAAAGCAAAGAAATCAGGGACTGCTCACCAGGCTGTAAATGGCAGTTCTGCAGTTATCTTACATAATGGATTAAACATCAGAAAAAGTGCCGGCACCCATTCTTCTGTCATACACAGGGCAAATAAGGGAGACAGCTTCGATATTATCAGCCTGCAAAATGATTGGTACGAAATACGTCTGCCGAACGGCCAATCCGGTTATGTGGCAGGGTGGATTGTATCTGTTAATGGCTCGGCTCCCAAAGTGGAAAAGCAGGGTGCAGAAATGCATTTGAAAAATAAAACCATCGTCCTGGATCCAGGCCATGGCGGCAGAGATAATGGGACTACAGGGGCTAGAGGAACACTCGAAAAGACCCTTACACTAAGAACGGCACAATTGCTCTATGAAAAGTTAAGATCTGCAGGAGCAAATGTCATTCTTACCAGAAACAGTGATTCTTATCTTCCTCTTCCCTCCAGAGTGGGTGTTTCCCACTACCATAATGCCGATGCTTTCATCAGCATCCATTATGACAGCATCGCAGATCGCACTGTAAGGGGAATGACAACCTATTATTATCACTCCTTCCAAAAAAGTCTGGCATCCAATATCCATTCAAATGTAACCTCCATGACAAACTTGAGGGATAGGGGTTACCGGTTGGGAGACTATCATGTAATAAGAGAAAATAAGCGTAATGCAGTGCTTCTGGAGCTTGGTTACTTGAGTAACCCTGCCGAAGAAATCCTAATTACGTCAGCTCAATATCAGCAATCTGTTGCTGCAGGAATTTATCAGGGACTAGCACGTTATTTTAAAAATTAGAACAAAAGCCCCGGCCAAATTGGCAGGGGCTTTTGTTATAAAAAACAGCTCTATGAAAGAGCTGCTGAAATTAACGCAGTCTTATGGGCCGTAAGCACCCAAACAAAAAGGCAGAGCTATCCAAAGTTAAAGGAGGGAGCAACTCTGCCACCTGTACGATCGGTTCAACCAGCAACAGTTCAAAAGGCGCTATGATTACAGTTTCAGCTTATTTACTTTCAAGAATCAAAGTAACCGGGCCATCGTTGGTCAGCTTAACATCCATCATAGCACCGAATTCTCCGGTTTCTACCTTCAGGCCTTTTTCTTCTAAAAACCCGTTAAATGCTTCATAGATTTTTATAGCATGGTCAGGCTTTGCCGCTTCCATAAAATTCGGGCGGCGGCCTTTTCTGCAATCACCATATAATGTGAATTGGGAGACTGAAAGGATTTCACCCTCCTGATCCAGAAGGGATAAGTTCATTTTCCCATTTCCATCCTCAAAAACACGGAGATTGGCAATTTTATCAGCCAAAAATGCGGCATCTTCTTCTTTATCTTCATGGGTGACTCCAACGAGCAAAACAAACCCTTTTTGAATGCTCCCAACGGTTTTGCCGCCAACTGTTACACTGGCTTCTTTGCTTCGCTGCACTACAACACGCATGCTATCTGCTCCCTCTAGTTCATTATTCTTCTTACTGCATATATGTCAGGGATTTGTTTAATGCGTTCAACAACCTTTTGCAGATGGCTAACATTGTGAATCGCGATAGACATATTGATCGTCGCCGCTTTATTGCGGTCAGAACGGCCAGATACGGCAGATATATTGGTTTTCGTCTCATTTACTGCCTGCAATACTTCATTTAGTAATCCCCGGCGGTCATATCCTGTAATTTCAATTTCAACATTATATTCCTTCCGGTCATTTAATGCAGTTTCCCACTCTACCGGTATTAATCTTTGTTTCGCATCATCTGTATCGATATTCGGGCAATCAGCACGGTGTACAGACACCCCTCTGCCCTTGGTTATAAATCCGACAATTTCATCGCCAGGCACCGGATTGCAGCAGCGGGAAAGCCGAATCAGCAGGTTATCAATACCTGAAACTCTTACACCGGATTCCCGTTTTTTCGCTGATGGGAATGTCTTCAGCTCGGAAACAGCATTGGTAATATCAGCTTGTTCAAGATCGCGTTTCTTTCGCCATTTCTCTGTTAGCCTATTAGCCACCTGGAGAGCTGTTACCCCGTTATATCCGACAGCAGCATACATATCCTCTTCACTGGCAAAGTTGAATTTGTCAGCAATCCTTTTGACATTTTCAGGTGTCAGTATCTCCTTCAAATCGAAATCCATATTCCGGATTTCTCTTTCAACGAGTTCCTTCCCTTTTTCCACATTTTCTTCTTTTCTTTGCTTTTTAAAGAAGGTCCTGATTCTATTTTTCGCCTGTGTTGTTTGTGCAAGCTTAAGCCAATCCTTACTTGGTCCGTAGGAATGCTTTGAGGTCAATATTTCGATAATATCACCTGTTTTAAGCTTATAGTCCAGCGTGACCATCTTACCATTTACTTTGGCACCAATTGTCTTATTGCCAATTTCCGAGTGGATGCGGTAGGCAAAGTCAATCGGAACAGAGCCGGACGGAAGTTCAATAACATCCCCTTTAGGTGTAAACACAAAGACCATATCCGAAAACAGATCAATCTTCAGTGATTCCATAAACTCTTCAGCATTGGCCGCATCATCCTGAAATTCCAAAATTTCTCGGAACCAGGTCAGTTTCTCCTCAAAAGAAGATCCTTCATTCACTCTTTTGCCTTCTTTATATGCCCAGTGAGCCGCAATACCATACTCTGCAATCCTGTGCATATCCATTGTACGGATTTGGACTTCGAGAGGGTCGCCTTTAGGGCCTATAACTGTTGTATGAAGAGATTGATACATGTTCTGCTTTGGCATCGCAATATAATCTTTAAAACGGCCTGGCATCGGTTTCCAGCATGTATGGATAATTCCCAGGACCGCATAGCAGTCTTTTATGCTGTTCACAACAATACGGACTGCCAGCAAATCATAAATCTCATTGAATTGCTTGTTTTGAAGGGCCATTTTACGGTAGATGCTATAAATATGTTTCGGGCGCCCCGAAATTTCAGATTTAATTGAAACTTCAGCCATCCTGCCTCTCATGACATTAATAACATCATCCAAATACTCTTCCCGTTCCGCTCTTTTCTTCTTCATCAAATTAACAATCCGATAGTATTGCTGCGGATTTAAATATCTAAGTGCTGTATCTTCCAGCTCCCACTTAATTTTTGAAATTCCCAGCCTGTGGGCCAGGGGAGCGAAAATTTCAAGTGTCTCATTGGAAATTCTGCGCTGTTTTTCAGCAGGCAAATGTTTAAGAGTCCGCATATTATGAAGGCGGTCTGCGAGCTTGATCAAAATGACACGAATATCCTGTGCCATCGCTACAAACATTTTCCGATGATTTTCAGCCTGCTGCTCTTCCTGGGATTTATATTTAATTTTACCTAGCTTTGTTACTCCATCGACAAGCATTGCCACTTCGGCATTGAAGGCTTCCTTAATATCCTCTAATGAGACTTCGGTATCTTCAACCACATCGTGAAGAAAACCGGCTGCGACCGTAGATGGATCCATCTCCAAATCGGCCAGAATCCCGGCCACTTGAATGGGATGGATAATATAAGGCTCACCGGATTTTCTATATTGTTCACGGTGGGCATGCTTGGCAAACTCGTATGCTTTTTTTACAAGCTCTGCATGCTCATCGTTTAAATATTCTTTTGCCCTGTCGATGACTTGCTCGGCGGTCAGAACTTGATCGTTCGCCATGGAATCACCTTTATCTCACTAAATTTTATGCGAATGCATAATGCTTTTTCTCTTTTTAAAAATTGGCTCTGTTAACATTAACATAGCCCAAAAACTCTATGAACAAATTTTATAATTAATAAAAAATTAATGATTGCTACTATTATCGAAAAAAAAAGTAAAGATGTAAAGGGAAAGACTGTTATTTTTATGGGAATAACAAAAAAATTGTCGTATTTTGTTGGAATTTCTTTTTATTTTTCCATTATTGCCAATGGAAGCCCTTTATAAGGGGATAATTAACGCCCATCAAAAGGTAAATTAAAAAGAGCGCCTGTTTCGTCCGGCGCTCTCCTGAAGTATAAATGGATGGTTTTAATATTGCATTAATGTCAGGATATCGTAGTTATCCAGTTTTTTGCGGCCATCTAAATAAGTTAATTCGATTAGAAATGCAATTCCCGCTACAACTCCGCCAAGCTCTTCGACAAGCTTGATTGTTGCATCAATGGTACCGCCGGTTGCCAGCAGGTCATCAGTGATCAAAACCCTTTGTCCAGGTTTGATTGCATCTTTATGAATAGTTAAAATATCTTTGCCATACTCAAGGCCATAGTTTACCTTGATTGTTTCGCGTGGAAGCTTCCCTTCCTTGCGCACAGGTGCAAATCCTACTCCCAAAGAATAGGCTACCGGGCAGCCAATAATGAAACCGCGCGCTTCTGGTCCAACAACCAGGTCGATTTGCTTTTCACGTGCATATTCAACAATCTGGTCAGTCGCATATTTATAAGCATCGCCATTATCCATTAATGTTGTAATATCTTTAAATTTAATTCCCGGCTTTGGCCAGTCTTCAACAATTGTTACATACTGTTTTAAGTCCATTTTTCTTCCTTTGCCTCCTCAAATTTAACAGCCCCTTGCATAATTTCATCAAACCAGTTTTTGAGCTGCTGAAAGGATGAATAGAGCAAATCGCTCTCAAGGCTATATTGTGCCTGTTTTTGCTGATATGTTCGTGAATCAGCCAAATCACGTTTATTCGATGTATTATTTAAGGAAATAACACCATTGTTTATTTTAACAAAATCCAATTCAAAAAACACTTGTGACATAAAATCTACCGTTTCCCTGCTCCATCCCTTATGCTTGGCAATATCATTGCCATGCCGCTTAATATCAATGTGCCCTTTTTTAGCAAGCAGAGCAAAATACCATTTAAAATGGTCCCTGGTTGGCATCGTACTGAAATAATCGCTGTCTTCTTTATAAAAATGCGCATAAATTCGAGCAGGCTTTTTACCCGAGAATAACTTGGACAACATTTCTATTGAAGGAGGCAAGTCTGCCAAAACAACATTTGCTTCATCCAGCTCTATAGATGCAGCTTCCACTACAGAATTTATTTTGACCATTTTTCGGCCGGCATATGTCCTAAATTTGGAAGTGTTCTCATCATTGAAGAAGATCCATATAGTATTTTGCTCAGGAATGACGCTCTTAAGCCTTTCAAGCCGTTTTATACTGCGTATGTCGAACAGCTGCCAAGAGTGTACTGCCATATCCTGCAAAAAGATTTGCGGCTTTTTGTTATTATTCCATTCATTAATCGATAGCTCGCCAATAACAGACAGCTTGGAATAAGGTGAAATGTGTTCATATAAATGTCCAAGTCCAAATCCAATCCCATCGAGGGAAGAGCCTTCGCTCTCAATTGTGACTTTAATATGATTCTGTTCGGAACCGATTTTTCTCATTCCCGCGATATTTGCATCTTTAATCAAAACCTTCGGTTTTGGGTTTCCCATCCCATATGGAGAAAGCAATTGCATTTCTTCAATTGAGGAAAGAGTGATATCTTTGAGATCAATGATTCCATCTAGGGTTGTGACAGGAATAAAGTCTTCTTCTGTAAGCTGGTCGTTAGCAAGTGTGTTCAGCCGGCTGCGGAGGTCATCAACTGAGTTAAGATCAAGCGTCATCCCGGCAGCCATTGGATGCCCTCCAAAATGGGGAAGGATATCCCGGCATTCAGATAGATTCTTAAACAAATCGAAGCCTTCTATGCTTCTTGCAGATCCCTTTGCCTGCCCTTTTTCATAATCAAAGCTAAGAACGATTGTTGGCCGATAGAACTTTTCTACAAGCTTGGAGGCTACAATCCCGATAACTCCAGCATTCCATCCTTCCTTGCCTATAACAATCACAGAATTATCGCTGATTGGAAATTTGGATTCTACTTCATTAATTGCTTGTGCCGCGATATCATTGACAATAGCTTGTCTTTCTTTATTTAACTGTTCAATTTCCTCGGCAATTGTTTGGGCTTCAAATGGATCATCAGTCAATAGCAGCTCGACTGCAGGGTCTGCGCTATCCAGCCTGCCAACTGCGTTTAGGCGCGGCGCAATTGAAAAGCCTATCGTTTCTTCCGTAATGGCAGGAAGCTCTACACCTGCCACTTTAAATAAGGCATTTAAGCCAATATTTTTAGTGGACTTAAGCTTTCTAATCCCCCGTTTTGCAATCAGCCTGTTCTCTCCTTTAAGTGAAACGAGGTCAGCGATTGTGCCTATGGCGGCGATTTCCAGAAGGTGGGCTGGCATTTCCCCGTATAATGCATGAGCAAGCTTAAATGCTACCCCAACACCTGCCAATTCCCGAAAAGGGTATTTGCTCTCAGGATGTTTCGGATGGATGATTGCCAATGCTTCAGGGAGCACTGGCCCGGGCTCATGATGGTCCGTAATGATTAGGTCCATTCCCAGCTCTTTTGCTGCTCTCGCTTCATTAACTGCTGATATACCGGTATCTACCGTTATAATTAAACCAATGCCTGTCTCAGCGGCATGTGTAAAGGCTGGTATATTAGGCCCATAGCCTTCGGTAAAACGATTCGGTATGTAGAATTGGACATTGGCCCCCAGGTCCTTGAGTGCCATCATCATGACAGAGGTACTTGTAACGCCGTCCGCATCATAATCACCAAATATTAAAATTGGCTCCTGTTTGTCAATCGCTTCTTTTATTCGGGAGACAGCTATTTTCATATCTGTCATTAAAAAAGGATCATGAAATTCCTGGTCTTTATCCAATAAAAAATACCGTGCTGATTCAACGGTATCCATTCCGCGATTTATTAATAACGACGCAACAAGAGGAGCAATATTCAATTCTTTTGCAAGCTGCTGTACTTTTTCTTCCTGTGTTTGCCGAACAATCCATCGCGTTCTTGAATGTAACATACGTTCACCCCTCAGCTTATTAATTATACAAGAGGGGGACTGGTGTTTCAATAATAGAAAACTGGGATATCCCATACATTTTTGGAAAAGGTACTGTTAAAGCTCATTGTTGATAATAGCAACCTATTTAATGGACATAAGCCCGAGCTCCTCAAAAATGCTTACTTAATTCCTTCCTTACCACGAATGCTTAATCAAATGTCCAGATGAGTGCAGCGAGTCAATGAGAGCCCCCACAGGCACAAGACCAGAGGAGGATCCCGAATAGCCTGCAGTTCGCTGTATCCGTTTATATTTTTTCTGATTGGCGGAACCTTTGTATTAGCTTTCAGGAAAGAGCATTAACACCAAAAATCAATCCAGCTCCCAATTAATCTGCCAGCAGAAACTAAAAGGCTTGGGCGAATAGCAGCCCAAGCCTTTCTCCTAATGAATATCCCGGTCTAATTCTTTTTCCGCTTCTTCCTTGCGGCTATCTTCGGAATTGCCATGTTCCGCTTTCAGTTTTTCATTTTCCTTATTAAGCGATTTCACTTTCCTTTGCAAGGAATACATGCGAACAATGCCAACTGATCCCACAATGAGCCCGCCCATCAAAACTGAACTTAAGATGACAAGAATTAATGGCCATTGGCTTTCCCCAAATAAATAATTTACAGTTACATCATCGACATTGATGACTGCAAAAACTGCCACTATTAAAGCAAATAAAAAACCGAATAATAAAGCCCATTGAAATTTCATATTCCTCTCCCCTTACGTTTATCTCTAGGTTATCCCTCTTCACTATACGGGTTAATATGAACAAAGACATTTTGCACATTTTCCAGTTCAAGCAATTTGCGTTTAACCTCTTTGCCAACCCTGTGGCCAGCCTCTACAGTCATACTAGGTTCAACAGACACTTTGATATCAACAATCACATAGTGGCCGTGTTCTCTTGCATGCAATTCATCAATTCTTTTTACATGGTTTACGGATTCTGCAGTTTTGCGCATCTCAAGTGTATCTTCCTCATGAAGAACGTGATCAAGAGTGCTGTGAATGGACTCTTTGCCAAGATGCCATGCCATTTTAATAACCATGAGGGAAACAATTATCCCAGCTACAGGATCTGCATATTCCAGCCAGCCAATGCCCATTTTCCCACCAAGAACAGCACTGCCAATTCCTATTAAGGCTGCGATAGAAGAGTAGACATCCGATCGATGCTCATAGGCATTAACAATTAATGCATCACTATTTAACCTTTTTCCCAATTTGAACTTATACCGAAACATCGCTTCCTTCACAATTATAGAAATTACCACTGCAGCAATGGCAATTGTCTTTGGGGGTTCAATCGGTGAGAAAAATGCTTCAAAAGATGATCTGCCTATCTCTATCCCTACCAGGAACAATAAAACGGCAACAATAATAGCTGCGATCATTTCTGCCTTTCCATGACCATACGGATGGTCCTCGTCAGGCGGCTGCTTTGCGGCCCTCAGTCCCAAATAAACAGCAAAAGAACCTGCGACATCGGAGGCAGAATGGACGGCATCCGCAACCAATGCCTTACTCCCGGAATAAACGCCAATGCCCCATTTGAGCGCAGCAAGAGCAATATTGCCGACAATGCCAATCATTGCGGCAAATTCAGCTTTCTTAAAACGATCATTTTTTTCCAACGCTAAACTTCCTTCCTCCCTGGACTTGTTGTTAGTTTATCCTATTTCGTGAAATCATTAACCTTTTTTTACTAACTAGCAGCCCAAAATACTTTTATTCGTCGGCTTACAAATTCTATATTTCACTTATATAAATCACAAGCAAAAACCCCAGGCATTTAGCCTGAGGTTTTTCAAATGCAAGCCATTAAACCTGCGGTTCGTCACTGACTTTCCGTTTTTCTTTAACTGTTTTGATAACGCCTTTTTTCTTTAATTCTTTCCCTTTCCAAGCAGCCCATAATTGTGCTGCAAGGAAAATGGATGAATACGTACCGGCAATTAAACCGATAAGCAGTGCAAAGGAGAAGTTTCGGATAGACTCACTTCCAAAAATAAGCAATGCTACAACAGCAATTACAACTGTCAATACGGTATTAATGGAACGGCCAAGCGTTTGACGCAGGCTTCGGTTTACAACATCCGCAATATCCTCAAATGTCTTGAGCTTTTTCTTTTTCTGCATATTTTCCCGCATCCGGTCAAAGGTAACGATTGTATCATTGATCGAATAACCGACAACAGTCAATACTGCAGCAATAAATGTTAAATCCACTTCCATCCTTGTAAAACTGAATACAGCGATGATAAAGAATGCATCATGGAGTAAAGCAATAACCGCCGCTATGGCCATGTAAATTTCAAAGCGGATGGTAACGTAGATAATAATGCCAACTGAGGCTATTGCTAACGCAATTAGCGCATTTTTGGCAAGTTCTTTTCCAACAGTCGGAGAAACTGTGCTGACATTCGGTTCGGCATCGAACTCTTCCTTGAAGTGTGACTTCAAGGAAGCAATCTCATCTTTTGTAAGAACCTCTTTTATTCTGGCTACCCCAATTTCATTGTCATTCCCGGAAATAACAATATCATCTGTTTCAAGACCAACTTGAGACAATTGTGTTTGCACTTCTTCTTTAGTCAAAGAATCATTTGAAAGCAATTCTATACGTGTTCCACTTGAAAAGTCAATTCCAAGATTCAAACGAAGAACAGCAAGAATGATTATTCCAGCAGCAATCAAAGCTCCAGAAATGATAAAGAATTTTTTTCGGTGTGCAACAAAGTCGAACTTATCATACTTCGTAGGCAAATCAAGTGTGTCAAAGTTCTCAGCAATATCCTTCATTTCGTCTTTCTTGACGCCAAACCATCCTGGCTTATTATTTAAGAATTTGCTGTTTACCCATAATCCAAGCAATAACCTAGATCCATATACAGCGGTGATAAAGCTTGCCAGAATACTAATGATGAGCATGGTTGCAAATCCCTTTACAGAGCTTGTCCCATAAAGGAATAATACGGTAGCGGCAAGTATGGTAGTAATATTGGCATCAAAGATTGTAGAAAGGGAGTTCTTTCCGCCAGCCTGAAAAGCTGATTTGATCGTCCTTCCCACTTTTATTTCTTCTTTGATTCTCTCGTATGTGATGATATTCGCATCGACTGCCATACCGACACCTAAAATAAGGGCGGCTATGCCGGGAAGTGTTAATACTCCATTCATCCAGTCAAAAACAAGCAGGATTAGATAGATGTAAAATGATAGAGTGATCGTTGCAATAAGCCCTGGAAAACGATATACAGCAATCATATAAAGGAAAATAATCGAAATTCCAATAATGCCTGCAAGAATCGTCTTATCCATTGCCTGTTCCCCAAATTTTGCACCGACTGAAGTGGAATAAACCTCATCAAGCTGTACAGGCAGAGATCCAGCATTCAATAAGTCAGACAGCGTTTGCGCTTCATCAATCGTGAAGTTCCCGACAATGGAGACTGTATCCTGGTTAAATATTTGGCTTACTTGCGGAGCAGATAAATATTTCGGATCTTCCTTTCCAGCTTCAGCCTGGAATGAATCTTCATCCTCCTCAAAGTCAAGCCAAATGACAAGCAAGTTATTTGGCGGTCCCATATTGACAATTTTTTCGGTTACTTCTTTAAACTTGCTTGCACTTTTCAGTTTCAAGGAAACACTAGGTTTGCCATTCTCGTCAAAAGTTTGTTTTGCTCCGCCTTCTGCAAGGTCGGATCCGTCCATCATCTTTTGGTCGTTAACATCCCTGAATGAAAGATTGGCTTCCGTTGAAAGAATTTCGCGGGCCTTATTTTGATCCGTTACACCTGCAAGCTGGACACGGATCCGGCTATCACCTTCAATTTGAATATTCGGTTCACTTACTCCGAGAACATTGATACGTCTATCGAGTGCTTCAGCGGTACTCGCTAAAACTTCTTTATCAATCTTCTGGCCGTCTTCCGCAGGCTTTACTTCATAGAGCACCTCAAACCCGCCCTGTAAATCCAGGCCAAGCTTAATATTTTTTAAGATGTTGTTTGTCGTTGCCCCTGCCAAGCTCCCTATCAATAATACAATAAGAAAGAAAGCAACGATACGGCTGCGCTTTACCATTATGTATAAATCCTCCTTAGCTACTCGCCCGCTACAGGCATATAAAGTGAAACTGTTATCAAAGCAGATTTGCCATGATGTTTTTGTACGAACGGGCTTACACAGACAAACGCATTACAAACTTAATGCAACCCAGGCATTTAAAAAGACTCGCTTCTTTCCAGCCAGGGAATTCTTTCGTCATAATTGTTCTCACTTGCATATGTATGTTTATAGGTACATTGACTGTACAGGCCATTAAACTCCACGTTTAATTATGAAACAGATTGCAAAACCTGTCAATTTGTCTTAGAACATGTTAAAACTTGAAAAATATGGAACAACTAAAATCACTTTAAAAGTTCCCTTCTGTCTTCTTCACTATCAAAAGCAAAGCCAGTCCCTTTATAAGCTTCAATTGTAGCATAATGAATGTATTCACTGACTTTTACAGTCATTATTTCTTCAACAATTTCAAATAGCCTGACATTTTCTTTTGGCTTTTTCCACTTTTTCTTGGTAAGAAATCCCCATAGCTCCTGTTCTGTAACTTTTTCATAGCCAAGCAGTCGAAATTCATCTAATTTACTCTCCAACGCTGGTCTTACTTCCGTGCGAAAATAATCATATTCATGGCCGATCTTCATTTTCAGCCGCCTCCCCGCCAATTTCTATCGCTTGAACTTCATGGAAATTATCCTAGCTTGTCATGCTTTGTCCACTGTCTTGCATATAGTTAATTGTATATGATATCACCCATTTTGAGAAGGCAGGGAGTTGAATGTCCAAATTTCTGAAAGGTACCATGATCCTGCTGGCTGCAGGCCTGGTGACCAGGGTCTTGGGATTTATAAACCGGATTGTCATTGCCCGTTCTATAGGAGAAGAAGGCGTCGGCCTTTATATGATGGCTTTTCCAACCATGATCCTCGTTGTCACCATTACTCAGCTCGGGCTGCCGGTAGCGATATCCAAAAATGTTGCCGAAGCGGAAGCAAGGGGAGACACAGCTAAAATTAAAAAAATATTAGTTGTGTCATTAGCAACTACTATCTCACTTTCGATTATTTTCACTCCTGCTTTAATTCTGCTCGCTCCACTTTTGTCAGAAACACTATTTACCGATAACCGCACACATTTGCCCTTGATGGCCATCGCGCCAATTGTGCCAATTATTGCGATTTCCTCTGTTATAAGGGGGTATTTCCAGGGCAGGCAGAATATGAAGCCCGCTGCATATTCCCAGGTTATTGAACAAATCGTCAGAATCAGCCTGATTGCCATGATGACAAAGGCATTTCTGCCTTATGGGATTGAGTATGCAGCCGCGGGAGCTATGTTAGCGGCTGTGATAGGGGAGCTTGCCTCTCTAATCTATTTGCTGACCACTTTTAAGCTTAAAAAGAAATTTAGAGTGAGAAAACAATTTTTTAAATATGTTCAGTCTGGAAAAGGTACATTTAATGAATTGATGACGGTTGCCCTTCCGACTACTGGAAGCAGAATGATCGGGTCTGTCGCATGGTTTTTTGAGCCGATTGTTGTTTCCTATAGCTTAGCCATTGCTGGTGTGGCGACAGTTGCCGCCACTAAGCAATATGGTGCCCTAACAGGGTTCGCTATGCCGCTTCTCATGCTTCCGTCCTTTATTACTTACTCTCTGTCAACCTCACTTGTACCTGCAATAAGTGAAGCTAACTCCAAAAAAGACATGCATCTCATTGAGTACCGGCTTCAGCAGGCACTTCGTTTTGCTTTTGTTACAGGAGGATTAGCTGTGGTGGTTCTGTATGTCCTTTCTGCTCAATTGATGGAGGTTATGTACGGTTCCCCAAGCGGATCACATTTTATTAAATTGATGGCTCCATTTTTTCTTTTTTATTACTATCAAGGACCACTTCAGGCAACCTTGCAGGCACTTAACCTGGCGAGAGCAGCTATGATTAACAGTTTAATTGGCGCTATCGTGAAAACTGCTGTCATTTTTCTGCTTGCCAGCCAGCCTGCTTTCGGAATAAATGGAGTAGCAATGGGAATCCTGGTTGGAACAGTTCTTGTTACGATGCTTCATTTTGCAACTGTCCTTAAAGCGATATCCTTTACATTTTATGTTAGAGACTATTTAAAGACATTTATAGCCATGGGCTTGTCAGGCAGCTTTGGTTACTGGCTGCTAAGTGACATGCTTCCTCAAACCATGAATACAGCCATTAGAGTTATTCTTATTTCAGCTGCTATCGCGGGAAGTTACTTCGTGCTTTTATTAATTTTTGGTTTAATTAAAAAGAATGAATTGATTCGGATTCCCTTTGTTGGAAAAATACTATCAAAATACGCATTCAGATAATGCAAACACCAGGGCCTGCTCAAAAGTGATCATTGACAATCCTTTTGAGCAGGCCCTTTTAATTGTGCCTATTGTATTATTTCCGTTCATCAATCAAATCTACATAAAACTGGCCATTTTCATAGCTGCAGAATGAAATTTTGGATATCTCTTTATATCCCTGCTTTCTCAGCTCTTGCCTCAGCCAAAAATCACTTTTATTAATTTTTTCGAGATTCGTTTTTTGAATCGTTCCATCGATAATTAACGGGATTGTCATTCCGCCGTCCTTGTTGCCTTCTCTTTCAAACACAGACAGATTGCCTGAAGACTCTAGAATAGCAAATTCAACATCAGAGATTTTGGCAATATCTTTTTCTCTTAGCTGAAGCAGTAAATCATCAAAATTATACCTTTGCTTTCTCATCGCATTTTCGTCTATTTTTCCCTTGTTAATAATGATTGTTGGCTTACCATCCACCACATCGCGAAAAGTCTTGCTTTTAAGAGAAAAAATTGCCAGTACAATTTGCACAATCATTAAGAGGAGCATTGGCAAGACATTTTTTAGGATTTGCGAATCAGGATTTTCAATTGCCACTACTGCGAGCTCCGCTATCATTATATAAACAACTAAATCCAAAATGCTAAGTTCTCCAATCTCTCTTTTGCCCATCAACCTAAATATAAGGAGAATTAGTGCATATAGAAATAGTGTCCTTACAACAATCATTAAATATTCTTCCACTTCCACAGCTCCCCTTTAAATGCATTCTTTATTATTCTTGCGCATCGGCGGAGGATTTATGAATTTTTCTTAATCATTTCCATTCCTTAAACATCTTCATTTTTAGATTCTAATTTTTTATTGCGTGAATATGCTTGTACTAGGGAAAAAGCTGGACAGCCAAGGGGCTTTGAGGCTATTCCGATTTATTCTTCAGAAGGGAGAGGGTCAATATAGAAGAGTCAAAGAACTTTGGAAGTGCCGTTCTCTATGGTATCATTGCCATTTTTGCAATAGCCATTGCCGGCAGTCTTATTTTTTCGCTGTTGCTTCGTTTTACATCACTTCAAGAGTCATCCTTACAGTATATTATTACAGCTGTTTCATTTGTTTCTCTTTTTGCAGGCGGGTTCATTTCCGGTGGAAAAGGAAAGCAAAAAGGCTGGCTGCTTGGAGGCCTGACCGGTCTTATCTATTCGGTGATTATTTTCCTTTTCCAATATTTAGGTCATGATAGTTTGTTTTCAATGGAACAAATGATTTACCATACCTGTTTCATGCTCACTGCCATGATGGGTGGAATTCTGGGTGTAAATCTCAATTCCAAAAGAACCGCTTAGAAAAAAGAAGGTCCGCAGCGGACCTTCTTTCTTTGATATATTAAGATTTAGCTAAAACATCGCCAGTTGATTGCGTCACTTCGCGAATTGCTGCGCGATCGTATGTAAGCCGGCTGCCGTCACCGCACTTGATGACTACTTTGTCTTCGTCGATTGCATCCACAAATCCATGAAGGCCACCGATTGTTACAACCTTATCTCCCTTTTTCAAATCGCTCTGCATTTGCTGAACTGCCTTTTGGCGTTTCTGCTGAGGACGAATTAACAGGAAATAGAATAAGACGAACATTAGCAATAATGGTCCTAGTGTACCTAATAGCTCCATTGTTTTCCCCCCTTTCACTAAGGAGCAATAATCCGGGAAACATAGCATTTGGCTTTTCCCGCTCCTTTTTAGCACTCACTTTCAGCTATTAAAAGTTCTTCGCATTTGGTTTATTAAATCCATACCGTTCGAAAAACTCTTCTCTAAAGTCTCCGAGACGATCTTCTCTGATCGCTTGTCTGACCTGCTCCATTAATTTTAACAGAAAATAAAGATTATGGTAAGTTGTAAGTCTAATTCCAAAAGTTTCATCACAGCGGATTAAGTGCCTGATGTATGCCCTGCTGTAATTTCGGCAGGTATAGCAATCGCAGTTCTCATCTATTGGCCCAAAATCTCTCGCAAACTTCGCATTTTTTACGACTAATCGGCCGTTGCTTGTCATTAATGTTCCATTCCGTGCAATACGGGTAGGAAGAACACAGTCAAACATATCAATGCCTCTGATCGAACCATCAATTAAAGAATCCGGAGAGCCTACTCCCATCAGGTATCTTGGCTTATCGTCAGGGAGAAGCGGTGTTGTGAACTCTAAAACACGGTTCATGACGTCTTTCGGCTCACCTACAGATAAACCCCCTACAGCATATCCAGGGAAATCGAGAGAGGTAAGATCCTTCGCGCTTTGTTTGCGTAGTTCCTCGTATTCTCCTCCCTGCACAATTCCAAACAGACCCTGTTCATTCGGACGCTTGTGAGCTTTTAAACAGCGTTCAGCCCATCGTGAAGTTCTCTCAACCGACTTCTGCATGTATTCAAATGAAGCAGGATATGGCGGGCATTCATCAAAGGCCATCATAATATCAGAGCCAAGTGAATTCTGTATGTCCATCGCTTTTTCCGGAGAAAGAAACAGCTTGTCTCCATTCAAGTGATTGCGGAAATGAACTCCTTCTTCTTCAATCTTGCGGAATTCACTCAGGCTGAATACCTGAAACCCGCCGGAATCAGTCAGAATAGCACGATCCCAATTCATAAATTTATGAAGGCCCCCTGCTTCTTCAACGATCTCCTGCCCCGGGCGCAGCCAAAGGTGATAGGTATTGCTCAAAATAATGCCTGCCCCCATTTCCACTAATTCTTCAGGGGACATCGTTTTTACCGTAGCGAGGGTTCCAACCGGCATAAATACCGGCGTTTCAAAAGACCCATGCGGTGTATGGACACGTCCCAGACGGGCACCAGTTTGCTTGCATGTCTTAATTAATTCATAACGAATTGCAGTCAAGTTGTATGTTCTCCTTCCATGAGATAAGCGCCTTAGTTACAAAATCAGCATCGCATCTCCAAAACTGAAAAAACGGTAGCGCTCCTCTACAGCCTTATTATAGGCATTCAATACATTTTCCCTGCCAGCAAGTGCGCTTACCAGCATGATAAGCGTCGATTTTGGCAAATGGAAATTTGTAATCATGCCGTCAATCGCTTTAAATTCATAGCCGGGGTAAATGAAAATATCGGTCCAGCCGCTGGCTTCCTCAAATCGTCCATTATGTGCAGAGGCGATAGTCTCCAATGTCCTCGTAGAGGTTGTGCCAACACTGATAATTCTTCCTCCCTGCTGGCGCACCTCATTTAACAATCTAGCTGTACCTTCAGTGACCTGATAAAACTCTGCATGCATTTCATGCTCATTTAAGTCTTCTACGCTTACTGGCCTAAAGGTACCAAGGCCAACGTGTAAAGTAATGAAAGCAACATGCACACCCATTTCTTTAATTTCATCAAGCAGCTGTTCAGTAAAATGAAGGCCTGCTGTCGGTGCTGCCGCAGAACCGCGTTCGCGGGCAAAAACTGTCTGGTAACGCTCCCGATCATCTAGCTGTTCCTTAATATACGGAGGTAAAGGCATTTCCCCTAATTGCTCAAGCACTTCATAGAAAATCCCTTCATATTTAAACTCCAAAATCCTGCCGCCATGGTCGGAAGTTCCCGTGCAAACAGCAGTCAAACTGCCATTGCCAAAAGTGATTTCCGTTCCTTCTTTGACCCTTTTGGCTGGCTTGATCAGAGTTTCCCAGGCATCGCCTTCAAGCTGCTTGAGGAGGAGAACCTCTATCTTTGCGCCTGTTCCTGCTTTTTCGCCAAACAGCCTTGCAGGAAGCACCCTTGTGTCGTTTAATACGAGGCAATCTCCTGCCTTTAAATGTTTTTTTAAATCTTTAAAGACACCATGCTGTATATCACCGGTCTTTTTATCAAGAACCATTAGCCTGCTGCTTGTCCGATCGGACAATGGCGTCTGTGCGATTAACTCCTCCGGCAAATGAAAATCAAATAAATCTACCTTCATGTTGTCACCCTATCTGTTTCATACTTTAAACTACCGGAACCTGCCAAGAAAATAAAAGATGGCTGATAAAATAACACTCAGCAATATGGATGTAACGATCGGAAAATAAAAAGTCGTATTTCCTTTCTTTATTACAATATCCCCCGGCAGCTTGCCAATATTAAAGAACTGGCTTAAAAATCCAATTGCAAAAATAATAGCTCCAATAACCATCAGCCATTTCGATATGCCACTCAATCGGCAGGCACCTCCATTTGAAAATGATGGTACACCAGATCTGTTACGACTCTTCCCCTCGGTGTCCGCTGAAGAAAACCAATCTGCAATAAATATGGTTCGTATACATCTTCAATAGTATGTGCTTCTTCCCCAATCGTGGCTGCAATTGTTTCGAGGCCAACAGGGCCTCCGCGGAATTTTTCAATAATCCCTCTTAATAATTTATGGTCAATATGGTCGAGCCCTAAACGGTCAACCTGCAGAAGCTCTAAGGCTTCTTTGGCAAGATGCTCATCCACTGCGCCATCTGCCTTTACTTGAGCAAAATCCCTTACTCTGCGAAGAAGCCTGTTTGCAATTCTCGGCGTGCCTCTTGATCGTCTCGCCACCTCAGTGGCTGCTTTCCCATCTATGCTTGTCTCCAAAACTTCAGCCGTACGCACCACAATATCTGTCAGCTGCTCTTCTGTATAGTATTCAAGCCTGCTGAGAACTCCAAAACGGTCTCTTAACGGAGCAGATAATGACCCCGCCCTTGTCGTAGCGCCAACTAGCGTGAATGGAGGCAACTCAAGCCTTACAGACCTTGCGCTAGGCCCTTTTCCAATAACAATATCCAGGCAAAAGTCCTCCATGGCCGGATAAAGAACTTCTTCAATAGAACGGGGCAGACGATGAATTTCATCAATAAACAGCACGTCACCTGGTTCCAATGCAGTCAGGATTGCCGCCAAATCTCCCGGCCTTTCAATGGCAGGGCCGGCAGTAGTCCTGATATTTACGCCCATTTCATTTGCGATAATGGCTGCAAGTGTGGTTTTTCCTAATCCTGGGGGTCCATAGAGAAGAACATGATCTAAAGTTTCCTCGCGAATCCTGGCAGCCTTAATAAAAATCTCGAGGTTTTCCTTTACTTTATCCTGTCCGATATACTGTTTAAGTGTTTGCGGGCGCAGACTCTGTTCAAACGAAATATCCTGAATATCCGCCTCGCCGGATATGATCCGCTCTTCCATACTTATCTCACCTTCTTCATGTATCAGCATAAGGCAAACGGGCCGGTTCTGTTATTTTTATATGAATAGATCTTAACCAATAAAAAAGATTATTTTAAAAGCTTCTGAAGAGCCTTCTTTATGTACAGATCGGTTGTAAGCTTTTCCTTTTTCAGATCAGGTGTTATTTTTTTCAATTCCTTTTCTGAATACCCCAGTGCTTTTAGTGCCAGCAAGGCTTCTTCAAGATCTGCTGCAGCACCGCTTTGTTCAGGCTGGATTTTATCTGCCGAAAATAAGTTCGGGAAAAAGTCGGGTACAATATCAGGAAGCTTTCCTTTTAGATCGAGGATCATTTGCCTTGCCGTTTTCTTCCCAACTCCAGGGAATTTAACAAGAAATGCTTCGTCTTCATTTTCAATTGCCTGAACTACCTGTTCAGGCTCACCTGAAGCAAGAATTGCAAGGGCACCCTTCGGCCCAATTCCTGTAACATTCAATAGCTTTGTAAACAGCGTTTTTTCTTCCCTTGAATGGAAGCCATACAAAGCCACCACATCTTCTCTAACATAATGATACGTATAAATTCGGACTTCCTGTCCAAACTCTTGAGTATAGCTGAATGGATTGGGTGTTAAGACTTGATAGCCGATCCCATTATTTTCAACTACAACAAATTCCGGTCCAATGTATTCCACTTTGCCTTTAACAAATTCAATCAATACCTTTCGCTCCCCTGATTTAGCTGTACCTCATTGTATCATACAATAATTTGGGCACGAAGAAAAAAGTTGCGATATTTAATAAAATCCGAATATAATCATAGAGATTTCAAACAATTTGACTGGAGGTCATATAATGAAAAGATTATTCGCACTTTTTGTCATTTTCCCACTACTATTTGCTGCAGCAGGCTGTACATCAGGAGAAAAAGAATCAACAGAGACGAAGACTGAAGAAACCGGACTTACAGATGAGGAAAAATCAAAATTCTATAATTCTGTCCGCGTAGCTGAATTAAAAGTAAACGAAGTGTTCCATAAAGAAGTGGCTGCTGATGAAAAAACACCTGTGATTAACGCAAGTTTTTCAGATGAAGAATCCGCTGTTTCCTTCCTTTCCAAATACTATAGTCCAGACTTGGCCAAGGATATTTACACACATTACGCAACAGAAAATAACACGGAGGATGGGCAAATGATAGTGAATGAAGAACCGTACTTCTCTCCTTCCGTGCTTGACACAGAAAAGGAAGATGCAGAAATCGAAGGGGATAAAAACAAAGCAAGTGTAAAGACCGAAAACATTACGTATCAATTAGAATTGCAGGAAAGCAGATATATGGTTACAAGTATTGAAAAATAATATGTTATTATTGCCCGTTACCTCTTCAGGAAAAACGGGCATTTTTATTTTTAGCAAGAGCTGTTTTCCTATCTAAACTAGTAGTTAACAGGCAGTTTTAACAGAGCCCTAGCAAAAGTAAAGACCGGCAAATGCCGGTCTTTACTTTTATTATTTCGCCTCTCCTGCAGAATAATCCTTAAATGTCTCAAGGACCTCTACATAACGATCTTTTGTCATAATGGGAATGCCCTTCTTTAATTCCTCACATTTTGTACTTTCCAGTTTTCCTAAATCAATTTGAAAAAAAGACTGGATAATATTCGTTTTATGCGGCCTGCCATTAAATATGGTTAAAGTCCCGTCTTCTGTCAGCCCGAAATAACCATTCGCCTTTAATAAAGGTGAAATATCATCCATTTGCCGGCGAAACACCATATAGTCTATGTCCATATCAACAAGCTGCCATTGATCATATTTAGTCCAAAAATCCTCCATCGCCCAAATGGTTTCCTCGATTGCTTCCTGGCTTACTTCTCCGTCCAAGTACACTCGTTCCAAAATGACCTTTATTTGAAGCGGCCCTTCGATGGGAGTATCCTTGCTCTCTTTATCCATGGCGTATACAGGTTCACCTTTTTCGTATCCAATGCTGCTTCCACCTGCAATAAATAATATAATAAAAGCAGCGGTAAATACTGCAATGAATAAGCCACATTTGGTTCTCATCATCGATCACCTCGATTAAAAATGTAACTTCCGCTATGCATCCGTTACGATTATCTCTGTTCTTTATTAATAGTGTGACCAATATTTTCTTGTTTATCCTTTTTGAATTGGCTCTGTTAAACTTGCCTGTTGATTTTCGCACCTGATGCTCAGCGAACCGCCGGGAGGTGAGTATCCTCGGTGCAAGGCACCTATGTCCCACTCCGCCCGCTGGACTTTGAATAAGCATCCTCGAATCACCACCGCACGAAGGAAATACGAAGGCATTTCCGAGGATCTCGCACATTAAGATCCAAACAACCAACTTATTTATCCATGGTTTTATTTACAAAATTTAAGGCTCTGTTAAAGTTCATTGTTGTTTTTAGAAGCCCTGTTGATTGGAGTGGAAGGCACGAGACTCCTGCGGGAGCAGCTCACCAAGGGAGACCCCACAGACGCAGAGCGTCGAGGAGGCTCCCGGTAGCCCCGCGGAAAGCGAGTGCCTGCAAAGGAAATCAACAGCCAAATTTAACAGAGCCAATTTAAAAAAAGCACCCTGATCGGATGCTTATGACAAATATTTATATCTTTTTCTACTATAGATAGACTCCGATTTTTATTAAAAGTAACTGGTCAATGATTAAATTGACTTCACCATACCTCCATCAACTAAAAATGAACTTCCAGTAACATAGGAGCTTGCATCTGAAACTAAAAATGTTACAACTTTTGCAAATTCTTCCGGATCACCATATCTTCCAAGCGGGATTTGCTTTTTTGAAGCTTCCTCGATTTCTTCGCGTGATACCCCCTGTTTATCAGCTTTCAATTGATCCAGGAATGCGACCCTGTCTGTAGCTACTCTTCCAGGAGCAACTGTGTTAACAAGAATGTTGTAGGGAGCAAGTTCCTCAGCAAGGCTCTTTGCCAAACCTACTATTCCCAAACGAAAGGTGTTGGATAAAATTAGACCTTGGATTGGCTGTTTAATAGATGAAGATGCAATATTGATAATACGTCCGCCTTCTTTTTTCAAGTCAGGGAGTACTTCTCTGATAATGCGAGTATAGCTTAACAAATTTAATTCAAAGGCTTTCTGCCAAGTATCATCATCAAATGTCTCAAAAGTTCCACCCGGAGGGCCTCCGGCATTATTAATTAAAATATCAATTTTTCCGAATTCTTCTCTTGTTTTCTGGACCAGCACCTTGATTTCCTCAGCATTAGTAATATCAGCTTTATAATAGGCGACTTTACCTTTACCGCATTTTTGCAGTTCATTTCTCACTTCCTGAAGTTTTTCCTCGTTGCGGCTTGTCAACATTACATTAACACCTTCATTAATAAGTTGTACTGCAATAGCTTTTCCAAGCCCCTGGCTTGATGCTACTACTAAGGCTGTTTTACCTTCCAATTTTAAATCCATTCCAAATTCTCCCCCTAGATTATTTTTTTGTTCAGCCCTTCATCATCTTTTCCGGCTGTGCTTTACTAAAGTTTAGGCCTTCATCAATACCGTCTTATCAGGGATCCCTTTGGCAATTATCTTTCCAATTTCTAAGGAAGCAGTAGCTGCTGGTGAAGGCGCATTACAGACATGGGTAGAATTCTTCCCATTAATGATCTGAAAGTCATCTACAAGCGATCCATCTTTTGTAAGTGCCTGAGCCCTTACACCTGCAGGACCTGGAATTAGATCATCTTCTCTTAATTCCGGAAGAAGACGCTGTGCGTTCTCAACAAATTTCTTTTTGCTGAAGGAGCGAATCATTTCATCCATCCCCTCTTTCATGTACTTTCCGGCAAGCTTCCAAAAACCTTGAAATTTTAGAATCTCTGCTGTATCTGTTAGGTGGAAGTCCGTTTTTTTATAGCCCTCTCTTTTAAAACTAAGGACTGCATTGGGTCCAACATCCACCTTTCCGTCTATCATTCTAGTAAAATGAACACCTAAAAAAGGGAAGTCGGGATTAGGGACAGGATAAATTAAATTTTTTACTAGCCCAAGTCTTTCTGGTTTTATTTGGAAGTACTCTCCTCGAAATGGGACAATTTGCATATCAATAATATAACCCGCCATTTTTGCGATTCTGTCACTATGAAGACCTGCACAATTGATCAAATATTTTCCCCTGAAGCTCGATTGATCTGTCTCAATAATGACTTCATCTGCAAGCTCGGATATCGACCTGACTCTTTGATTAAGAAATATTTCTCCATCTTTTTCCTGGATGGATTCCCCAATTTTTTCGCATACTTCTTTATAATTTACAATCCCTGCTTGCGGAACATATATTGCCTCTATACCATTAACATGTGGCTCCCGCTCTCTCAATTCTTCCTGGCTGAATTTCCTTATATCTAGGCCATTATCAAGGCCTCTCTTATAAAGGTTTTCAAGATGTGGCAACTCTTGTTTATCAGCAGCCACTATCACTTTTCCGCAAATGTCATGCTGAATTTCCTTTGACTCGCAAAACCGTCGCATTGTTTCATTTCCGCTTTTAGCCAATTTTGCTTTAAGACTTCCTGGTTTATAGTAAATTCCTGAATGAATTACTCCGCTGTTGTTTCCTGTTTGATGAGAAGCAAGCTTTGCTTCTTTTTCCAGAATGGCAATTTTCGCAGAGGGAAATCGTTCCTGTAAAGCCATACCTGTTGATAAACCAACAATTCCTCCACCAATAATTATATAATCATACATTTTACAGATCTCCTTCTTCATTTACTCTGAGTCAGCCCGCATGCTTCTGCAAGTAATTCTATGATATGAATTACTTTTACCTTCTCTTCCAGCCCTTCCTTTTTAACACCAAGCAAAAGCTGAAGATGACATCCAGGATTACTGGTTACTACCAAGTCCGGATGCAGAGGTGTAATATTCCCCATTTTCCTCTCGAGAATATTACTGGCTTCTTCATAATGAATAATGTTATATATCCCCGCTGATCCACAGCACATATCTTCCTCAGGCATCTTTAGATATGATAATCCAGGAATTTTTTTTAACAGGTTAACCGGTTGGTTTTGAACTTTTTGGACGTTTCTAAGGTGGCAGGATGGCTGATAAACTGCTGACCTGGGAATATTTTTTATGAAGGGCAAATTTAACTGGTCCAATATCCAGCTCACATCCTTAGCTTTTTCAGCAAATTTCTTTGCTCTTGGATACCATTCATCATTCTGCTGAAACAAATGATGATATTCGACCATCATAGCACCACACCCGCCGATACTGTTTACAACAAAATCAGCATTATACTTTTCAAAAGCGTCAATGTTTGCTTTAGCTAATTCTCTGGTTTGATCTGTTTCTCCGCTATGCTGATGCAGAGCACCGCAGCATCCCTGCTCTTCAATGAGGATAACCTCACAACCTGCCTTCTGTAAAAGAAGCATGCTTAAATCATTAATTCTTCCAAAGAAAGCATCCATTATACAGCCTGTAAAGAATGCAACCCTCATAACAGGGGACCCATCTGGTTTAAGTAGCGTATATTTTCTGCCCATCTCTTTGGACTTTTCAACTTTAGGTATGATAAGCTCCATTTCTCTCATTGATTTAGGCAAGAGTTTGGATAGGCCGCTTTTACGGAAAACCTGATCAATCTTTGCCTTTTGATACCACTGCATTCCACTTCCAATTACATTCATAGCCTTTTTATTGCTAATACCGCGTTTGAATACCATGTTTCGGATCGCCTTTTCTTTAATCGTCATGGAGTCCCTGGAGTTTTCAGTAATAGCCACTTTCGCTGATTCGAAAATTTTCCCATATTGGACGTTTGTCGGGCAGGCTGTTTCACATGCACGGCATCCGAGACAAAGATCCAAAGAGCGTTCCATTTCTTCAATTGAAATCTTGCCTTCTGCTGCCATCTTAACAAGATGAACCCTTCCTCTTGGAGAGTGGCTTTCTTTTTCCATAGTCATGTAGGTTGGACAGGATGGCAGGCAATATCCGCATTGAACACAGTCGAATGTTTCTTCATATGCCAATAGATCTTTTAATCCAGCATTAACTGTCATGATGGAGCACCAGCCTTTGTCCCTGCTTAGGAAATATTTTGCCAGGGTTTAAAATGTTATTGGGGTCCCATGCGGTCTTGATCCTTTTCATCATGTCCAGGCCGGTTGAACCCAATTCCATTTCCATGAATGGAGCCTTCATTACCCCTATGCCGTGCTCACCTGATAAAGTGCCGCCTAGCTCAATTGCAGCAGTAAATATCTCTTCTACTGCTTTTTCAACCCGTTGCATTTCTTCTTTATCCCGCTGGTCCGCAATGATATTAGGATGTAGATTTCCATCTCCAGCATGTCCAAATACAACGAGATGAATATTGTATTTTTCTTTTATTGCTTTTAACCTCTTAAACATCTCAGGAATTTTGCTTCTTGGAACTGTTGCATCCTCAGAAATTTTGGTTGGCTTAATCCGAACAATTGCGGGAGATACAAGTTTTCGAGCCTTCCATAGCTCTGCTTCTTCTTCTTTCGTTGCGGCGGCATATATGTTCCTTGCCCCTGATTCCATACATTTCTCTTCTACCTTATTCAATTCAGCAGCTAAAGCATCTGGATGTCCATCTACTTCTATTAAGAGCATTGCTTCAACATCAATTGGAAGGCCTAGAGGTTCATACTCCTCCACAGCAATAATAGATTGCTGATCCATTAGTTCCATTTTCGAAGGTAAAATACCTGATCTCAATATTTTTGAAATGGCCCGGCCAGAATCTACAATATCATCAAAGACAGCCATTAAAGTTCTAGTTGCAAGCGGTTTGGGTATAAGCCTTAATGTTGCTTCGGTGATGATGCCAAGTGTTCCTTCAGACCCAACAATAAGTTTTGTTAAATCAAAACCTGTAACATTCTTTACTGTTCTCCCTCCGGTTCTGATTATTTCACCCTCAGGTGTAACCACTTCCAGTCCAATCACATAATCTTTTGTGACGCCATACTTAAGCCCTCGCGGTCCTCCAGAATTTTCAGCCAAATTTCCGCCTATTGTAGAAACGTGAGAACTGCTTGGATCTGGCGGATACATTAATCCATATTGTTCTGCAGCCTTGTTAATATCCGATGTAATAACCCCTGGCGATACTATGGCAATTAAATCATCAGGATCTACTTCTAAGGTCTGGGTCCATTTTGAAAAATCTAATACAATCCCGCCTTCCACTGCTAAAGGACCCCCACTTAAGCTTGTTCCTCTGCCGCGGGGATAAATAGGAATTTTATATTCATTGGCTAGCTTAACTATTTCAGCCACCTCTAAAGTGGAAACAGGCTGCAGGACCAGTTCGGGAACATATACCCCAAAAGATGCATCATAAGAATAACCATGCCGGTCAGTAATATCGGTTAATATTCTCCTTTTATCCGTTATAATTCCCTCAATTCTGTTCAAAGCCAGATCAGTAATCATTTGATACCCTCATTTCTGAAAAAGCATTATTTATGGCGGACTGAGATAGCCTTCAAGTGATTCCACATCGCTCTCTTAGCATCTTCAGCTCTGCCTTCCATGATTGCCTCATATATCTCCCTATGTTCCTTGATAACTTCCTCGTTCATTTGTGCAGATTTAATGGTTTCTTCTCTATGGATAAGGAGTGACGATTTTATTGATTGAGAAACAACATTCATTACTTCTAACAACATACTGTTATTGGAGGCCTTTGAAATGGCCAAATGGAATTCATAATCTTCTTCAACCGCGTTTTTATTAAATTGCAGCGCACTTATCAGATCATTATACGCCCTCGATAATAGTTCTCTTTGTTCAGGATTGATTCTTTTGGCAGCATAATATGCTGCATCTCCTTCAATCGCCTGTCGCAGCTCAATTAAATCATTAAGAAGAGGTTTTTGTTCTTGTATAACCAATTGAATCTGTGAAATGATCCACTCCTTTGATTGTGAGATAAGAAAAACCCCAACTCCTTGATGAATGGTCACAATCCCCTTTGCTTCTAACACCGAGAATGCTTCCTTAATCGTTGTCCTTGAAACAGACAGCCATTCGGCTAATTTTCTTTCTGATGGCAATTGGCTGCCTGGTTCAATTTCTCCTTCCTCAATTAAAGATTGAATCCTTTCAATAACCTCTTGATAGAGTCTTTTTCTTTTCTTAATAGGTTTTAAATTCATTTTGTAACCTCCCGGTAGAGGACTGCTGGCTGGTCCAGTAATGATAAAAATATACTTATCCAATAATAGCAGCAGCTTATATGCTGCTATTATTGGATAAGTTTTTCACTCTTTCATCCCCGAGTTTTATCCTGGCATTGGTAAGGTGTACCTTCATAAAATGGGCAGCTTCCTTTGGCTGGCGGTTTTTGATTGCCTCAAAAATATTTAAGTGTTCCTTATAAACCTGTTCACGTTTCCGCTGAAGGCCGAGGTTCTTTTTCAAGGAAAATACCAGTGCCTTTTGGTATAATTCGGACAAATTTTCGATACTTTGCAAAAGAAATTGATTCTTAGATGCCTTTACAATTTCACGATGAAACTGATAATCTGCTTCATGGCCGATTTTGCTGTCATTCTCAACAGTTTCCTTAAACTTGCGCAAAGCCGCTTCTATGCTTAATAAATCTTCCCCTTGATGTCTGGAGGCAGCTAAATAAGCTGCCTCCGTTTCAAGAATGGACCGCATTTCTAAAAGCTCGAAAACTTGATCTGTATGAACCATATCGAACGTAACTGACTCAAGCATGTTTGCAAGTTGGATCTCTCTGACCCAGCTTCCCCCGCCTTGGCGGGATTCTACAACACCACTTGCCGCTAATACACTTAATGCCTCTCTTATAGGTGCTCTGCTGACACCAAATAATTTTGCAAGTTCATTCTCAGAGGGAAGCTTTGTGTTTGGCGGAAATTTTTCATCTTTAATCATCTGTTTAATTTGCTCGAGTACTTGCCCAGAAACCTTTTTCCTTTCAATAGGTATCACCATCTTATCGATCTCCTTAAGCCTTTATTGTTGCATTTATTGGAGGATTACTTTTTTTAGCCCGAACAATATGAACTAATAAAGCGATCGCAACTAAGGATATTCCTATTACATCAGTTAATAAGCCTGGTTTAATGAGTGTAATTGAGCCAGCAATGAAAACGATTCTCTCAATCATATTTAATTTAATAGAATAGAAGTTATTAATCGCAATGGCTAATGCAAAAATGCCAAGAAGGCCGGTTGTAAATGCCAGAATAACGCCTGTAATTGAAACAGCCTCCCCAGATGCCGTCTGCATAACGAAGATTGGGTTATATGCGATCATAAATGGAATAATGAATCCCGGTAAAGTTAGCTTTACCGCACTCCACGATGTTTTCATTGCATCCGCTCCTGCAATTCCAGCCGCAGTGTATGAAGCTAGGGCTACAGGAGGTGTTACATTAGATAACGCCCCAAACCAAAATACAAAGAAGTGGGCAGCCACTGGATGAACTCCAGCTTCTACAAGAGCAGGAGCTGCTGTAACGGCAACAACAATATAAAGGGCCGTTGACGGAAGTCCCATACTCAATACTATACATGTCACCATCACGAGAAGTAAGATGATCCAAAGAACCCCGCCAGATAGCGCAATAATATTGTAGGCAATGGTTGAACCAAGGCCAGTCATTGTGACAACGGCAATAATGATCCCAATCGATGAACATGCTATCCCAACTTGAATACTGCCTTTACCGCCTTCTTCTAAGGCCTGCAATATTTTTTTAATATTAATTCGGTTCGTGCGGTCCCTTGTAAGCCAGCTTGCAACCATTGCTGATACTATTCCTGCGAAACCAGCAAAAAGCGGAGTTTTGCCAACAAGTAATGTGCCAATAACAATGATAATTGGAAGCAATAATGCTCCTCGTTCCTTTAAAACTTCTTTAACCAAAGGAATCGATTCTTTGCTCATTCCTTTTAATCCTTGTTTTTTTGCTTCTAAATCTATTGCGATAACCAAAGCAGCGTAATACAAAATACTTGGTATAATTGCTGCTAAAATGATTACAGTATAAGAAACCCCCAGGAAACCGGCCATAATGAATGCCGCTGCCCCCATAATTGGCGGCATTACCATCCCACCAGTTGATGCTGCAGCTTCTACTGCGGCTGCAAACCTCGGCTTCAAACCGATGCCTTTCATCAATGGAATTGTAAAACTTCCTGTTGTAGCAACATTTGCAACTGCACTCCCATTTAATGAACCTGTTAATGCACTGGAAATAACAGCAACCTGGGCAGGGCCTCCGCGCCGCTTTCCGGCAATCGCAAGAGCAAGGTCATTAAATAATTGTGAAGCGCCGCTTACTGATAAAAATGCTCCAAAAAGAATAAATAAGACAATATACGTTGAGGCAATGGAAAGAGTCATACCGAAGATTCCTTCAGTTGTCATATACATTCGGTACAACAGGCGTTCCATGGAAAAGCCCGCATGTGCAAACATCCCTGGAAAATATGGCCCGAAAAGCGCATACACAACTGCAACAGCAGCCAGTAAGGGGATGAATATTCCAATTGTTCTGCGTGCAGCTTCCAGCAGCACTACAATAGCAATGATTGCAAAAACGTAATCGGAAGTTATAGCTTGTGAGCCCCGTTCAACATGTATGGTTGTGTAATTCAGCAAGATATATACAGTTCCGGCAAGTCCTAGCAGAATCAAAATAGAATCGAATATTGTTGCTTTTCTTACAGGCGATCGTTTTGTGGCTGGATAAAGCAGAAATGACAAAATAAGCAGGAACGACAGAAAGATGATATTACGGTAAATTTCCTGAGTATTCGTGAAGCCATTAACATAAATAGAGTATACGGACATGATAATGCCAGTATAAATTGCTATTTTTGCTCCTATACCGGTCAATTTCCTTACACCAGCTCCCGCCTCCTTATCAGCTGGGACAGCAGTATTAGTATTTTGATTCTTCTTTTTAAAAGGGTTCATTACTCCCCCTCCTTTTCAACAAATAATAGATTTCCTCAGTTGTGCTGCGAGTCTTGTAAAATAGGAGATGGGGTTAATCCATCTCCTTTAACAATTACACTCAATTAAAAATCTGATATTTACTTTGCTTCAGGAGGAACAAGATTTTCAGGAATCTCTAATCCTTCTTCCTTGAAGTATTTATAAGCTCCGATATGAAGCGGGGCCGGGAGTCCATCTAAGGCGTTATCAAGTTTCATGTTTTTTGCAGAGTTATGCACTTTATACATTTCGTCAAGGTTTTCATATAGTGTTTTTGTTAATGTATAAACCGTTTCCTCGTCTAATTCATTCGAAACAGCAAGGAAGTTAGGCTGGGCGATTGTATTAATTACTTTATCCACTTTTGGATATGTGCCCGCAGGAATTTCAAAGCGATACCAAGTATTATAAATGCTATTGATGGCATCCAGCTGTTCATCAGTTACATCTAAAACTGATGCTTTAACACCACTTGCATACATATCTGTAATTGCTGCTACAGGAACACCTGCCGGAAGAGATCCTCCATCCAGACGTCCATCACGCATAGCAGAAATTGTATCATCATAACCAAGATATTCTGGTTTAATATTTTCTTTTGTTAAACCGAGTGCTTCCATCATAACGAGAGTGGATTGTTCAGTTCCACTTGCTTGAGGTCCAACTGAAAAGCTGTTTCCTTCTATATCAGCAATCGTTCCTGATTTGATCTGGTTATCCATAAGAACAAAATGTTCAACATTTGGCCACAGCATGGAAATAGTTCTCAATTCTTTATAAGGCTTACCGTCAAAATTACCTCTTCCCTCATAGGCCTGTGCTCCTATTAACCCCTGTAATATAGCTAATTGCGCTTCTCCTTTAGCAAGCAAGTCAATATTTTCTACAGATCCAGCAGAGGATTGTCCAGTGGCTTTGATGCCTTGATCTTTTAATTTATCAGACCAAAGATTCCCCATTCCTACTCCAATTGGATAATAAGTTCCTCCAGTTGATGCGGTAGCAATTGTTAAGAACTGATTTGATTTTTTACCTGAACCAGCCTCTGTTGATCCACATGCAGAAGCTATAATAGTTACGATTGCTAATAATAAAAATAATAGGTTACGTTGTTTTTTCATTGTCTTTCCCCCTCTTTCTTTGTAAGCGCTTCATGAAACTTGTAAGACAAGTATACAACATGCTTTTAAAAACTTTCAACAATTTTTCGATTATTTTATATATTAGAATTTTATTCCAGAAATATATTAAATAAAAAAAGCGATGTTCTTTACACCGCATTCATTGATATCACTAGTTTTAGGAGCCTAAATAAAAAACCTTAACTGATGAAGTTTTCCTTAAATAATGATGTTCCCTCGTTACCTTCTCAGAGAAATATTTTAATCATTGGCTCTGTTTAGAGTGTCAATTGATTTCCAATCAGAAGCCCGCTTTCGATAGCGGTCAACGACCTCGAAGCTGACGCGCCTGCTCGTTTCTCAGGCTGAAGTCTCCCAACTTCCTTAACCAACAGTTTGCCATTATCACCAGTACGTTATAATAATAAAAATCCTTTCTGCTTTAAATAAAGAAGGAGCAAAGCACTGACAGCTTTGCTCCTTTTGCTATATCTTACTTTACCTTTCTCTACGGAACAGACTCTTTAAGTCCCAGTCAATTTGTTCTCTTGGCCCACCGTCGCGCAGGTTGTTATCAATGTTTCTAAGGCGGCTGAAAGTTCCTTCGTCCGTTACAACCTTAGTCGACCTTCCTCGAAGATACGGCTGTACCGCTTCATGAATGGCTGCCTTTGTTTCTTCTTCCTTGCTATAATCCGTCAAGTCAACAGCAATCAAAACATTGCTGCCATAGGTAACTGAGCGAACATCCTCAACATTCGGAACAGATGCTGTTACATCGCCAATTTTTTCAGCAAGTTCACCTTCGTATGCTTGATAGTAAGAACTCTTGGCTTGGCGTGTATTATCATCCAGATGTCCGTGGTAATTCGCATCACTATGGCTGAAACGGTTATCTTTTTGGAAGAAGTTCTGGTCCCTCTCTGCTAAGGGTACTGTTGGATTACCGGTATTGTTATTTCCATCCCTTACTTGAAGAGCATTTCTATTGTTGTTTCTGTTATTTCTGTTGTTTCCGTTATTTCTTCCTTCCCCGCCAAACGTATGATCCATCATTTCAGTCAGTGGGCCATCATTATCCGTTCCATCTTCAACCCTGACGTTTCCTCCACGGCCTCCATGGTTTTCATTCGAATAATAGCCCATCGGCTGTACCTGCTCGTTGTTTCGATCCTGAACAGCAGTATCATCATTAGTCCCGCAGCCAGTTAACCCCATTGACATTAAAGCAGCCAGCGGTACTGCAATTAGTTTCTTGTGCAAGCGAAAAACCCCCTCGCTAATATTACAAGCTTTGAGCATATATGCTCCTTCTTAGCTTGTGAGCGAAGGGAGTCTTTCATCCTGTCATTTACGTCCAATTTTACAAAGAGAAATTGCTTCTTAATCCTCTGCCGCTTTTTTTAAGGCTCGAATAAACCGCTGCCTTTCAGCAAATTGTCCTACGGTCAAATCCAGAACAGGGCATATTTTGACGGGGTCCAGGTAGGACCTATCTCGTATGACTCTATTCCACTCCCTAAAAATATCAGTGGGAAAGGCAAGAGCATAGAGAAATCCTGTTTCTTCCATATATTTTTTTATGATTGGAAACCTTAATAAATCCTCAAAAGACCACTTCATAAAGGGCAGAATCCGGTTCGCATACTGAAGGTAATCAGAATGCGGAGTGCCTTTTGCAATCAAATCAAAATCCAGCAAATATATGGTTTTGTTCTTAGCCCTGAGAAAATTGTGGTGTGCAACATCACCATGGAGAATAACTTGCTTTCCTGACTTGAACAGCCATGCTTCCTCTTCAATCCCTTTTAGCGACCAATCTGCCCACGATAATAATTCATTAATAATTTCCTTCTGGACAAAATATCTTATAACAGGAAGATTATTAAGAAAAAGCGAGGCCCTTTCCCTCCATTTATCCGCCTGTCTGAATGTTGGCAGAACCGTTTGATAACGGGGAACCAACTTTTCGGAGGTGTCATGAAAAGTTTGCAGCAAATCAAGCCCCTCTAATCGGTCTCTTTTCAAATGATAAGAAAAAGAGTCTTCCGATGGCTGTATATATTCAAGACACCCGTAATACGTTCGATCAAAAAAAAGAGGCGGCTCTTTTGCAAATTCATAAAATGCATAAGTTCTTGCAAAACCTTCTTTTATTAGGGATGCTGTAAAGGCTTCCTGGAGTTTTAAACGGTGATAAGAGGAAAATCCTTTTAAGATAAATACTCGTTCCTTTGTTCTAATTAGGTAAACTTGTTTTCTAATTGGTTTAATTTCATTAATTTTAAAGGGAAACTGTTCTTGCAAATAGGAGAGGAGACGATTTATTAATAAATCGTCTCCCCCGTTTTTAACCGTCGTATTCACTGCTTTCATCGAAATTTCTCGGCATTCCAAATGCCTGCCCACCCATTGGGCCATAACCCGGACCTGCTCCGAACCCTGGACCCGCTCCAAATCCTGGGCCTGCTCCGAATCCCGGACCTGCTCCGAATCCTGGGCCTGCTCCAAATCCTGGGCCTGCTCCGAATCCCGGACCTGCTCCGAATCCTGGGCCTGCTCCAAATCCTGGGCCTGCTCCGAATCCTGGGCCTGCTCCGAATCCTGGGCCTGCTCCAAATCCTGGACCGTACCCTCCAGGTCCCATCTGCGGTCCACCACAGCCGCAATCGTCTGAAGCACCCATTACCGAATCAGGCATCAATGGCATTTGACTTTGAGACGGCATAAGAGGCATTTGTGCCATGCCTGGAGACTCTTCCATTACTCCTTGAACCTGAGGCATTTGATGCGGCATCTGGTGTGGCATCTGGTGCGGCATCTGCTGGCCATACTCGGCACCCATCACTCCCGTCGGCATTTGGTGCGGCATCTGCTGACCATACTCAGCACCCATCACTCCGGTTGGCATTTGGTGCGGCATCTGCTGGCCATACTCAGCACCCATCACTCCGGTCGGCATTTGGTGCGGCATCTGCTGGCCATACTTAGCGCCCATCACTCCGGACGGCATTTGGTGCTGCATCTGCTGGCCATACTCAGCACCCATCACTCCGGTCGGCATTTGGTGCGGCATCTGCTGGCCATACTCAGCACCCATCACTCCGGACGGCATTTGGTGCTGCATCTGCTGGCCCATTTGCTCGGCACCCATTACTCCTGTTGGCATTTGAGGCATTTGGGCCGTTGGCATAAACGGTGACGATTCATCGTAATCAGGGCTCTCAACTCCGGCCATCATACCCATGTGCGGCATTTGATGCTCTGGCATCATCGCACCCTGGACTTGCGGCATTTGATGCGGCATTTGGGCCATCGGCATCATTGCACCCTGGACTTGCGGCATCTGGTGTGGCATTTGAGCCATCGGCATTTGGTGTGGCATCTGAGCCATCGGCATTTGATGCGGCATTTGGTGTGGCATCTGCTGGCCCATATATTCTGCTCCCATTACTCCGGATGGCATTTGGTGCGGCATTTGGTGTGGCATCTGCTGGCCCATATATTCTGCTCCCATTACTCCGGATGGCATTTGGTGCGGCATCTGATGAGGCATCTGTGGCATCATTGCACCCTGGACTTGCGGGAAAGGCATTTGTTGGAAACAATTGGGATTATATGGATACATTGGCTGATATTGACCTCCTTTTTGTGTGTAAACAGGTGATTCACTTTCAGGCGATTCCGGACTTTCATCTGCAATCGGCTTTGCCTGCGGGAGGATATTGACTGGTTTAGGCGGGAGCTGCGGCTGTGGTTTAGTCTCTGAAATAGGCAATGGCTTTTGCTGGGGCTTAACTTCTGAAACAGGCAGCGGTTTTTGCTGTGGTGCCGGCTGTTGGACAGACATATTCATCATGTAATAATTGTTTATATCAATTTCTGGCATGACTGGCTTAGGCATCTTTGGAGTATAAGGTTTTTTGGGTAATTCCTTTGGTACTTCTGCTTTTGGCGCAGTTACTTTTGGAACTTCCTTTGGAATTTCAACCTTTGGTGCCGTAACCTTGGGCATTTCTTTCTTTGGCGGTGCCGGTTTTGGCACTTCTTTTAGAGGCTGCTCCTTAGGTGCTTCAACAACAGGCATGGTAATAGGCTTCTCTTTGGCAAAAGGATATTCTGCTTTTGGCATTTCCTTTTTGGCACCCATATTTATTTTAGCTTCCGGTTTGCCCCCGATTGGAGCTTCTTTTTTTATAGAGCCTCCAGTTGCGGGAACTTTTATTTTCATACCGGGCATAATCATATCAGGGTTGCTGAGCTGTGTATTCATCTTTTTCAGCTCTTCAAAATTCACGCCGTACTTCTTGGCAATCTTCCAAAGAGTGTCCCCTTTCTGTACGATATGGATTTTCACTCTGAATTCCCTCCTATGCGTAAGGTGATACTTCCATCAGCAATGTATCGCTGATGGTTAGTAGAACCAATCGGGCATTTACGGGCCGTTCATCCATCTTTTGAAAGGTGTAGATCACTGCCCGTTAAATCGCGATAAGTCCATATAGTGTATGAAGAAATGGGCAAATTGCTAACAATCTACACAAAAAGATATGCTGTATTTCCAATAATTATGATTTATTCTTATCTTCAAACCCTATTAAGAGAGGCTTTAATGACAAATAAAAATCCTCCCAATTGGGAGGATTTTATTTTTATTATGGCCGTTCCATCATTCTGTCCAATGCTAGTTTGGCAAAAGCTGCTGTATGCTCTTCTACTTGGATAAGATTGTTTTCCTGACCCTGTTCAATTGTTTCCAGGCACCAAACCAGGTGCGGCAAATCAATCCGGTTCATGGTCAGACAAGGGCACATATGCGGATTAAGAGAGATAATCTGCTTATCAGGATGCTGATTGATAATCCTGTTGACCAGATTCATTTCCGTTCCAATCGCCCATGAAGAACCCGGTTTGGAATTTTCGATTGCCTCTATTATATAATTCGTCGATCCAGCCATATCGGAGATTCCTACAACTTCCCTCTTGCATTCAGGGTGAACAATGACTTTCATTTCCGGGTACTGTTTCCGGACTTCTTTTACATTTTCCACAGTGAAATTTTCATGAACGGAACAATGGCCCTTCCAAAGGATCACTTTAACGTTCTCAGGGGAGCCCTCATATTCCAGCTTATCTGAAACCGGGTTCCATACAGCCATTTCATCGAGCCCAACTCCTAAATTATAGGCAGTATTTCTGCCTAAATGCTGATCAGGCAGGAATAATATTCTCTGCTTTTGCTCAAATGCCCAGCTCACCATCTTTTCAGCATTTGAAGAAGTGACCGTTGCTCCCCCATGACGGCCCACGAAAGCTTTAATGGCTGCCGTGGAGTTTACATAAGTTAAAGGAAGCATGGTTTCGCCGAATAAATCAGTGAGCTTTGTCCAGGCTCTTTCTGTTTGGTGTATATCTGCCATATCAGCCATGGAACAGCCCGCACGCATGTCAGGCAAAAGTACTTTTTGTGCCGGAGTTGTCAATATATCGGCGGTTTCAGCCATAAAGTGAACTCCGCAAAATACTATATATTCTGCATCCTTATTCTCCTTTGAAAGCTGGGCAAGCTTTAAGGAATCACCAGTGGCATCCGCAAACTGAATAACCTCATCTTTTTGGTAATGATGGCCCGGGATAAATAGCTTCTTCCCCAGCCTTCCTTTTATCTCCCTTACTCGCGACTCGAGTTCCAATACGGTCATCCCGCGATATTTTTCCGGAAGAATATTTGCTTGTTTTTCTGCTGTCTGAAAAATATTCATACCTTCATACCCCTTTGCCATATATGCTTGTTTTTATTCGACTGTAACTTTCACACTGATATCAAGCGCCTTTACTGAATGTGTGAGAAAACCGATCGAAATAAAATCAACCCCTGTATTGCTAAAACTCGCCAGGTTTTCTAATGTTATGCCCCCGGACGCTTCTGTCAAGGTTCTTTCAGGAACAAGGCTGATCCACTCTTTAATTTCTTCAGGCTTTCTGTTGTCAAACATAATAACATCCGAACCTGCCTCAACTGCTTCGATTACCTGTTCTTTTGTCTCTGTTTCAACTTCGATTTTTACCATATGCCCTATTCTCGACCGTACCGCTTCTACTGCTCTTCCAATCGAACCAGCAAAAGAAATGTGGTTATCTTTAATCATAACTGCATCATAAAGACCGTAACGATGGTTAAATCCGCCTCCGCACCGGACAGCGTATTTTTCCAGCATCCTTAGGCCCGGAGTTGTTTTCCTTGTATCGCAGATTTTTGTATGGGAGCTATTAAGAACTCTTATAGCCTCATTTGTTTTCGTTGCAATCCCGCTCATTCTTTGGAGCAGATTCAAAATAACTCTTTCCCCTTTTAGAAGGATGGCTACTGGGCCATGTGCTTCCGCAAGGATTTGGCCATTTTCAATCCTTTCTCCATCTCCCACTCTTAAATCGATATCCACACGGGAGTCAAGAACAGCATATCCGGATCTGATAATTTCTTCCCCGCAAAAAATACCATTCTCCTTGGCAATGAAAACAACCTTCCCTGTGTTTCCTTCCCCAAAAATCAGCTCGCTTGTCAGGTCACGGTCGCCGATATCCTCCAGAAAAAATTGTTCAAGTTGCAATCGCAGTTTTAATTTGTTCATTTTTACCATCCTTTTCTATTTTACGGCATTGAATAATTCTTTTTCGAAGCCATTCATGATTGTTTTCGACTGGATAATCCTGGCGGAAATGGCCACCCCGGCTTTCTGTCCTTTTTAAGGCAGAATCGGTTACAAGCCATGCCGTAATAAGCATACATGCCCTTGTAATTTCATCAGGGGAAAGATCATCAAATTCCGTTGCTATCCATTTTTCGATTTGAAAGCTTTCCAGCCAAGCAAGCTGATTCAGCAGTCCTTCCTTCGTTTTGATAATACCTGCATGCTTCATCATTTTTTTCTTTATATCTTCTTTGGAAGGTAAATAACCGGTTGAAGGAACCCTTCCTTTTGACTCTGGACTCGAACTCATTTTACCGATTTCACAGGGTGGCTGTTCATTTACCCATTCCGCTAGTTTTTTTCCGAAGAATAAGCCCTCAATCAGTGAATTGCTTGCAAGCCGATTTGCGCCATGAATGCCTGTGCACGCTGCTTCACCAATTGCATACAAACCGGGTATACTGCTCCTTCCCAGTAAATCGGTTTTAATACCGCCCATCAAGAAATGGCTGCCAGGTGAAACAGGTAACCTTCCGAGACTTACGTTTACATCATTTTGCTTACAGATAGCGGTAATGGTGGGAAATCTTGATTCAAAGTTTTCTATTGAAGATATATCCAAAAAGACCGATCTTCCCTCTTTCAACAGATTGTAAATAGCTTGTGATACAACATGCCTTGGTGCCAGATCTCCTAGTGGATGAATGCCTTCCATCACTGGTTTGCCCTCATCAGTGACCAGACGGCCACCTTCCCCCCTCACCGCTTCAGAGACGAGGCCTAAAGCTGTGCCGTTTTTATAGAGCAGTGTAGGATGAAACTGTATAAACTCCATATCTACAATCTCTGCTCCTGCCCGGTATGCAAGGGCAATGCCGTCTCCTGTTACGGTTTCCGCATTGGATGTAAATTCATATAGCTGTCCGCACCCGCCAGTAGCCATCACAACATGGTTTGAAAAGAACCTATGAATATTGCCATTAGTGTCTTTCCCTTTTGCGCCTATGCACCTGCCTTCCGACTCATTTATCAGCAAGTCAAAAACATGCATATTTTCTATGATTCTAATGTTTTCGTTTATCTTTGTTAACATAAAGTCCATTAATGTCTTTCCGGTTGCGTCTCCGCCTCCATGGACAATTCTATTTTCTGTATGGGCGCCTTCCCTGCCCAATGCGATGTCTCCTTTTGAATCTCTATCAAACATGCATCCCTCTACAAAAAGGCCATTAATGAGGGAGGGGGCTTCACTTGTAAGAGCCAAGACTGCATCAAAATCATTATGGAATCTTCCTGCCTCAAGTGTATCCATGTAGTGCTTTGAGGGATGATCGTTGCTTCCGAGGGCAGCAGCAATGCCCCCCTGGGCCATATTTGAATTTCCATTTTTCACAGCGGACTTTGTGAGAATTATCACATTCAAGTCTCGGCGCAGCTTCTTTGCCAGCTGCAAAGCGGCCACCCCGCTTCCAATAATTAGAACGTCGGCGTACATCATTATTTACCTCCTGTTTTTACAGGTGTCTTGACACCTATATTTACATAGATTTAGAATTATGACAAGAGTTTTCATAGAATAAGAGGAACTTCTATGTGTTTTAATTTTGGAACAAGGTAAATGCAAACTCATTTCCATCGTTCGATGCTTATTCGCGGATGCTCATTCATAGTCAGCGGGAGAAGCGATTCCCAGGGAGACCCACAGGCCAAGTGCTTGAGGAACGTCGGGCTGCGCGCGGTTCGCTGATCGCCTTAAGGGGAAATTTACAGGCAAAGTTAACAGAGCCAAAGATTTATAAAAATCGAAAGCAGGTGAGATTATAAAATACTTTGATTATGCCGCCACATGTCCACTGGATAGTGAAGCGGCAGATGCCTATATAAAAGCTTCAAGTGAATTCTTTGGCAATTCAAGAAGCCTTCATGATACAGGCAGTGAGTCTGAAGGGCTTCTCGAAAATTGCCGTAGTGAACTCGCAAGAATTCTGGGTACAGAGAGTGAAGGAATCTACTTTACAAGCGGGGGTACAGAGGGGAATTTCCTTGCGATTCATGCTTTGCTTTCTTCCTCAGAGAAAATAGGGAAACATATAATCATGGGGATGGCCGAACACTCTTCCATTCATAGCATAGTGGAAAAGGTCAGTCTGGATAAAGGCTATGAAATTACCAAGGTCCCTTTTGATATGGATGGACGCATTGACCAGGAAAAATTAAAGTCAGCCATAAGGGATGATACCGTATTAATTACTATTCAGCATGGTAATCCTGAAATAGGCACATTGCAGCCAATCCCTGAAATTAGGAGTATTTGCAAGACGAAAGGGATTTTGCTGCATAGTGATTGTGTCCACACATTTGGCAAAACAGACCTAAAGGAAGTAGCCAGGAATGTTGACAGTTTATCTTTTTCAGGCCATAAATTTTATGGTCCAAAAGGGGTTGGAGCCGTTTATCTCCAACCAGGATTGCGTTGGGATGCATTTTTACCAGGAGTATCCCATGAAAAAGGATTTAGGCCGGGAACAGTGAATGTTCCAGGGATTGCAGGGATGACAGTAGCTGCCCAGAAAGCATATGAAAATCTTGATGTCCACAACAGCCATTTTCAACTGTTGCGCAATGCCCTTCTGCTTGAACTTGAGCCAGCAAAAGGGAATTTCGTGATTTACAACTTTGAGCGTGAGTACCAGCTCTCTTCTACATTAGGTATGCGTATGAATGGACTTGAAGGGCAACATGTCATGCTCGAATGCAATAGACACGGATTTGCCATTTCAACTGGCAGTGCATGCCGGAGCGGAATGAAGTCTATATCAAAAACGATGGAGGCACTCGGAGTGTCCGGAAAAAGCGGCAAAGAATTTTTCCGAATCTCTTTTGGCTGGAAAACTTCTGTGGAGGAAGCAAAAGCTTTAGGCAGAACACTTGCACAAATCGCACACTTAGCAGTGCCCCTCTAAGTTTTTATCTTCTTCCGGTTATTATGTTAGAATGAGACATTATCGGAAAGTAAGGGAGAGTAAAACATGAAGGAACAAAAAAAGGTACTCGGAGAAGAACGAAGATCCTTTTTGCTCCAGCTTCTTAAAGAAAGCGGGCAGCCCATTACGGGCGGTGAGCTTGCTGCGAAAACAAATGTAAGCAGGCAAGTTATTGTAGGAGATATAACATTGCTTAAAGCTAGAGACGAGCCGATTATTGCAACAAGCCAGGGGTATATGTACCTTCAGCAGGCGTCACCTTCTGTTATGGCGGAACGGACCATTGCCTGCCATCATCACCCTGAGAGGACCGAAGAAGAATTAAATCTACTTGTGGATCACGGGGTCACAATAAAGGATGTAAAAATCGAGCACCCTGTATATGGGGACTTAACCGCTTCTGTTATGGTGTCGACCCGTAAAGAAGTAAAGAAGTTTATGGAAAAAATAAAATCCACAAATGCGGCTTTCTTATCAGAATTAACAGACGGCATACACCTTCACACGATCTCGGCGCCATCCGAACAAAAACTGGATGAAGCGGAACAGTCATTAAAAAAAGCCGGTTTTCTTATTGACCTTTAATATGAGAAGCACATCCGGCAGTGCTTTTTTATAATGGCTGCTTTCTAAAAGATTATTGTTTTTGAATAGGTATAAGAGATAAACAAGGTTGGTTAATTGGAGCGGAAGGTGCTAACCCCGCGAAAATGCATTTCGCATTCGTTCGTTGTGTTAATGCAAGGAAGCTTATTCAAAGTCCAGCGAGAGGAGTGGGACAGGTGAGAGCCTACAGCCGCTGTTCGCTGATCATCCTGGAGCGGAAATCAACCTCTCCTCACTACTTGTTTAAAAAGCAGCAAAGTTTGCGAAAAGTGGCTTTATAATCAAAATAAATCTGCGCCAGAACATGAGTGTCGCAAAAAAGGATCCCGTCTAAACGCGGATCCTTTTTCATACACCCAAGATGTTCATTAATACTAAGGCAGTGTTAGAGCTCATTGTTAATCTTGGCACCCTGTTGATTGGAGCGGGAGGAGAATCAGACCGCCCGAGATTCAATAAACTCCTGGAGCCGGAATCAGCAGGCAAGTTTAACAGAACCTACACTAAAATTGTTTAACCCAAGATAAAGCCATATTAATCTTGAAGAACCTTGTTCTTCTTCTTATGGAGCTGAAAATACGGGTAGCTCCCCAATATTTTCACACTGCATCCTAATGCTTCCAATTCCGCAACCGCCCCGGGTATCAGTACATCATCCTGTTTCATATCTACATCTATGATAAAAAAGTAATTGCCCAGTCCGGTTTTCATTGGTCTTGATTCAATTTTAGTTAAATTTAATTTCCTCCAAGCAAACGCAGAAAGCACCTGGTGAAGTGCTCCTGCCCTGTCAGCTGGCAATGTAACCATGACAGTCGTTTTATGTCCGGAAAACTCTTCTCTGTCTTCTTTAATTGTAATTTGTTTATTGGATAAAACAATGAATTTTGTATGGTTGAAATCAAAGTCGTGAATATCCTCTTTTGCAATAGCTAATCCGTAAACCTGTGCAGCTAATTCATTTGCAATGGCACCAGCTTTTTCACCTGGGTGGTCTTTAACATATTGTGCTGCAGCAGCCGTGGAGGTTGTGCTTTCACACGGGATTCCTTTCAGCTCTTTATGTAAAAATTTGTGGCACTGGGCAATTGCATGGGAATGGCTGTAAACCACATCTGTTTCAGCCCAATCTTCCAAATTATCGGGATGAACCATAAAATGCTGGCGTATAGGTGCCGTTAGTTCACCAACAATCGGCAAATCTACCTCATGGATTAAATAATCTAGAGTAATGTTCACTGAACCTTCCAATGCATTCTCAAGAGGAACTACCGCCAAGTCTATTTCATTACCAATCAAAGCATCAAAACAGGCAGGTATAGTCGGATAGGGAACAGCTATCTCTTCCGGAAATAAGCCTCTAACCGCTATATCTGTGAACGTAGCCTTTGGGCCCAAGAATCCAATTTTCACGGTAACTCCCTCCCTTCGTCAGAGTTGTTTTAACTTACTGAAAACTTTCTTTATACTTTATCACTTTAACATATGTGTGTAAAATACAAAATAATAATTTTAGAAAAACCTGCTTAGCCAACCTCTTATATTCGATATTGTGCAATCATTTACCTGCATTAAACTCCTTAGCGAAAAAAAGGGCCGGATACCGGAGCGTAATTCCTTACGCACCTGTTCCCAGCACCTCTACTTTCTCTACAAATTCCAATTTTCGGAGCCTGGTTAAAAGCTCATCAATGTCTATCCCCATTTCCGTTACATTTAAGGATAAAGTGACATTAGCTCTCCCTTGAAGGGGTATAGTCTGGTGAATCGTGAGGACATTGCATCCTGATGATGCTACTACTCCCAGCAAATGGGATAGGGTCCCCGACCGGTCTTCCAAATGAAAAAATAATGTTATAAGCCGTTCTTTTACAACGGTATGAAAAGGAAACACAGTGTCTCTGTATTTATAAAAAGCACTCCGGCTCAAATCAACCTTCTGGACGGCGTCCCAAACCGATTCAGCCTTTCCCCTTTCGATCATTTCCTTCGCATCCAATGTTTTCTTCATTGCTTCAGGCAAAACATCTTCGCGAACCAAATAAAATTTTTTATCGAATCTATCTTTTCTCATTTCTCCACCCCGTCAATCGAGAAGGTTAGTCAATAAACTCGAATTCATAATCAAGAAGCTTGACGATGTCGCCGTCTTTTGCTCCCTTTTCGCGAAGAGCATCATCTACTCCCATACCGCGCAGCTGCCTTGCAAATCTGCGGACAGATTCGTCTCTTGAGAAATCCGTCATCTTAAAGAGCTTCTCAATTGCATCTCCAGATACAACAAAAACTCCAGCAGGATCCCTTGTAATAACAAACTCTGTTTGATCGGCTTCATGTTTGTAGAGAACACGATGGACTCCTGTTTCTTCTCCCTCTTCTTCATGCGCAAGAGGAAATTCAGGTGTTTCTTCAATCTTATCTGCAATTGCAAATAATAAGTCTCTTAGCCCTTGGCGTGTAACAGCCGATATAGGGAAGATTGGGTAATCCTCCTCTAATTGCTCTTTAAACTTCTTAAGGTTTTCCTCGGATTCAGGCATATCCATTTTATTCGCAACAATAATTTGCGGTCTTTCTGTCAATCGCAGGTTGTATTCTTTCAGCTCGTTATTGATTGTTAAATAATCTTCATAAGGGTCTTTTCCCTCTACTGCTGCCATATCAATAACGTGAACAATGACTCTTGTCCTCTCGATATGCCTCAAAAATTGATGCCCAAGGCCAACTCCCGAATGGGCGCCTTCGATTAACCCCGGCAAATCTGCCATAACAAAGCTCCGTCCATCTTCTGTTTCAACCACGCCCAAATTAGGCACAATGGTTGTAAAATGATACTCGGCAATTTTCGGCCTTGCAGAGGATACAACAGATAAAAGCGTAGATTTTCCTACACTTGGAAAACCGACCAAACCTACATCAGCAAGTAGCTTTAATTCAAGAACGACATCTCTTTCCTGCCCCGGCTCACCATGCTCAGACAATTCTGGCGCTGGGTTCGCAGGTGTCGCAAAGCGGGTGTTCCCTCTTCCGCCCCGTCCGCCTCTTGCAATAACAGCTCTTTGGCCATGCTCTGTTAAGTCTGCTATAACTTCACCAGTTTCCGCATCCGTTACTACTGTGCCGGGCGGGACTTTTACAATCATATCTTTAGAATTTCTGCCATGCATGTTTTTGGACATGCCGTGCTCACCGCGAGGCGCTTTGAAATGACGCTGATAACGGAAATCCATTAACGTACGCAAACCCT
Organism: Pseudomonas sp. ISL-84; assembly: GCA_018613035.1. GTDB lineage: Bacteria > Bacillota > Bacilli > Bacillales > Cytobacillaceae > Cytobacillus. The sequence goes on along the minus strand of JAGGRA010000023.1, from coordinate 4,360 downwards.
CATTTACTTCAAAAACAACATTGGCGCCTTTACCGCCGTCACCGCCGGCAGGGCCGCCATTCGGCACATATTTTTCACGGCGGAAAGCAACCATTCCGTTACCCCCGTCGCCGCCTTTTACATAAACTTTGACTTGATCGACAAACATTTTTTTATTCCTCCCGTCTGCAGTATGTCCCGATTGCCTCGCATTCAGCCAAACGACCGGCACTGACTGGATCCACTCCTACATTGAAGGATTCCCCCCAAACCTGCAGAGTTTCACTTTATAGTATTACTTTTTACGACGGAAATCACTCTCTGCCATTTGCAGTAAATGGCACAAAAAGCTCCAGCGCTAGCTCCTGTTCAGCTAATTCCTGAACAGCAACAGTTATGTCAGCGGATTCCTTTTTTAAAAATTGCTCCAAGCTTTCCATATCTGTTATTATTCCGCTAAAATCAAAAAAGAAACGAGCACCTTCTTTTTCATGGCTGATTGAAACGGATAAATGATTTTCATGATAAGGCTTTACCGATGAGTTAAGACAGTTAAAAAAAGAGCCCGTCCACTCAGAAAGAATGCAATCATCCAATGGTCCTGCTATTGCATCATCCAGGACTTCATATTCAAGCTGGAAGGAATGATTCTCCCAGTTATATGTGAATAGAAGTGAAGCAAATTGAGGAAGGTTTAAATTTGACAGTTTTGCCTCCTGCTGTGCTTCCACCACAATTTCATCTATAATTTCCTTTGCCCTGTCAACCTTGTTAAGGGAAAGATTACCTTTAATTAATTGTATTTTATTTAGCCAGTCATGGCGGGCATGACGCAGCACCTCAATCATATTCCAGTCTTTATCCATATATGCACTCCTGTACGGTTTTTAAGGTGTCAGAAGACTGCTGCTTGCTGTAAGTATATCAAAAAAAAACAACTGACAGTAAGCAATTTTATGCTAAATAAGAAAATATTGCTTTATGTATCAAGAAGCTGCCTCACAAGAGTAATCTTTCTTCTAAAAGCTATAATTTCCATTAAAATAAGCGAAAGTGCATGTGTGAAGTTATTAAACCAGGGCTGTGTTAATGATAATGAATGATTTAACAATGTGCAGATGACCTAAAGGCACGAATAAGCCGAAAATGCTTTCGCGTTTCCTTCGTGCGGTGTTTATTCCCGGAAACAATGTCCTGCGGGAAAAGCTTACCAAGGGAGCTCCCGCAGACGCAGAACGCCGAGGTACTTCGAAGCCTGCGTTTCGCTGAGTGTCTGCAGCGGAATTCACCACGCAGGTTTAACAGAGCCTTAAACAAAAAGAAAACCCTAACCTTGGGCTAGGGTTTTCTCGAAAAGGCTTATGCCTCTTGAGCTGCAGGATATACGCTCACTTGCTTGCGGTCACGTCCAAGACGCTCGAACTTAACAACACCGTCTACTTTCGCAAATAGTGTGTCGTCTCCGCCTTTACCCACGTTTACACCTGGGTAGATCTTAGTACCGCGCTGACGGTATAGGATAGAGCCGCCAGTTACGAATTGTCCGTCTGCACGCTTAGCGCCAAGACGCTTTGCGATTGAATCACGGCCGTTCTTAGTAGAACCTACTCCCTTTTTAGAAGCGAACAACTGAAGATCTAACTTTAATAGCATTTATTCCACCTCCTGCTTTTTGAAGGTAATGTTTATATACTTTCCGTAGTCTTCTTCAATCGTCTGCAATGATATGACCATACCTTCGAGAAGAAGCTGGACTTTCTCATTTACGTCCTCCGGCAGATCCGGCAGAACACAGCGGAGAAAACCATCCCCACCCTGGCCAATCTCTGGCGTCACACCGGTTAAGGCGTGCACAGCATTGATTGCGCCAATGGCAACAGCGGATACGCCTGCACAGACAATATCCTTTCCTCTATTTGCGAAGAATGCATGGCCGCTAATTTCAAACGAATGAATAGTTCCGGAGCTTTTACGATTAATCGTAACTTCAATCATCTAATATCGCCTTATTAAGCGTTGATTTTTTCAATCACAACTTTAGTGTATGGCTGACGATGACCTTGCTTCTTACGATAGTTTTTCTTCGCTTTGTACTTGAAAACAGTGATTTTCTTTTGACGGCCTTGTTTTTCAACTTTAGCTGTAACAGTAGCACCATCAACTACAGGGCTTCCTACTTTTACACTATCTCCGCCAACGAAAAGAACCTTTTCAAAAGTAACTGTTTCGCCTGCTTCTGCGTTAAGCTTTTCGATGTAGATAGCTTGACCTTCTTCTACACGTAATTGCTTTCCGCCAGTTTCAATAATCGCGTACATGAACTGCACCTCCTCTTAGACTAAGACTCGCCATCCCAGGCGCCGACAAGAAAAGCGGAGAGTGCCTGTTTATCGGCACTCGCAGCTAGACACAACTGCGCGGACTTAACTACCTGTTCTGAGCGGTTGTAGCACGGGTGCGCTACAAACATAACATGAAAATCCTATCATATAATGAATAATCATGTCAATAAGAATTATATGATTCTCCCGAAAGGCATCCAATAAAATTTTAATGGCATGCCTTATCTATTATATAGCTTTTGTCCTTCCTGGGAAAGTGGCAAATAATGCTCTTGCTTCCCAAAACAAAAGCAGGCCGGGATTAGTTTTCCCTCGCCTGCTTTTTCTTTAATTCTTCCGCATAGCCAAACTGCCTTATTTCATAAAATGGCTTACAAGTCTCCTTTAAGGAAAAGATCACTTCCAAGCCAACACTGTCTTCTATTCTTTTTTTATGGATTCCATTCTTACCAGAAAAGACCGCTGCTACTTCCGATGTGGTTTCAACCAAAACTGCTTCATGGTCCTGGCCCCGGTGCTCCCATAATTCCCTTTCAAGTCTGAATGCAATCGTTTCACCACTCAAAACCCTTCCGGTGCCTTCACATACTGTACACCTTTCCGTAAGTGACTCAGAAATGGCCGCCTTCGTTTTTTTTCTGGTCAGCTGAAGGATTCCAAGAGGAGTGAATCCAACTAAATTAGTCCGCCTTTCATCTTCCTTCAGTGCGTTTTCCATTTTTGCAAGAATTTGTTTTCGGTCAGACTCTTCATTCATATCGATAAAATCAATTAAAATCATGCCTCCAATATCCCGAAGCCGGATGTGCCTTGCAGCTTCTTCAGCCGCCCATGCATTGGTCTTCAAAACCGTATCCCGGCGATCCTGCTTACCGGAAAATTTCCCGGTATTCACATCTATAACCGTTAAGGCTTCTGCTTCGTCAAAAATCAGGTAAGCTCCATTTTCAAGCCAAACAATACGCTTTAAGGCCTTGTCAATCTGATCTTCGATTTTTTGGGCTGCAAAAATATTTTTCTTGCCAGTGTAAAGGTGGATAGGCAGCCTGCTGGATTGCTGAAGCCTGTTTTTTAGGTTTAAATCGTCTACAATGACTTCTCCGTCTTTGACCTTCTTGATTTCTTCCAGAATTTCCGCAATAAAGGAATCACCTTCAAATACTATTCCTGGCTTTTTTAGGGCTTCAGCTGTCTTTAAAATATCCCTATACTCCATTCTAAGCTTATCAAGCTCTTCAATCAGTTCAGTTTCCTTCTTTTCTTGACAGGATGTCCTGAAAATGAGCCCTTCATTCTCTTCTTTTAGACGATAGCCAAACTGCCGCCATTTTTCTCTGACAGCACTATCCTCAATCTTTTTTGAAACGGCTACATAACGGCCATTAGGCATATAAATGATAGAATCACCAGAAAACTCAACCAGCCCCGATAATCTTGGGCCTTTCGTTCCTGTGGCATCCTTCTCAATCTGTACAAGCAGTTTTTCTCCTTGATGCACATAGGAAGAAATACTCTGTTTATCCTTAACAAGCTTTTCTTCGTTAGATTGAAGGTACGAAGCTAATTTGTCACGATGAAGAAATCCGCTTTGCTCTTCACCAATCTCCACAAAGGCTGCGTTCAACCCAGGCATGACCTTTGCAACCGTACCAAGATAAATATTGCCTACAGATGACCGCTGCTTCGGCTGATCAATAAAAAGCTTCTCGATCCTGTTATTTTTTAAGCGGGCAAATCTCCGCTCTCTAGTCACATAATTTACAACTAACGTATTCAAATTACTTTTCCTCACTTTAACGCAGTAATACGAGCTGTGCTTCTTTAAAAAAGCTGTTTTTAAAGTTTGTTGCTTTTTGAAGGCAAACTTGGTTTTTCTAACTGAGTTGATTGTAGCGGAGGGCATTTGACTCCTCGAAAATGCATTCGCATTTTCTTCGTGCGGTGTTTACTCAAAGATGCTCTTCCAATGTCCTGCGGGAAGAGAGGGAAGTGCGAGACCCCACAGGCGAAGCCGAGGAGGCTCGCATCGCTCCCCGCGG
>JAGGRA010000022.1 GCA_018613035.1 Pseudomonas sp. ISL-84 | reverse complement strand
TGCCGGGCGCACATGAAAAAAACCTGACAGCTGTCAGGTTTTTATTGTTCATCTTCATTTTTCCTCTGAATCTCTCGCAAAACTTCTATGCGGTTCTCATCTTCTTCAAAAAACTGCACCAAATCACCAACCCGGTCAATAGCATCCCAGCTCAGGTGGTGTTCAATCCCTTCAACATCCTCATAAATATTTTCTTCTTTTACTCCGATTATGCGAAGGAGCTGTTCCAGCAGTTCGTGGCGGTACACAAGTCTTTTGCCGATTTTTTTGCCTTTTGGCGTCAATATCAGCCCCCTGTATTTTTCATATACAAGATATTCATCTTTATCAAGCTTTTGTACCATTTTTGTTACAGAAGAAGGATGTACCGACAAGGCCTCGGCAATATCGGAAACCCGCGCATATCCCTTATCTTCAATTAACATATATATCTGTTCAATATAATCTTCCATACTCGGTGTTGGCATTTCGCAACCTCCTGCCAAATAGAAAAGCGCAGAGCGCCTGCCTATCGGCGACCAGCTTAAGACAAGCGCTGGCAGAAGGCGTTCTTTGCCTTCAGAAGCGATTGGCTTAAGACCTCGAGCCGATGGCGCTCGGAGCTAGACAGCATTTTTTGAAAAGCGCAAGCGCCTTGCCCACCCCCGACAAGCACAAGACGAGCCGCCCGGGAAGGCGTTCTTTGCCTTGCTGGGAGGATTGCCCGAAATGTGGAGGCGACTGTACAGGGACGACAGGCATAAGACGGTACCTGTAAGAAGGTGTTTTTTCCTTCTGAAAGGAAACGGATTATGACCCGAGTCCCTAGGAGCCGCAACAAGAAAAGCTTGTGACCTCAAGGGGGTAGGCGCTGGAGCTAGACAGTTTTCGAAGTTCTAAGTTCACTTTTATATTGTATTAGAAAAGCGCAGAGCGCCCTGTAAACTTTCAACCATTACATATCTCTTTAAGAAATGGTTCTGTAAAACGTGTGTTGATTTCCGCTTGAATTAACACAGGGTGCCAAATCAATGTAACTTTAACATAACCTAATAAGTATAAGACTTTAACGATTTTACTACAGTTGCGAAAGGGAGACAAGGCAATATGTCACATAGAGCCAAATTTAGGCCTTTTGCGGGAAGACAAATTTAATTCTATTTTCCTGTCCATCCCATGATAATTTGGCAGAAAAGGTTTTATCTTTTCCTTTGCTAGTAAAGCCTTCCACTAATTCTGTCTCTCCATCTTTTAGCAGCTGTTTAAGAATTTTTTGGGTAATTCCCTTGCCCATAATTTTTTTGGAAATAGTAAAACCACATTTGGTTTTATTGTAATTAGAGCAGCCGTAAAAACTGCCTTTATCAACAACTCTTCCATCGCATTGCTTGCATTGCCCCAAATTGACTGCCCTTTTTTGTTTGAACTTACCTGGAGTAAAGCCCTCTTTATCTTCTTCGGAGAATGTCCATTTTCCGGCATTGTTAACAGAGGAGTCAATGAGGTGACTAATCATTTTATTCGTTTGGTCCATGAATTGTTTTGGCGAAGCTGCCCCATCTGATATATCCTTAAGCCTTTGCTCCCATTTTGCTGTCATCTCTGGGGAAGCCAGGATTTCAGAGCCAATGGCTTCTATCAGGATTTTTGCTTTGGGATTTGCATAGACCAGGTTCTTTTTTATATCAATATATTTGCGGTCTTTAAGCATCGTAATAATTCCGGCCCTTGTGGCTTCTGTTCCCAGACCTTCTGTTTTCATTAATACTTTTTCGAGTTCTTTGTCTTCGATTTGCTTTCCGGCTGTTTTCATAAGTGTAATTAGCTGTCCTTCTGTATAGCGCTTTGGCGGCTGTGTTTTGCTTTCTTTAACATTAGCCTTAACCACGGTACCATTATCACCTGCCTGCAATGAAGGCAGAACAGGCTCATTTTCCTTCTCCTGCTGAGTAATCACTTTTCGCCAGCCTTCTTCCAGCTGGACCTTCCCTTTTGATAGAAATAAAGCTCTGCCATCAACAAGGGTTTTAATAGTTGTATATTCGGTTACAGCTTTTCCATAATGGGCAGCAATTAAGCTCCTCATGATAAGGTCATAAAGAATTTTTTCATCCGATGATAACTTTTGCAGATCGGGGACTTGTTCGGTCGGAATGATTGCGTAATGGTCTGTTACCTTTTTATCATTTACATACCGTTTATTTTGCATAATCGAGCTTACAGGCAGAGGAAATAGATCCTTGTACTCTTCCTTCGCTTCCATTTTCCTGAGAATTTCAGGGAACATTTCCGCTTCCCCCTCTGTCACATGCCTGGAATCGGAACGAGGATAGGATACAAAGCCTTTTTGATAAAGCTTTTGCAAGACGTCAAGCGTCTTTTTTGGAGGGAATTTAAATCGGCGGTTGGCTTCTGCCTGCAACGCAGATAAGTTATAGAGCAACGGCGGCAGGAACTCTTTCTTTTCTGCCTGGACATCTTCTACTTGAGCATCTTTATTCTGACAAAAAGCCGCTATTTTTTCGGCGAGCTCCTTTGTTTTAATTCGTGTTTCACCATCATTTTCCCACTTGCCCGTATATTTTTTTCCATCCATATTAAATTGGGCTGTAACCTCCCAAAATGGTTCGGATACAAAATTTTGAATCTCATTTTCTCTTTTTACAATTAAGGCAAGTGTTGGAGTCTGAACCCTTCCTACTGAAAAAACATCTGAGAAGCCCTGCTGCTGAAGAAGCAGGCTATACAGGCGCGACGCATTCATTCCAACCACCCAGTCAGCACACGCTCTCGTATAGGCTTCATAATAAAGATTCCGAGTATCGCTTTCATCGAGAAGAGCAAGAAACCCTTCCCTGATTGCTTTGGGTGTTAATGAAGAAATCCACAGTCTTTTCATTGGCACTCTCGATCCGGTCAGCCTTAGGATATTTCTGATAATAAGCTCACCCTCACGTCCTGCATCTCCCGCATGAATGACTTCAGCCAAACTTGGACTCGAGAGAAGCTGTTTTATAATATTAAATTGCTTTGCTTTATCTTTTGTGACTTCGTATTGGAACTGCTCAGGGATTATGGGCAATGCGTTAAGAGACCGTTTTTTCCATTCCCTATCATATTTCTCAGGAGAAGAAAGCTGGCAAAGGTGCCCTACAGCCCAGGTTACATACGCCCCCTGGGGAAATATATCATTTGGGAAGATTTCAATATATCCCTGATGTTTCTTCATTTTAAAAATAGAAGCCAGCGTTAATCCCTGGTCGGGTTTCTCCGCGATAATCAGTTTCATAATTTAGCTCCCTTGCTTAATAGAACAAAATATAGATATCTATTTTAATATTAACCTAAAAAATTAGCAAAGAGAGCAAAAATACGATTACATGGGAAAATTTTTTCAAAATTTAAGGAGAACCCCTTGAGGGATTCTCCTTACTCTCCTTATCTTTTCAGTACAAAGCTTGTTGCGGCTGGATCTTTATACGTGTCCATAGTATCAGGATAATCCATTTCTGCTGAGTGAATTTCATAAATGAAAGCGTTTTCATAATGCGAAAGAATCGGGACTTGTAACCTTTTCCTGATGTTAAAGGTAACCCTCAGAAAAAATCGGCTTTCGCCGATCATCCTTCTTTTTTATACGGTTTTATAGTAAGGTTCTTCTGGATGTACCATTTATTTTCTGTAACAATGTTGGAGACTGTCAATATCATCGATGGGATTTTTTCAACATTAAATACAATGATGCCTAATTGGTCATTCATAATGATAAATGAATCCCCATGCGGAAAAAAAGGAAGCTCACTGCCAAGCTGAAGGATTGAACTGATTATGGCCTGCTTTTCTTCCGCTTCAATTTGGATATTGGGTGAAAACCTCAAGATCCAATCCTGATTCTCAATGGAAAACCGGTACATATCCTCACCCTTTAAAAAACAATATAATTAATAATAAATATGAAAAAAACAATTAAATATGATATCTAAACATTGTAAAAAATTATTGAAAACCTAAGAATGAATACAGATTTTTAAATATTTAAAATATTTTATTGTTTTTTGTAAAATTATGCTTGTATTCCTTGACGGAAAGTGCCCATTCGTGTATATTATAATCATCATTTAACAGAATATATTTCCGTTATTTCAAAAAATATCTGCTCTATGTTTTGTTAGGTGGTAATATTCATCTAAGGCACCATAAGTGTCTTGAAAGGCTTAGGAGGAAAATTAAACATGCAAAACGGTAAAGTAAAATGGTTCAATAATGAAAAAGGTTTCGGTTTCATCGAAGTTGAAGGCGGAGACGATGTATTCGTACACTTCACAGCTATCCAAGGCGACGGTTTCAAATCTTTAGAAGAAGGCCAAGAAGTTTCTTTCGAAATCGTTGAAGGAAACCGCGGACCTCAAGCTGCAAACGTTGTAAAACTATAATTCAAATATAACAGTAATAAGGCTGGCATCTGCCAGCCTTTTATTTTGTCCGCAAACCCGCCAGAAGTCAGTTCAGCTTACTTCCGATTGATTTGATTTTTTCGCCTACCGTACATTCAGATATGCAAAATCGATGGGCGTATCTGCGCCCCTTTTCCTCTTTGTGGTGTTTGTGAAGAAAACAGCCTTTGCAATAGTTGGCCATCAGGTCCTCCACTTGATTGAATATTTCCTTTCTGCTCAAATTTTTCACGCCTTCCTTGTTTCCAATTATATGACCTGCATTCTGCTGTTAATGAATTTCCCTTGGAGTGCCTGGCTGGCCAACTTATCCGCTTCTTTGTTCTCGTTACGCGGAATGGGAGTATATCTTGGAAGAATGCCAAGCTTTTTAATCTTTTCCTCAATCCGGTCAAGCCAGCGATTAAGGTTTTCTTCATAACATGGCCATTCACCTTCAAGCTGTTTCAGTACCACCTGGGAATCTCCCTTGAACTCACAGGTCATATGATGAACACCCATCTCCTCAAGAAGGTTTACTGTAAAATAAATGGCAGCATATTCTGCTTCATTATTATTATCCATTTCATCAAAAAGTTCATTTGCTCTTACACGGTATTTCTTTTTGCCCTGTTTAAAGTAAATCACTGCTCCAAGTCCTGCCTGGTTTGTATCTTTATTAAATCCTCCGTCAAAAAATACGGTAATATCATGCGGATCCTCTTCTACTTCCGTTAACAGCTTCCGCATTTCCTTGGTACTCCATGAAGTACCAATTTCATCATAGTAGATAATGTCTTTTCCTTTTCCGGACCTTTCAATATCTTCTCCCACTTGCAAAGCTAATTCCCCGTCAATCCAGTCTGAAGCAAAATGAACATCTTCATTCCCTTTTAGTTTATATTTCCATTCCACTTTATATTTCATTTATTTTCAGCCTTTCTGTACTTTTTTAGCTGTGGTCACCTTTATTAAAAACTGTTTGCAATAGCCGAATCTCTTATTCTTTACTCAACTTGGTACTATTCGAGTATATTTCAAGCTATAATGGTCAATGACAATCAAATAGACATTGCGGTTCGGAAACTCCCGCATTATCAAAACTAGGAGGAAAACGATGTTTAATGAATGGTTTGGATTATTCTTTGCACTTGTCAATTTTATATTAGTTCTGGTCATGTACCGCCTTTTTGGAAAAACAGGCTTGTTTGTTTGGATTGGTTTTTCAACGGTAATAGCCAATCTTCAGGTAGTTAAAACAGTTGAAATGTTTGGCCTTACTGCTACGCTGGGGAACGCCATGTACGGAACTGCTTTTTTAGTTACGGATATTCTGAATGAAAAGTACGGCAAAGACGAAGCAAAAAAAGCAGTTTGGCTTGGTTTTTTTACACTCTTGGCCATGACCCTCATTATGCAGATGGTCCTATTGTTCAAGCCGCATGAAACAGATTTTGCACAGGAGGCTCTTAGCACCATTTTTTCCATCCTCCCCCGCATAGCGGCGGGAAGCCTGGCTGCATATTTAGTCAGCCAACTGACCGATGTTTATATCTTTACCTATTTGAAAAAGAAATTCCCAAAAGAAAACCAATTCTGGATACGGAATAATGGCAGCACCATGTTAAGCCAATTATTAGATACGCTTATTTTTACCAGTATTGCTTTCCTTGGCGTATTTCCGATGGATGATTGGATTCAAATATTCTTCACGACGTATATCCTAAAATTTTTGATAGCCCTACTTGATACCCCATTTGGATATATAGCCAAACGGTTTCCGGTAAAATAAGACCAAATGATTAAAGGATGCCCAAAATGGTATCCTTTTTCTGCTATATAACGGATTTTTATGATAAACTACACTTAGTTTACCCTATTGCAGTGTTAAATAAAGAGCAGCACTACTCTCTAAACACATTACCAATGAAAAGTCGGGGAGGCAAAGCAATGATTGAAGTATTTATAGATGGAGCCAGTGCCGGAAACCCTGGTCCAAGCGGTGCAGGTATTTTTATAAAAAATAACGGAGAAGTTCAGCGCTTCTCGATTCCATTGGGTGAAATGGAAAATCACGAAGCAGAATACCGTGCATTTTTAAAAGCCCTGGAAATATGTATTGAGAAGGGCTATAAAGTTGTATCCTTCCGGACGGACTCACAGCTTGTCAATCGCGCTGTCGAAAAGGAATTTGTGAAAAATAAAAAATTTGCCCCTCTGCTTGAAGAAGCATTGAAACTTACAAGGCAATTTGATTTATTTTTTATGAAATGGGTGCCAAGTTCGGATAATAAGTCAGCTGATGAATTAGCCCGTGCTGCCATCCGGGAAAATAAAACGAAAGGGCAAGATAAATGATGACCAGATCAACAATCTTCGCTGATATAAGCCTTTTGCTCGTTGCCTTGGTTTGGGGCTCCACCTTTGTTCTCGTGCAAAATGCTATTGCTTTTTTAGAACCATTCTCCTTTAATGGTGTACGCTTTTTCCTTGCAGCCCTTCTGCTCGGAGGATGGCTCATTCTTTTCGAAAGAAAACAGCTGATGCTGTTAAATAAGAGACTGCTGGCTTCAGGTGCTATTATGGGCCTTTTTTTATTTGTTGGCTACGCGTTCCAGACAGTGGGACTGCTGTATACTACTTCATCAAAAGCTGGTTTCATAACCGGTTTAAGCGTAGTGATGGTTCCCGTATTTTCTTTCATGCTTATAAAAATCAAGCCGGGAATTAATGCCATTGCAGGTGTCTCAATTGCAACTGCAGGACTATACCTGCTGACAATGACTGATAAAGTCTCGCTGAATATTGGAGATGCACTTGTATTTATATGTGCAGTAGGTTTTGCCCTTCATATCATTTTTACAGGCAAATACAGCAGCAAATATCCTGCCCTGCTGTTGACTGTCATTCAAGTAGCCACTGTAGCTCTGTTATCGATGATTTTTGCACTTTTCACAGAGAACTGGCAGCAGGCATTCCAGCCTGATATTTTGTTTAAGTCTAATGTGCTGGGAGCTCTGATTGTGACTTCGCTTTTTGCAACAGCCATCGCTTTCTTTGCACAGACAACTTTTCAAAAATATACAACCCCAACAAGAGTTGCCCTGATTTTTGCTATGGAACCAGTTTTTGCAGCAGCAACCGGTTTTATATGGGCAAATGAAAGGCTATCTTATAGTGCAGTGATTGGCTGTCTGCTTATTTTTGCGGGAATGATTTTTGCAGAAATCCCTGCCAAGAAAAATTTTTTCATCTTAAAGAAAAAAGCTGCCTCCTGATTGGAATCAATGCAAAAGGCGTGTTCTCAAGTGTACACGCCTTTTTAAATAATTAACTTTTCTTTTACAAACTTTATTGCTTCACGCCTGCTGCTGATGTCATTCGCAACCAGCGTTTCCAGTAATGATACATAGAAACTGCCGTCAAATGATTTCTGTGCTTTTAACGTTAATTCAATTGCTGCATTTGCAAGCTCATCTGAAGCATCTGTGTAATTTTTGCCAAAGTAAATGAAGCCAATTGCATCTTCACGTAATTGAAAACCTTTACTTTGCAAAAAGTGCAAATATTCTTCAACTGTCTTCACAAACCTTCCCCTCTTCCCCTGCTCCCTTTGTTTCCTCCTAAATCTTACCTGAATTTTCGACAATTATCTACCTTTTTCTGCAGGAAGCAGGCAGGGGTTGTCCATCTTTGGAAATTGGATAGAAGGCGGTTTCACGATATGTCGTGTCTATTTATTTTTTCTTTGTAAGAAGATAGCCAAGCGTACCTGTAAGCACTCCAAGAAGAGCTCCTCCTAAAACCTCGGCAGGCTGATGGCCAAGCATCTCCTTTAGCTTCTTTGGGCCTTCCTCTTCAAACTTTACTGTCTCATCTTTGTGGATCTTATCAACAAGCTCGCCAAGGCTGTTTACCTTTAATGTAAGCTCACCAGTCTGGCGCCTGATTCCCTGTGCATCATACATTACGATCAAACCGTATACAAGCGAGAGAGCAAAATCAACAGTCGGAACTCCCCGCTTTAATGCAATAAAAGTCGTTAAGGAAGAAACACCTGCCGAATGGGAACTCGGCATTCCGCCTGTCTGGAAAAATAAATCCGGACGAAGCTCTCCTTCTTTAACATAATGGATGGGAATCTTCAGCCCCTGAGCCAACCCTATACTTAACAGAGCTATATAAACTCCTTTATTCATTTCAGACTCACCTCTTTTATATTGTGAAGTATGCAGGTTGTTATTATTCCTCCAGAAAATGCTGATTAGAGCATCTTTTTATTGTGAAATAAACCAGCATAAATGCGTATAGCATCAGTTGCTAATTTGTACCCCTCATGGAAATGATTAAAACACAAAGACTTAAACAATAATAAGGTTATCAAAATCGGCAATGATTTTTTAAAGGAGGTGAACCCACTTGAGCAAAAATGGACATACAAACAGAGGAAAGAAAGCTCCGGGTGTAAACCCTCAAGGATACGGGCAGGATGCGGAATTCGCAGAAGAGCCGAAGAGCAAGCTGGAGAATGCTGCGAAAAAGAAAAATACAAAATAATGCAGAAGAGGCCGCCTTGTGAAGGCGGCTTTTGTTCGGCGGATTTTGTGTAACCATTACTGATGCCGGATGGGAGCTTAGGCGCGGGATTAGCTCATATCCAAAACAAAAACTCCATGCCTCAGCCTGGAGTTCTCATATTAAGCATATTCTTTTTTCAAATCAAGAAAGCGGTGAAGTCCGCGAAATTCAATTTCGGTGAATTTTTCGATTACCTTTTCCCGGTTCATAGTAAATTGGGCAAGGTCCAGTGGACATTCAACAGGAACATCGCATTTTATTTCTGCAAGCTGTCTGCTCAGGTGGAGCATCTCAAGATCCTTTTCAATTTTAGTGCGCTGGCCATTTGTCAGCTGCTCCAGGTTTTCAAGGACGCCTTCAATATGCTCATACTGCTGAAGGAGCTTTAAGGCTGTTTTTTCACCAATCCCTTTTACACCAGGATAGTTATCGCTTGTATCACCCATGAAAGCTTTTAAGTCGATCATCTGCTTTGGTGAAATGCCTTTTTCTTCATAGAAGGTTTCGCTTGTATGAACCAGGTAATTGCCGTACCCTTTTTGCAATAAAACAACCGAAATATGTTCATCCAAAAGCTGCAGGATATCCTGGTCTCCAGTAAGGATTAGCACATCTGCTTCCTGGCTTGCCTTTTTTGCGATCGTTCCAATGCAATCATCAGCTTCATACCCTTCTAACCCGATATTTGGAACATCGAAAGCTTCGACAACATCCTTTACAAGATCAAATTGTGGCACAAGCTCAATTGGAGCTTCTGGGCGGTTTGCTTTATATCCATTGAACATTTCTGTCCGGAATGTTTTGCTTCCCATATCCCAGCAGACAGCCACATGAGTAGGGCTGAATGAAGAAACAGCTGTTAAGAAGTGTTTTACAAAACCGTAGACTCCATTTGTAGGAATTCCTTTTGAATTTATCATAAATTGGCCGGAGACAGCGGTGGCAAAATAAGCTCTGAATAATAGCGCCATCCCGTCTACAAGCAGCAGTGAAGGTTTGTTTTCGTTCATTTCTTCGCCTCCCGGTTATAATCGTATCTACTATTATAACATGGGAAACACCCACATTCCCTTGAAAAGTTTTACAATACTATTCAGTTTCCCTTATCAATTCAACACCATGCTCTTCAAGTTCAAAATAGGTCGCGATTCTGGCCTTGCGGATATTATCATTCAATAGATAGGAGTAGCTTGTTCCGTCATTAAACGTAAAAATCAGTTTATCATCTGACATAATACCCATTTCATTTTTGACCGTTTGCCTCGCTTGTTTTATTTCTGTCCATGTATAGTGCTTCTCCTCCAAACTGAACAATGGATTAAAGTGAACCCCGTTTTTATCGATGTAATGGTAATAGTCAAAGCTAAGTATTAATGTGGCCAGCGAAGCAGTAAATCCAATGCCGACAATCATTTTCCCAAGCTTGCCGAATTTTTCTGCGCTGTGAAGCCAAACCCCTGCAATCATAAAAACCCCTACTGCTACCAGTGCAAAACTAAATGTTAAGTAAGCGGATTTAGGGGCTTCGAATACCCATGTTCCAGTTACTCTGTAAAACTGTGCCTGGAATGGGGAAAGCAAAAAAATGGGAACAAAGATGGCAGAAAGAATAAGTATTATGGCGGTGGTTACCAATATTTGATTCATATCAGTTTTTTGCTTTTTTGTTATCGTATAACCTGAAGTATTCATTTAAGACCTCCAATTATTTGAATATATGAAACCTTTTAAATTATATAATATTTACCACAGTAAAAAAATCCCTTTTTAAAAAGGGATTTCTCTATTTTTCGACAGTTTCTATCTCATTATCCTCATATGATATCCAGTCACTAAAGCTTCCTGCATATAATTTTACATTGCTATAGCCGGCTTCAATCAAAGCAAGAAAGTTTGGTGCTGCAGTGACTCCTGATCCGCAATAGACAATAACCGGCTTGTTTTTGTCGATTTCTGCAAACCTTTTCTCCTGGTCTTGTATATCATGAAATCTGCCATTTTCATAAGCCTCAAGCCAAACTTTATTGATTGCCCCTGGAATGTGGCCTGCTTTTTTGTCGATTGGCTCTTCAAGCCCCAAGTAGCGTTTCGCTTCCCTTGAATCGATTAATACTGCTCCACCGTAGTTTTCTGACTGACTTTTAACCTCTTCATAAGGAGCAAGGATATCATGCTGGAGCTCAATGTTAAAAATAGCAGGTTCATAGCTTTGTATTTCATTACTTACGGGATATTCGCCGTTAATCCATTCTTTATATCCGCCGTTTAGGATATAGACTTTTTCATGTCCCAAATAGCGGAGCAGCCACCAGAACCGTGAAGCAAAAGCCCCTTCCCCTCCGTCATATGCAACAACGGTTGTTTCCCGGCTGATTCCCGCCTTCTCAAGTGCATGTTTAAGCTGCTCCAGATCTGGCAGTGGATGCCTTCCACCGTGCTCTTTTACCTTGCCTGAGAGATCTTTCTCAAGGTCAAAATAAATCGCATTTGGAATATGATTTAAAGAATATAAGCTGTGTCCCTCTTTAGGAGAACCGAGTTTAAACCGGCAATCTGCAATTCTTACATCTGAATCATTGAGTTTGTTTAGAAGCCATTCCTTTTCGATTACATACTTCATCCCAGATTCTCCCCTTTTCTTTTTTCCATCAGCCGGACTACATGTTCCTTTGGAGTCCAGCAGTTAAATTGATAATCAGGTTTCGTTTCATAGCCAAGCCTGCTGCAAAAATAATACATTCCATCTTTTCGCTTTTGAGTTTTAAAATTAATACAGGTGGCACAAGCATGAAAAGAATTCTTCTCCATAGCTCTCCCTTTTTCGGTTTTAGACATTATGCCTATATCCCAATCAGCTCCCAAAGCCATTCATTGAGGAACGTTACCTGGCTGCTGCCTTTATTCAGTTTTTCAGCGGCTGCTAGCATTGCCTCTTTTTCTTTCTCCAGTCTGCCAAGCATAATGTCAGCATATTTTCCATTAATAAGGCTTCCATTTTGTTTTTCTTCTGCAAGCTCCCGGTAAAAATGAACAAAATCACTTTCTCCCTTGATAAAAAAGAGTCTTCTATAAAGAAAATGACCATTCAAATGTTCAGCAGCGAGTATTTGTCTGGCAATTAAAAAAGCTCTCACAGCCTGTATAAGCAATTTCTGCTTTTTCTCTGTCATTGTTTCTTTCTTAGCAGCTTCCTTTAAATTACGGGTCATAAGCTGACGGTAATGCTGAAATAACTTATATTTTGAAAAATCATTTTCTACAATTCTCTTTAGCTTTACAGAAAATTGCCGCTTATCCCTGTATATAATGGGTGAGTATGTCCATTCATAAATGCTTGGATTGGACTTTTTCATCAGTTCAAGCGCTTTGAAAATATCCCAGCCATGCGCATCAAAAGGAGTATCTGAATCTATAACGTCCTTTGCACGTTCAAGGGAAAGGTATTCTTTTATGTCCCTGTGTTTAAATATGAAGCGAATATCATAGTCTGACCCCACATCATCTGTACCCCAGGCCCTGCTCCCTGCTTCACATGCAAAAAGGATATCGATATGATATTTTTCTTCTGTAGCGCACAGCCATTTTTCCATGAGAAATACAGCAACCTTTCAAAAATTATTTCTCGTATTGTGCAATTTCCCTTTCAATTTCTTTAAGTTCCTCAATTGGGAAATCATCTTTTAGAGCCGCCGTAATACCTTCATAGTATTCATTGGTCTGTTCCAAAAGTGAATCGAGCAAACGCTCAAATTCTGTTGTCAAAAGGCTGTTGTAATGAAATTTCAACCTTGCACTTTCAGCCTGCAAGTATCGGTCAGCAGGTTCCTGCAAGTTTTTCTCAAGCTCATCCGCCAACTGTTTCCGTTCATTTCTCTCAAAGAATGATTTGGGATTTTTAAAATGTGATAAAGCTTTTTTAAACTGAGCGTGATCCTCGTTTGAAAAAGCAGATTCAAATTCTATTCCAGCCAGAGCGGCTGGCTCAAATAAACTATAAGACAAATCACTGTTCACATTAGCTGCTGATTTCGCAATGGACTCCTGTTGCTGTCCCAGAAGCTTGGAAATATAGGTTTCGAGCCTTAAGGTTGTTGCACGGAGCTCCTGGGCAAAATCAAATCCGAAGCTGGAAAGAAAATCATCAAGTGCTGCGTGTAGCATCTTCTTTAGATTCCGGCCGTCGTCCTTTAAAAGTGATGGGTTGAAAGCCTCCTTTACAAAATCTCCAAAACGCAAAAATACTCTTTGCTTGATATAAAAAACAAGCTCATCTGTTTCCTGTTCAAGCCTTTGAGACAGCAATTCAGGTTTCTGTTTGCGTAAAAGATCAGAAATTGTTTTATGCTCATCTTTCAGTAACTCCAGCTTTTGAACCCTTACATCCTTGTTTTCCTGGGAAGAGGATATATAAGCTCTTAACTGGCCTAATAAGCGTTTCCATTCTGTTTCTGCGGATGTAATGGAGATGTTCAGCAAATCCTGATTGATAAACGAATAAAAGCTATTTTCAAAAGAGCTGATATTTGACGTTTCATCTTTGTTTTTTTCCATTTTTTCTGACAGAGCTTGAAGGCTCGATATGCCAAATAAATGAGGTCTGCGAATACCATACTGCACCAATTGGTCTTCCACATAATCAAGCACTGACTCTTTCTCTTCCTCATTACTTGCCAGGTCGATGGCATTGACTATAAAAAACATTTTATCGAGGGCAAAGGTGTCTTTCACACGTCCCAACTGAATAAGAAACTCCCTGTCCGCTTTCGAGAAGGCATGATTATAATAGGTTACAAACAGAATTGCATCCGAGTTTTTTATATATTCAAACGCAACGCCTGTATGTCTTGCATTGATGGAATCCGCACCAGGGGTATCAACAAGTGTGATTCCCTGCCTGGTTAATTCGCAATCATAATAAACTTCAATCGTTTCTACGAAGCATGATTTTTCCTCATTGGCCACATAGTCCTTAAATTCTTCAAGGTTAGCTTTAATGGTGCTCCCAAGTAATTCACGAAAAAAATGAAATCCACGCAAAAAAGCATTTAGAAAGGCAAAATGTGTCTTTTCGTTCGCATCAAATCCCTGGTTAGCACCTGTAATTTTTTTTATAGCCGCAGCTGCATCGTCAAAATTGCTGGCTGTATAATCAAAGACTCTTAAAGAGTGATTTACATCATTGAAAAGAGATTCGGAATCCTTGACCTTTACAAGAACAGTTCCGTGTGCATTCTCACCGGAAATAGGCTTTATTTTATTGATTGCCGCTGTTGTCGGGTTAGGGGAAACAGGCAGCAGCTTTTCCCCGATTAAAGCATTTGCAAAGGAAGATTTCCCTGCACTGAAAGCTCCGAAAAGTGCAACCGTGAATTCTTTGCTCTCAAGCCTTGATGCTTTCCCGGCCAAGTCTGCGGCAAGCTTTCTAAAACCTGGAAGATCGTTAACAGCCTGTGCTGTGAAGTTAAGCTTTTCAATAACTGGCTGCACAGAAATGGAAGGCAAAGGATCTTCAGCTGCTGGCGGTTCTTCATTATGCACTGACTCCTTTAACTGCTCTTCTTTCCCATCCTGCCCTTCTTGCAGGAAAACAACCTCTGCTTCTTCAACATGCTCTGCGACTAGAACCTTGGCTTTCTCTTGGAACGCATCCTGAGAATACTCTCCTGCAAGGTATGCATGCATTTGGCTCTCTGCTGTTTGGAGTTCTTCTCTAATAGAACTTAATGCATTTAATGCTTCAGCATATTTTTTCAGTTGGAAGAGGTCTTCCTCAAGCCTTGATTGCTCATGGCTTATTTTATCCTTTAAGGCAGCCAGCAGCGCTTCTTTTAAAATGGCTGCGCTGTTCTTAGCTATTCTTTTAACAGCATCTGCCGTATCATTGGTATACTGCAAAACATAATCGCCTGAAACCATGGCACCAGTCTTCACCGTTTTGGCTAAAAGTTCCGGCTCAAAGTGCATTTCAAAGCCCTGAGCCTGTGCCAATAATCCAGGATCGTGAATATCATGCTGTTTAAATTGCTGCAGAAAGAGCTCTTTTAAATGCCATTCTAATTGAGCCTTTACTTTCTCGGAAAAGTCCTGATAAAAACGTTCAAGTCTTGCCTGTCTTTCCTGCTCTGTTTTCTGTCTGCTGAAAAAAAGACCGACTTTAAACTCTGGCTGGCGGGACTCTAAGTAGGACTCGGCAAGTTCTCTAGTCTGGAAAGGCATTAAATAAGCATTTTTCAGTATCTCATCGATTTTGTCGCTAACTTCGATGTCTGCTGTATGTATTGAAGTTTTCAGCTTTGTTAATTCAGTTTCTAAATTCGACAATTTTGCGGGCAGCTGTTCCCGTTCCTGCTGGCCAAGTTCAGATAGTTTTTCTTCCCACTTCTCTTTTTCTGATGCATTTGCTTCATTCAGAAATTTAAGATGATCCTCTGCAAGCTTCTTCAAGGAATTAAAGACGGAAACAGGCAGGAGTGCCTCACGGTTCGCGATGCTCTCATTAATAAAATTCTGCAGCGGATAAAACTCGTTTTCTTCATGGTCTTCATCTTTTAAAGAGGTGTAGAATATCCGTGCTGGCTTCACTCCCCATGAAGCAAAAGAGTCTCTCACACTTGCTTTGAAGTGTTCAAAGCTTAGTTCTTCATCACGGTGTTTATCTATTTGATTGATGACTAAATAAACTTCTTTGCCTGCTTCAGTCAGTTCTTTTGTAAAAAGGAAATTCAATTCGGATTGAACATGGTTATAGTCCATTACATAAAAAACCAGATCAGCCAAGTGCAAAGCAGATTCTGTAGCGATTCTATGCGCATCATCTGTTGAATCGATTCCCGGCGTATCCATAATGACAGCCTTTTTTGGCAAACTTGTTTTGGAATGGCTGATTTCAATGGATTGGATCAAATCGCCATCCTTGCAATAAGACTTTACTTGCCCGTAATCATATGGTGCAGGATACAGCCTTGGCTTCCCTTCCTTAAAAATCACTTTTGCGTAATCCTCTTCACCGGATTTAACCTTTACCAGATTGGCACTGGTTGGGATTGGTGATGACGGGAGGAGATCCTCTCCAGCGAGCTTGTTAATCATGCTCGATTTCCCTGCAGAAAAATGACCGCAAAAGGCAATGGCGAATTCCTGGTCTTTTAGCTTTCTCGCCAGATCCTTTGCCCTCTCAGCCGTCTGCTCATCGTGATGATCGTTTGTATATGAATATAAAGCAGTAATTTTGTTCAATAATTCATTTTGTTGTAATCCTGGTTGCATTGCCGTTTCAGCCATTTACATTTATCCCCTTGTAACTTCAATTTACTACTTATTTTAAATGATTTTCGTGTGTTTTCCTATACAAGAGATCTTATTCTTTGATTTTTCTAATATTTTTTGTTGGAAATCTGCTTTTTAGAATAAATAATTTATTTTCTTTTTAGTTAATAGCAGTTTCTTCGCTAATTCCTTTAGTTTGTTCGCAAATTTTATAATGATTGTTCGCTAAATTAAATATTTTATTATCCATTTTCACACGCGTTTGTTCGTAGGGTTTACACATTTTCAAAAATATGGAAAGTAATAACAAAACAAAAACCAGGCAGCAGCCTGGTTCCAAATAATTCGATAATATTATCTTGTATGAGGTTTTGCAACGTTATTCAGGACATGTTTCATAACCAGTGAGTATGCCGCGATAGTGCCTGCAACAAAAACAATTGTCATATGTAGCAACACCTTTCCTATTGGAATGATATTGAGAATAATTTTCAACTTCAATCAGAAGTTTATCACGAACGATAATCATTTTCAATAGGGTTCATATAATTGTCAAACTTTTTTAATATCTTTATCAGGTTCCGGCTTTAGTCTCATAAAAGCATCTTCGTATTTAGTTAGCTCCCTTAGTGCTTTTTCTTCAGCTGGTATTCTGATGGACATGATTAAAATATTCAGCAAAGTAAAGACAATTGCTGTAATGTATGCCTGAAACATCAAGGGGATTATCACAAATTCTGCAGCTACGATCATATAATTAGGATGCTTAATAAATTGGTATGGTCCCCTTCTTATGACATTTGCGCCGGGCATGACGATAATTTTCGTATTCCAGAATCGCCCGAGAGAAAACAGAGCCCACAGTCTGCCCGCCTGGGTCAGGATAAATAAAAAGAAAAGCATTGGCCATAAACGGGATAAGCCCTTTTCAAAAAATAAGACTTCAAAGATATAGCTGACAAAAAAGAGGGCATGAATCAAAACAATCCACTGGTAATGCCGCTTTCCAAATTCGAGCGCTCCACGCTCTTTCATCCATCTTTCATTATTTTTGGCAGCCACGAGCTCGAATGCACGCTGTAAAATGATTATCGTAATAAATAAGGTAAATAACATGTTTTCACTCCCACTTCAAGAGCAGCAACTCTGAACTGAATCCCGGACCGAGTGCAGTTGCAAGCCCAGTTTCTCCCTGCCGACCAAATTCCATAAATTTTTTTAAAACATACAGGATGGTAGCTGATGACATATTCCCGTATTCTTTTAAAACTTCCAATGATGTTTTCGTCATCCCCGGATCAAATTGCAGAGCACTTTGATAGGATTCGATGACCTTTTTTCCGCCAGGATGGGCAACAAAATGGTTTATTTCTTCCATTTTTATTCCCTCCCTCTGCAAAAATTCCGCTACATTCGGCTTTAGCCAGCTTTCTATAATAGCAGGAATGTCCTTTGAAAAAACGACATATAAGCCTTCATCCTTCACTTCCCAGCCCATTACATCCAAAGAATCCCGCATCGTTGTTGATTGGGTCGCCATAATACGGGGAATGGCCGCCTGTTTCTGAAACTCTTCCCTTGTAACAGCATCGCCTGTTACAAGGGCACACGCTACTCCATCTGCAAAAAGGGAGGTGCCGATTAAATTACTTTTTGATCGGTCGTTTCGCTGGAATGTCAAACTGCATAATTCAATCGATAAAACCAAAACCTTTGCCTTAGGGAAAGCAAGGCAATATTCATAAGCTCTTGAAAGACCTGAAGCACCGCCGGCACAGCCTAAGCCCCAAATTGGTATTCGCTTCGTGTGTTCCGAAAAAGGGAGCTTATTCATGATTCTTGCCTCAATACTTGGTGTGGCGATGCCTGAACTTGAAATTGTAAAAATAGCGTCAACTTCTTCATAAGGTATTTGTTTTTTAAGAAACGTTTCACTATTTAAACAACTCTTGATGGCTTTTGTCCCTAACTCAATAGCTTGATCAATATAAGCGTTATTTTTTTCTTCAAACGATTTGTCTGTCCTAAACCATTCCAGATCCTTTGCAAAATGACGCTTTTCAATTTGGCCGTTATGAAAAGCTTTTAAAAGTCGTTCAATATCCTTAAAGGATTCTGAAAATAGATCTCTGGCAAAATCCATTACCTGTTCCTGCCTTAGCACATGTGCAGGTATAGCTTCTGCAACTGATACGATTGCTGGCATACATGACTCCCCTTCTCAGGCTTTCTTTTAATTTTTCCAAATAAATGCAGATTATGCTTAACTGTTATGTATGTAACCATTCCAACTTTATTTGAAACTATTAAATGAATAGCTCTGGTAAGGTTAGGTGTTGATTTTCGCTGCAAGCCCCCTTTCCTCGGACTTCAGAGAGCGCCTTGGCGTTTTAAGCCTGCGGGGTCTCTCCCGGGACCTTTTTCCCGCAGAAATCTCTTCAGCTCCAATCAACACAGTGCTAAAAACAAGAGTTTGCTTTAACACAGGATAAATAAATAAAGCTGTTTTAAAGCTTATTGTTGATTTTAGCTCCCTGTTGATTGGAGTGGAAGGTGCGAGACTCCTGCGGGAGAAGCGTGTCAACGGGAGACCCCACAGGTGCGAATGCACCGAGGAGGCTCCCGGACCGCCCGCGGAAAGCGAGTGCCTGGAGCGGAAATCAACAGGCAAATTTAACAGAGCCATAAATAAAAAAAAGCTCCCTCCGAATAGGAGGAAGCAATATGTTTTGAAGGAGTTGTTGTGCATTTCCATTATATATGAATACTTGAATTAATAGCATTACTAAATCTTTTCCAATTTAAAGTACCTGTTTAGAATCCTTGTATGGTCATGCCGCCATCGACAAAAAGTGTCTGGCCTGTAACATAGCTGCCGGCAGAGGAAGAAAGGAATACCGCAGGTCCAACCAGTTCTTCTAGCTCCCCTACCCTTTTTAACGGAGTAACAGCCAGGATATCCTTTACATATTCTTGATCAGCCAGCAATTTTTCGGTTAGCGGAGTCTTAAAATACCATGGTCCGATGGCATTAACATTGATATTATGGGCTCCCCATTCAAGCGCAAGGACTTTAGTCATTTGGATTAAAGCGGCTTTGGTTGCTGCATAAACCACACCAGTTCTTAAGGCTACATGTCCGGCAACAGACGCAATCGTAATGATTCTGCCAGGTGTATTCTTTTCCTTCATAACCTTTGCTGTTTCCTGTGACATCATAAACGCTGATTTAAGATTAGTATCCATAATGGTCTGCCACTCTTCGTCCGTAACATCCAATGCCTTTGAACGGATATTCATACCTGCGTTATTTATTAAGATATTAATTTCATTCCATTCGGCAGCCACCTTTTGTACCGCAATATGTACATCTTCCCTTTTTGTTACATCTGTCTGAATTACTAAAACCTTTCTGCCCATATTTTGTATAATCCCAGCAGTCTCCTCTAGATCAGACACGGTTCTGGATAATAGAGCAACATCGGCTCCTGCTTCTGCCAGACCAATGGCCAAAGCTCTCCCAATTCCTCTTCCTGCGCCTGTAACAATGGCTTTTTGGCCATCCAGGCGGAATGACGGTAAATACATATTTTATCAATCCTTTATCTGAAAATTAATTTTATTTTAGCATAATAAAACTTTTTCACAAAAAAATGGCATCGGATTATTCCAATGCCCCAAATTGATTTTGATTTTTTTGATGTTTTTGAACTTCGATATAAATCTTTTTCGTAACAAGCAGTCCGCATGCCTCGCAAATTTCTTCTTCATTATATAAAAGCCGGCAATGGTCGCAATAATATTTTTCCATCCCAATCCACTCGCTTTCCTGTGAAGAACAAAGCGTCGGGAATATTGAAAAATATCCCGATAGAATATTATATTGATCGCCGCTTTTATTGTGAATAAAATGGTTTAATTTAAGAAGCTTTCTGACCCGAAAAAGAAGCTGGCTGAACCTGTTTATTTCCTTTAAAAACATTGAATACAAGATTTAAAACAATGGCAGTCATACTTCCCGCTACGATCCCGTTATCAGTTAGGATGCGTATGCTAGAAGGCATTTGAGCAAATAATTCCGGTACTGCTGTTACTCCCAATCCCATTCCTACTGAGCAGGCAATGATTAATAGATTCTCCTGAGATGAAAACTCCACCTTGCTGAGCATTTTAATTCCATAGGCAACAACCATACCGAACATGGCAACCATCGCCCCTCCAAGCACCGGCGTTGGTATAATGGTAGTTAATGCTCCAATTTTCGGCACAAGCCCAAGAAGTACAAGGAACGCACCTGCAGTATAAATGACATTCTTTGTTTTTATCCCCGAAAGCTGTAGAAGTCCGACATTTTGTGAATAGGTTGTATAAGGGAATGCATTAAAAACAGCCCCAAGGATTATCGCAAGCCCTTCAGCACGGTAGCCATTTGAAAGGTCTTTTTCCTCAAGCTTCTCATCGCAAATGTCACCGAGCGCAAAGTAAACTCCCGTCGATTCTACTAAACTAACCATCGCAACCAGAATCATTGTCAGAATAGCAGTCACTTCAAAAGTAGGCAATCCAAAATAGAATGGAGCGGGCATATGGAACCAGGAAGCCTCCGCAACTGCTGAAAAATCCACGATTCCCATAAAATAAGCAACAATTGTTCCTGCTGCCAATCCCAGTAAAATGGCAATGGACCGAATAAATCCTTTAAAGAAACGGAACAGCACAATAATGAACAGCAATGTTCCAAATGCCAGCGCAATATTTGACAGTGAACCAAAATCCGGGCTTCCCTGGCCCCCAGCCATATTATTCATTGCAACAGGGATTAAAGTTATCCCAATAATCGTTACCACAGACCCGGTAACAACTGGTGGAAAGAATCTGACAAGTTTCCCAAAATACTTTGAAATAGCTACCACAAAAATTCCCGAAACGAGAATGGAGCCATAGATGGCAGATATTCCGTATTGGCCTCCAATGGCAATCATTGGCCCTACAGCAGTGAAGGTACATCCCAAGACAACTGGAAGACCAATTCCAAAGAATTTATTACGCCAAACCTGAAGGAGGGTTGCAATCCCGCACATAAGTATATCAATCGAAACTAAATAAGTAAGCTGTTCTCCTGATAAGCCGAGGGCTCCTCCTACTATTAGCGGTACAATAACCGCCCCCGCGTACATTGCCAGTACGTGCTGAATACCGAGTGAAGCTATTTTGAGCGGATTCTGATTCATCGCGCCAATTCCTCCATTTTCTCTGATGCATTTTCAAAGCTGACCATGCCGTTGTCAAGTGAGTCAAGAATTGCTAATGATTCTACTCTGTAGCCCTTTTCGCGGAGAAGGCGCCCGCCATTCTGAAACCCTTTTTCTATAACAATCCCTATTCCTGCAATCGAAGCATTTGCTTTCTTTGCTATTTCTGCAAGCCCTAACGCAGCTTGTCCGTTAGCCAGAAAGTCATCAATAATAAGCACTTTATCCTTTTCATCAAGGTACTTATTCGACACAGAAATTTCATTGCTTTCTTCCTTTGTAAAGGAATAGACAGATGCAGTTATCAAATCATTTACGAGAGTCAAAGATTTTCTTTTTCTGGCGAAAACAACCGGAACGTTCAAATGAAGCCCGGCCATAACAGCAGGAGCAATTCCGGAGGATTCAATAGTCAATATCCTTGTAATCCCGCTGCCGGCAAATCTCTCTGCAAATTCTTTACCAACCTCTTGCATAAGCTGTGGATCTATTTGGTGGTTCAGGAATGAGTCTACCTTTAGTACTGATGATGATAAAACGATCCCTTCGTTTTTTATTTTTTCAATAAGCAGTTCCATTTTCTTCCCCCTCTGTAATAAAAGCCCCTAAACATAAAAAGCCCAAAGGCCATGCATTCACAACATAAAAATGAGTGAAGCAATGGCCTTCAGGCTTTTTAAACGAAGCTTGCAGGCATTTATAGGGTGGAATCCAATCCCATCCTGTACATTGCTCACTCATAGTCGGATCATTTACGGTAACCCGGTAGAAACTTGCAGGCCATATTCCTGCGATTATATGAGCGAATGTTATTAATTTATAAATATTATAACATCAAATATGATTTATTCAACCTAAAATCTAGCTAAAAACGAACTTAATTAAAATAACTACTGCAATCGTTCGATATTTACCCGTTTTTTTCTTACCATCTTTGTTCATAGTTAATTTTTTGGGAAAAAACATACTCCTTCAGAAGTCTTAAGTTAACCTTCACATTTTCTTCACAATTTCAGCTTGGTTTCTGTGACATATATCACTGTAATATCAACTTTTCACTATTACCATAGTAATTAAGTAACGAATGAACAATTTGTGAACTAACGGAAAGCATCTAGAATCTTCCTAAATGTCTTGTATTATGAAAATGTAATCATTTACTTTTTCCAAATTTCCGAAGGGAGTGAAAGAAAATGGCGAAAACGGAACTCAGCCGCAAAACAAAAACTGAAATAGAGGATAGCTCTTCCTTAAAGGGAACGTTAGCTTCCGTTTTCTTATTAGGATTCTTCCTAGTAATTACGTGGGTAGGCGTTTACTTATTATTTGTCAGTCGCTTTTAAAAGATAGAAAGGGGAAATAAAGCCATGCATATGCATAAATTCGAAAAAGCCTGGCTCATTTTTGGAATTGGATCGCTTTTGGTCTTTTTAACAGTATTGGGTGTCAGCGCATTTTATCTTGGAAACCAGCCGCCAAGCTGTTTGGCAACAATCGACCCTGAAAAGGTTGATGCAACAGCTCCATTTAATGAGCCGGGATTGAAAAAAGTTGAGGGTAAAGACTGGGATTATGAATTGGTTTTTGTAGCATCCGCATTTTCCTATAATCCCGCTTCCGTTGAGGTTCCTTATGGAGCAAAAGTAAAAATAATTGCTACAACAAAGGATGTTGTTCACGGATTTGAAGTTGCAGGTTCGAATATCAATATGATGCTTGAGCCTGGATATATCAGTGAACATATTACAACATTTGATAAAACTGGTGAATACTTAATTGTTTGTAATGAATATTGCGGTGTTGGACACCACATGATGTCGTCTAAAATTGAGGTGGTGAAGTAATGTTAAACCCTACAGCTAACCTTAAGGTGGACCGTCGTGACGGCAAATTGGCAATGGCTCACTTTTTTGTTGCATTTACTGCATTGGCAATAGGCGGATTGGCAGGTTTATTACAGACACTCGTTCGTTCAGGAAAATTCGAACTCCCTTCCGGAATCGGCTATTATCAAATTCTGACTGTTCATGGTGTTGTTTTAGGACTTGTACTTACTACATTTTTTATTATGGGCTTCCAGCTCGCTGCAACCAGCAAAACATCAGGCACTTTTACGAATCGGCAGCGCATAACAGGGTGGGTCGGCTTTTGGCTGATGACAGCAGGAACTGTACTTGCTGCAACGATGATTCTCTTAAATGAAGCAACTGTGCTTTATACCTTCTATGCACCGCTTCAGGCACATGCATTGTATTATATCGGCCTGACACTGGTCATTGTGGGAAGCTGGGTTGATGGCGCGGCTATTATCATGAAATATGCTGAATGGAGAAGAAAAAATCCAGGACAGCCGAGCCCTCTCCTAACATTTATGTCACTTGTTAATACGATGATGTGGATCGTCGCAACAATAGGTGTTGCTTCAACTGTGCTATTTCAATTGCTGCCTTGGTCTTTGGGCCTTGTTGAAACAGTTAATATCGGAGTAAGCCGTACACTATTCTGGTACTTCGGACATCCGCTTGTATATTTCTGGCTATTGCCTGCTTATATGGCCTGGTATGTTGTTATCCCGAAAGTTATTGGCGGAAAGATTTTCTCAGATTCTTTGGCACGTATGTCTTTTATATTATTCCTGCTGTTCTCCATCCCTGTTGGTTTCCACCATCAATTAATGGAGCCGGGAATTGATCCGGCATGGAAGTTTTTACAGGTTATTTTAACATTCCTTGTTGTGATTCCGTCTCTTATGACTGCCTTTTCCCTATTTGCAACGTTTGAAAGCTTCGGACGTGCAAAAGGAGCAACAGGATTATTCGGCTGGCTGAAGAAGCTGCCTTGGGGCGATGCACGCTTTGTCGTTCCCTTCATTGGTATGGTAACATTCATCCCTGCTGGTGCCGGCGGTATCGTTAATGCCTCCCACCAGATGAACCAGGTAGTCCATAATACGATCTGGGTTACAGGACACTTCCATTTAACTGTGGCAACATCTGTCGTATTAACATTCTTTGGAATATCCTATTGGCTTATTCCGCATTTGACTGGACGTAAATTAACAAAAGCTATGAATAAATTAGGCATCATACAGGCTGTCATCTGGTCCATAGGCATGACTTTCATGTCAGGTGCCATGCATGCTGCCGGATTGCTTGGCGCTCCACGCCGTTCTTCTTACTCCGAATATGGCGGAGCAGCACAGGCAGCAGAATGGATTCCTTATCAAGTTGCCCAGGCGATTGGCGGTTCCATCCTGTTCCTTGGCATCATTTTAATGCTTTACATCTTTATCAATCTGGCTTTCTTTGCACCTAAAGGAGAACAGGAGTTTCCTGTCGGAGAACCTGCAGAAGAAACTGAAAAAGCTCCAATGGTATTTGAAAATTGGAAACTATGGCTTGGAATTACATTTGTACTGATTTTGTTTGCTTACACCATTCCATTTATTGACTTAATTCAAAATGCTCCTCCAGGTGCCAAAGGATATAAGCTCTGGTAAATAGCAAAGAGTATAAAAAAAATCTCCGTTCCCTAAGGGACGGAGATTTTTTAATGTTCCAGTTTTTGCGACTCGGAAAAAATGCCATTATTTTTTCTTTTAGAAGGTAGGTTTACAATAACAACCGAGCTAAGTATTAAAAGCGCACCGGCAACTTGTATGATACCGAGGCTCTCACCATAAAGAGAAACGCCCAATAGCATTGCAACTACCGGTTCCACTGTTGCAATAACTGCTGCTTTGCTTCCTTCAGTCTGTTCCAGCCCCCAAGTGTAAACAAAGTAGGCCAGAACAGTTGGAACCAGACCCAAGCCTATGCTAAGCAGCAAAACATCTGCCGTTAGAAACAGTTCAGCTTTCTTCCATAAACGGGTCACCGGAATAAGAGCTGCCGCTGCAACAAGAAAAGTATATAGCGTTACAGTGAATGGATGGTACTTTTTCAAAGCAAATTTTCCGAATATGGTATAAAGGGCATAACCGATACCTGATCCTAACCCAGTTAAGATTCCCAGGAAGGTAATTTTGCTGTCTCCTGCCGTCATGCCTGCAATCAAAATACAGCCCATAATGGTCCCAGCCACTGCGGCAATTTTTTTTATATCCACCTTTTCTTTTAAAAACAGGAAGGACAGCACAGTAACAAATGCAGGAGCAGTATAGAGCAGAATGACCGCCATCGAAACATTGATCTGATTTATTGTTGTAAAGTAACAATAATTAAAAAATACAATGCTTAATATACCGGTGCCTGCAAAGAGCCGAATATCCACCGGGGTTTTCAGCTTTAACTGGTTTCTAAAGCGTGCGAAGCCAATCACAATTAGAAAAATCGCAGCAGAGATGACCCTTATTGCCACAATTTCCATAGCTGTAAATCCGTATTCCCCCAATCCTTTAACGAAAATGGCAATAATCCCCCAAAGGCTTGCTCCAAAGGCAATCATTACATATGGGAATAGTCTCTTCATCATTTTTTCTCTCCATGAAATGAAGAGGATGGCACTAGCGCCACCCTCTTAATTATTTTTGTCCCTGTTTGACTTGTGTAATTAAGTTTCCACTCCAAACAACATTAGCTTAATGATAGCCTTATTTCCAGAGGTTATGTTTAGTTTAATTGGTACACCTTACCGTATTTATCATACAGGTAGTCAATCAGATATTGTGCATTAAGGCCTTCGCCGGTTACATCATTTAAAATTTCAAGCGGTTTTTTCATTTTGCCGTACTGGTGTACATTTTTTGTAAACCATTCCTTGATTGGAAGCAGGTTTCCTTCTTCAAGGAGTTTATCATAGTCGGGCAAATCCTTTAACATGTTAGTTTTAAGCTGCGCTGCATACATATAGCCGAGAGCATAAGAAGGGAAATAGCCGAAGCTTCCGCCTGCCCAGTGAACATCCTGAAGGACGCCCTGAGCATCATTTTCAGGCTTCACACCAAGGTATTGTTCATACTTTTCATTCCAGATCTTAGGAAGATCTTTGACTTCAATCTCGTCATTGAACAAGCCTTTTTCAATTTCATAACGGATAATGATATGAAGCGGATACGTTAATTCATCTGCTTCAATTCGGATTAAGGATGGCTTGGATTCATTGATCGCGCGATAGAACTCATCCAGTGACACTTCATCAAATTGTCCGCTGGCATAATCTTTAAGGAGTTGATAATTCTTCTTCCAGAATGAATAGTGTCGTCCGACAAAGTTTTCATAGAATAGAGACTGAGATTCATGGATTCCCATTGATGTTCCTGAGCATAATGGCGTGCCCACTAAATCAGCAGAAATGTTCTGCTCATATAACGCATGGCCGCCTTCATGAATTGTGCCAAATACAGCTGTACGGAAGTCCTCTTCATCATACTTTGTCGTAACACGGACATCGCCAGGGTTTAAGCCAATGGCAAACGGATGGACTGTTTCATCCAGACGCCCTGCTTTGAAGTTATAGCCCATTTGCTCAAGAATTTCAAGGCTGAAGCCCCGCTGCATATCCTTAGAGAAACGTTCAAATAAAAAGCTTGTTTCCGGCTTGTTATGAGATTGTGAAGTTTGCTGGACAAGCGGTACAATTTTTTCACGTAATTGTCTGAAAACCTGATCAAGCGTTTCAACTGTAACTCCAGGTTCATACATGTCCAGTAGTGTATTATATTTGTTTCCTTCATATCCCCAATAACCAACGAAACGTTTATTCATTTCTACAAGCTTTTCCAGGTAGGGGCGGAACATATCAAAATCTGATTTCTCCTTTGCTTCTTCCCAGATGCTTTCCGCTTTGGACTGAAGAATGACATACTCCTTGTATTCTTCTGCAGGTATTTTTTTGTTCCGATCGTAATCTTGTTTGCATTCTTCCAAGGTCTTTAAGGTCACTTCCGAAATTTCCTTGCCTGAAAGTTTTGCTATGTAAGCTGCCATTTCCTCTGAGGTAGACATTCTGAACACTTCTGATGAAATCATTCCGATTACCTCAGAGCGCTGTTCCACTCCCTGTTTCGGTGCACCTGTGCGAAGATCCCAAAACATTAAGGATAATGCTTCATTATATGCAGTCATTTTTTTTACATAATCCATAAATTGGAGTTCTGTCTCTTTTAGTGCTTCTGTCACAATTTTTCCCCCTCTGAAATCTTATACAAAATCATTTTATCATATTTTTCTGAAAAGGCAGTCTCCATTTTCAATTTCTTTAATTCTTAAATTTCTGCGGTACTCAGCTAATCTGCCGTAAGAAAAACAGGCACCGTTTTAGCTGGTGCCTGTTTTTCCGAGGAATGCATTTATTAATTTGTTTTTATTTTTTGCCTATTGCTACTCTCCATGTTTCCGGTCCCTCTTCAATATACTCCCAGGTGAATTGATCTTCTCGTTCCATCATAAACTGATACCGCAGAGGACGCGGATCGTGATCATTTACAATCTGCATAAATTCTCCGTCCTTTAAAGAATCAAAGGTGCTGAAAATAACTGGATGTTTTTCTTTCGGCGGATAGTCAGGCGCAATGACTGTGCGGGCAAATTCTCTCATTTCTATCTCCCTCCTATTCTTTTACTTTACACATTAATTTTAATGGAGCAGGTCAAAAAGATTAGTGAACCGCATCACAGCTATCCTATGATATTTACCGTTTTTCTTTTTAACCTTCCAGTTAAAGAGTTATAATGGTGTAAAGTGAACTATTCCGAGAAAGAGAGTCAGTATGAGATATTTTATTTTCTTTATTGTAATTGTGGCTTTTATAGATACATTTTCACAGCTGCCCATCATGAGCCCCTTTGCCAAGTCCATCAATCCGTCACCAGCTTTTATTGGATTAATTGTCGGTATGTATTCTTTTTCCAATATGATCGGCAATATTCTGGCCGGTTACTGGATAGATAAAAGAGGCGCAAAAAGTGTTTTGGTATCGGGACTTGCATTAACCGGATCCATTTTGGTGCTGTACACTCTTGTCAGTACACCACTTCAATTAGTTGCCATCAGATTTCTCCATGGCCTGTTTGGAGGCTTTCTCGTTCCAGCAGCATTCACAGTCATTGCCAACCGCGGAAAGTCTAATAAACAAGGCAAATCGATGGCATTATCAGGTGCGGCGGTTGGAAGTTCAGCCATAATGGGGCCTGCATTTGGTGCTGTCGTCGCCTCCAAATACAGCGTAGATTACGTATTTTTAATAATTGCCGCAACAATGATCAGCAGCTCTGTATTTGCTTTCACTTTTTTGACAAATAGGCGAAATAAAGAAGCAAAGCGGACAGATGTCCATTCAGAGAGGCTGTTGCCTTTAATGAAGAATCCGTTGCTTTCTATAAGCTATGCCGGAGCTTTTTCGCTTATGTTTGCACAGGGAACACTTGCCTATCTGCTGCCATTACAGGTTGAGCATCTGCAATTTAATTCTATTTTCAGCGGTATTTTGTTAAGCACCTTTGGAATGACCGCTATCCTTATATTTATTTTGCCTATCAATAAAATCTTCGATAAGTACAAGCACCAAAACACAATGCTGACAGGCATGATTATTATTGGCATGGCACTTGTACTTCTAAGTTCAGCATCTTCACTTACCTTTATGTTTTTATGTATGGTCCTATATGGTACTGGGTTCGCGCTTCTTTTCCCTTCAATTAATGCGCTTATCGCAAAAAATACGACAGAAAAAACAAGAGGAAAGGCATTTGGCCTCTTTTATGCATTCTTTTCTTTAGGTGTTGTAGCGGGCTCCACCTTTTTAGGCTTATTGGGTGTATCATTTAGAGCTGGTTTTGCTATAGCTGCAATAGTCTTACTATTTACTGTTTGTGCCATGTACCTTTATTTTAAGAAAAACAGCACATTAATCTTAAAAAGTCAGGAGTGAATGGAATATGAAAGAATTGGTGGGCAGCTGCTGCGTATGCGGTAAGCAGCTATATTGCCTGGACGGCTTTTTCAACGGGGTTTACAACGAAAATCATGAAACCATCTGTTTTGATTGTTCAGAGGAAAGGAAAAAATCCGCAGAGTGACTATCTGCGGATTTTCATTTAGCTTATAACAGAATTAATATCTTTAAACTTTGATAACTGTCTAGCTTCGGCGCCCTATCGACTCGACGTGCTTCCCTCACCTCGCCCACGGTAAG
Organism: Pseudomonas sp. ISL-84; assembly: GCA_018613035.1. Lineage (GTDB taxonomy): Bacteria > Bacillota > Bacilli > Bacillales > Cytobacillaceae > Cytobacillus. The sequence continues at coordinate 129,847 of JAGGRA010000022.1, read as the reverse complement.
TCAACATCGAATCGCTACCGCTCTTCGTGTTTCCTTTATCTCACTCGGCTCAGTCCACCACGCTCCGTCGATGGGCAAGGGCGCCTACGCTTTTCTTATTCATCATCATCTGTGCTAAGGTCTCTAACAGGAAGAGGTTCAATTTCCTTATGAGTCACTTTTCGCAGGTTGAACATAGCTTTTATTGAGAAAAGCACTAGTGCGACAACACCTACCAGGAAGATGGTATCCGGTACGGATCTTAAAGTTAATAATGATTGAATAATATCCTGCTTTAAGAAGTCTGCTGAACGGGAAGCTGCATAACCGTTCACATACGCTTCTTTCATTTGCAGGAATCCGACAGGAAGCAGGGAAGCGAAAACCATTCCTGCAAGCCCCACATTCAGCATAATGCAGCTGAACTTGAGCCATTTGTCGTTCCATTTTTCCGGTTTGACAATATTTCGTAAAGAATAAAGCAATACTGCAATGGCAAACATGCCGTATACACCCATCATAGCTCCGTGACCATGCGCCGGGGTTAGGAATTGTCCGTGCTCAAGGAAGCTGACAGCAGGCAAGTTAATCAGGAAGCCCAATACTCCGGCTCCAACCAGGTTCCAGATCGCTACTGAAATCAAGAACCAGAATGTAGCTTTATAAGGGAAGTCCACACCGCCATCTCTCATCATTTTATATTGGTCATATGCTTCAAGGATCAGCAGAGTCAACGGTATAACTTCAAGTGCTGAGAATACAGCTCCCAATCCGATCCAAATTTCAGAGGAGCCATTATAATAGTAATGATGTCCTATGCCAATAACTCCGCTTCCAAGAAGCAGGATCAGCTGGAAGTAAAGAGCTTTAACAGTAGAGCTCTTAGTGACAAGCTTCATTTGTACTAACAGGAATCCAATAACTACTACAGCGAACACCTCAAAAATACCTTCTACCCAAAGGTGTATGATCCACCAGCGCCAGTAATCGGCAAAGGTAAAGCTTGTGTCAGGATTCATTAAAAACGCGAACAGGTAGAAGAATGGTACAGCTATTGCTGAGTAGAATAATAAGTGAATTAAGCCGCCTTTATCATTCTCCCGCTTTAAACCGCTCTTTATTCCACGGTATACAATGAACAGCCAGATTAACATTCCCGCAGCCAGAACCCCCTGCCACAGACGGCCAAGCTCTAAATATTCCCAGCCCTGATGTCCGAGCAGGAACCATTTGTTTCCTAAGTATCCATTTGCTCCAAGCCATTGGCCTATCATACTTCCGCCAACCAGAACTACAAGTGCCCAGAACAGGATATCAACAAGAAGGCCTTGCTTTTTCGGTTCATGTCCGCCTACCAATGGTGCCACAAAAATTCCCATTCCGAGCCATGCTGTTGCAATCCAGAAGATAGCAAGCTGCAGATGGTAGCCTTTCGCAATATTGAATGGCAGAATATCATGGATCCACTTAATGCCAAAGAAGCTGTCAGGTTCAACATAATAGTGTGCAAGCAACGCACCGAACATAGCCTGGACAAAAAATAGAACAGTAACAATTAAGAAATATTTACCGGATTTTAATTGAGAAGAAGTTACCGGCAGTTTCGCTAAATCAATGCGAGGGAAGTTTCCGTCTTTATATGCCTCTTCCATTCCCAAATGATAGCGGTAGAATACAAACAGAATAATACCGACAAACAGGATCAGTACTGTAACACTTGCTCCGCTCCACCAAATAGCAGAGAAGGACATTTCATTGCCCGCATCCTCATAGTAAGGCCAGTTATTCGTATAAGTAATATCATCATTCAAGCGTTCTGTGCTGGAAAGCCATGCTGTCCAGAAGAAGAAATCAGAAATCTGCTGTATTTGGTCTCCTGAAGCAACATAAGCTCTGCCTTCAGTTGGCATATGTTCTTCTTTGATTAATTCCGCTTTTAATCCCCAGCCGTCACCCTCTGTAAATACTTTTCGATAGAACTCTCCTACTTTTTCATACCCATAAACCTGTGCATCAGTTATCACCATTGTATCTGAATCAGGGTCATATCTATTTTCCCGCATTTCCGTTTTTACAAGATCCCTTATTACGGTTTGTTCCTCACCTGAAATCTCGTCAAATGGCTTTCCATACTTTTCTTCAGCTCTAAAATCCTGCATGCCCTTGGTGTATACCGTTAAGGCTTCAGCTGTATAATCAGGTCCCATATAGGATCCATGGCCAAGCACGGTACCATAATCCATCAACCCGTACTTTTGGAAAACCGCCTGGCCTCCCATTATCGTTTCCTTTGTAAGAATAATTTCTCCTTTTTCATTTGTTACCTCAAGCGGCCGCGGGGCCTGCTCCTTGAAAATCCAATAGCCTCCCATTAAAAGAACTGTAAAGCTGGCAATTATGGTGAAAATAAGAATGGATTTTAATAGTGCATTTTTATTTCTTTTCACCACTTTATTAATAGGTGTTCCGCGATTGACTTCCATTGCTCTCGCTTCCTTTCTGTTTGAGTACGCTTTGATTCTAATACTCTTTAAAAAGTGTTTTTGTGAGCCACCTCATGATCAGGCTGTGATTTTTCACACTATGAGAATGAGAATCATAAAATTTCTTCCTATATGATGCAGGTCACTTATTTCAGTAGCTGGAGCTGTTAAACTGAGAGCAAATAGACGAATAATTGCACTGGAAGGTGATCTAATTGAGAAAAGAGGAAATCGAAAAGAGGATAGGCAGTGTTCCTTTATTTAAAGAACTCAATAAAGAGGAGCTGGCGCCAATCGTTGAGATAGCCCAGACTCGTTTCTATAAGCAAAAGATGTATGTATTTATGCAGGGGGATCCCATTGATCGTGTATTTTTCATTCATTCAGGCAAAGTCAAGATTTATAAAACTGATTTTTCCGGGAGGGAACAAATTGTGTCGGTTCTGGAAGCTGGTGAGATGTTTCCGCATGCAGGCTTCTTCAGAAAGGGCCTATACCCTGCACATGCAGAAATAATGGAGGAAGCACAGCTGATTGCAATTCCGATTGACCGCTTTGAACAAATTCTGATTTCTTACCCGGAACTTTGCATCAAGCTCTTTAAAGTACTCGGTGAAAAAATAATCGATTTGCAGAACCGGCTTGAGGAACAAATTCTCCATAATACACATGAACAAATCATCATGCTTTTATTAAGACTTTGCAAAACCAATGGTGTAAAAGCAGATGAGGTCTATAAAATCACAACCCACTTTACAAACAGAGAACTTGCCAACATGATTGGCACTTCGAGAGAAACTGTAAGCAGAACCATCAACCATTTAAAGAAAAAGGGCTATCTTGCTACTGACGAATCAGGTTATTTCTTAATCGACCGCAGCCAGCTGAAAGATCAGATTATTTAGGAATTTTTTATAAGGAGGAAGAATAATGGAGAACAAAATAGTTGAGCTTGATGTGCGGGAGGATTTAAAAAATAAGCTTGAACCCTTTCAGAAAATAATGTCTGCCATTACAGATCTTGATGCGAATGATGTTTTTATTCTTCATGCCCCATTTAAGCCTGTGCCTCTATTTGGAGTGTTAAAAGCAAAGGGCTTTGATCACAAGTCTGAAGAGATTGAAAAAAAGCATTGGAAAATAACTTTTACCAAAAGAGGTGAATCATAATGAAGCTGGATAACCGGGGACTTGAACCTCCACAGCCAATGATGAGGACTCTTGCTGCCCTTGAAGGCCTTTCCTGCGGTGAAACCTTGTCAATTATTAATGATAGACGTCCAATGTTTCTTTATGAACAGCTGGAGAAACTGGGTTACAAGCACGAAACCACTGAGCAAAATGATGGAAGTTTTTTAATAGAAATTACGAAATAAGCAGGTGATCCCATTGCTTCCAAATACAAAAAATGAAACAAATATTAAACTCCCTTTTTCATTTATATTATTCAGCATGTTTAGTTTAATAGGATCCCTTTCCCTTATTTTTCTTCAGGGAGACTTCATTATTAATGGCCAATTCAGAGTACCGGGAATCTGGTCGGCTGCCCACCTATTTGTACTGGGATGGGCGTTAATGGCGGCAATGGGAGCCATGTATCAGCTTGTACCGGTGGCCTTTCTTACACCAATATGGAATGAAAAATTCGGGTTCATCCAATTCGGAGTAACAGCTTTTGGCATCCTGTATTTTGCCCATGTTCTCTTTTACAGCCCGCAGGATGCCCTGCTGCCTGGCCTTATTACATTAACAGGGATTATGATGTTCCTGCTGCAAATGCTGATGACATTAAAAAAACAAGCAAAGCCCAATGTACTGACGCTTTTTGTGGGAACCGCCCTGGCCAGTTTGTTCACCACCATTTTAATGGGCATCATGATGATAATCAGCATGAAGACCGGCTTTGCTTCTGATCACTATCAAGCGATCTTTAAAAGCCATTTGCTTCTTGGAACAGCAGGCTGGTTTACACTATTAATCTTTGGTTTTTCCTATAAAATGGTTTCGATGTTTTCCTTGTCTCATGGTTATAGCATGAAGCCGGCCAAATATGTTTTTGCCTTTTATGGAGCGGGTTTGGCACTGTCATTAATCTCATTATTCGCAGAACAGAATTTGCTTTTCACAGCAGGGTTGCTCATTCTTGCGGGCGGCTTCACTTTCTTTTCCTGGCATATGCTGCAAATTTTAAAGAAAAGAATCAAGAAGAAACTTGATTATTCTTTCCGGTTTGCTCTGCTTGCCATTCCTGCCGGATTAATGATTCACTATGCAGCATTCGCAAACTCGCTTTTTGGCAATTTTGAAAACACTGCAGGATTCTTAATTTTTGCCTACCTGATGCTGTGGGTGGCCTTAAGCATCTTCGGCTATCTATTTAAAATTGTTCCTTTCCTATGGTGGACATGGAAATACAGCAAGGAAATCGGTAAACGGAGTGTACCTTCACTAAAAGATATGATGGATGACAAATCCTCGATCCCAGTTCTTTCTATTCTTATCCTTGGTGTCTTCGGTGTGATGGCTTCCATCATATTTGAAAATAACGGCTTATTCTTTACTGGCCAGATGATGGTGTTAGGTGCATGCCTTAGTTTCAATTATTTGATCATAACAGTTATTAAAAAATAGGAGGAGATTTCCATGAACTTAAAAGAATTAGTGCTAACTAACTTAAAAAGAGTAATGGATCCGGAGCTTAATATAAACGTAGTTGATTTGGGGCTCATTTATGATGTCGACTTCCCCGAAGAAGGCAAAGCATTAATAACGATGACCCTAACAACACCTGGCTGCCCGCTACATGACAGTATAGTCAGCGGCGTAAAATACTGTATCGAAGAGCTAAAGGAATTTTCTTCTGTAGATGTTAATCTTGTCTGGGAGCCTGCATGGACACCTGAAAATATGACAGCTGAAGGAAATAGACTCTTAAGGGGATAAAGTGAAAAAAAGTGCCCAATCATTTTTTGGGCACTTTTCATTTTATATCTGTTTGCTTAAGGAAGCTTTCGTCGGTAAAACCTTTTTAATCATCTCAAGCACTTCGGGTTTTTCATTTTCCTTTACTAAAATATGAACAGTTCCTTTATCTTCATGGGTTCTGATTAATCGGCCAATTCCTTGTCTTAGTCTCAAGATCATATACGGCAGATCAACCTCCCTGAATGGATCGGCTGCGCCTTCTCTCTTTGCAGTAAAGACCGGATCATGCGGAGGGAACGGCAGGCCAAAAATAATCACGTTTTCCAGAGATCTTCCCGGTATGTCGAGACCTTCCCATAAGTTAACGGAGCATAGAACAGATTGCTCGTCATTTTGGAAGTTTGACACCAGTGTACTGATTTCCGCATCTCCTTCGAAAAAGAACGGGACATCCATTTTACCGGCAGCATAAGCTTTAAATCCAGCCAAATCTGAACGGTTTGTGAACAGCACCAAAGCCCGTCCTTCAGATCGCCTGATTTGCCCAATGGTATATTCCATTTTTGCAGCTGTATCATCCTTTGCAAATTCCGGCATGCAAATGGACATGTTTTCTTCATAGTCAAACGGAGATTCTACTGTGAAGGATAAATATTCATCCACACCAAGACTTTTGGCCATATAATCAAAAGATTTATCTTCAGACAATGTTGCCGATGAGAAAACAAAAGGCTTGTTCTGTGAAAAAACTTCCTCCCTCATAATATCCTCGACCATTCTAGGCATGATTACCAATGTTCTTTCACCATTATGGTCTTCAAACCAAGTAATTCCCTTTAAATCTTTAAGGAACAGAGACAGTGAGTAAGAGATTTGCTCAAGGTATTCTTCGACGATTTTTAAATCATAGTCGTTAATGACATACATTTCACTTTCAAAAACCAGTTCCTCTTCAAGTCTGCTTATTAAATCCTGCAGCTTTCTTCCTTCTCGCATGACATCGCCCGTTTTTTCAATGGCCTTCTTGTCTGAGCCTGTTTCTGCGGAAGCAGACAGTGCAAGCGTTAAGAAGAAATGCTCATTCTGGTAAATAGCATCTTCAATGATATTCAGGGTTTTTTCCCGCACATCATTCGCCATCAGCCTTGTTAACAGAGATTCAAGTATTTGCTCAGTGAACCGATATGTCAGCGCCTTCTGGGAGGCATATTCCAGCAAGTGGCCCTCATCGAAAACAACACAAGAGCTTTCAGGAAGCAGAGGGAGCTGTCCTTCCCGTTTTCTTGATTCCTTTGTCCAAATGTGTTCCATATAAAAATCATGTGAACAAATAATCAAGTCCTTTGCACTCCGGTAATATTCCCGATGCAAGGTTTGGCCGCAGCGATGGCGTTTTTCACACGTAAAACAATCCTGGATTGAGTCCCATGCAACATTTGCCCAATGCTCATCCGGCAAGTCTGGATAATCCTTTCGATCACCATACCTTTCAAATTTTTGCATAGAGGAACCAGTTTGGACAAAGTCAGGAAGCTCATCAAAGATGCCGTTGTAATGATCATGTACATCGTTTGCCACAAGCTTGTCCAGCTTATTTAAGCATAAGTATTGATCGCGCGATTTAGCCAGCCTTACATCGATATTCAAGCCCAATGCCTTTTCAAGCTTAGCAATATCGCCTTCCTTTTTAACAAGCTGCTCGATCAATGTTTCATCCGCACATGCGATAATTGCAGGCTTATTTATGTACCTTGCATAGCTGATTGCATACAGCAAATAAACAATCGTCTTGCCGGTTCCTACACCAGCCTCTGCAAAAATAACCTTCTTGTCTTTAAAAGCTTTTTCAAGCTGAAAAGCCATAAATATTTGTTCATCCCGTATTTCAAAACCTGCTTCAGGCAATATATCGTAAAAAACATCCCCGATCCACTCGCTTAACTTCTCGTAAAAAGATTCGCTCTTGGACACGGCAAAAGGCATTCGGTTAGACATGATACCCCTCCGTAAATAAAAAGTTAAAGCGTCTTAAATTGCAGACGCCGTTATTGCGGTTATCTCATTATTTCAATTTTTTGCTGTTTATAAACAAATGAACATCATACAATTCTATCGCAATTATGGCAACTGTCAAGAATAATGTCATTTCTAGGTTGTGGGCACCTCGCCGCCGGAAATTCACAAAAAAGCAGGGGTGCTTTTACAACCAGCCCCTGCCGCTCCTTCATGTTAAATTCTTTAGTTAATGCGAGACATCGAAAATGACAATGCCTGCTGCAGTTCGTCCTGCGCATTTCTAAGACTCTCAAGAGCCTCAGCCGAAGAATCACCTTCTCCTTGAATTGCTTCCATCGTTCCGTTCAGTGCCTGTGAAATTTTATGAAAATCAATATTAGAATGCTTCATTGCCATCCCTCCTGACAGAATTAGATAAGTATAGTCTATTCATAAACAGGAGGTTTTATGCTTATTTGTTTCTTGGCGGCCTTTTACCCCAATACTGATAATAATCAGTACGGATAAAACCGTTAAAGAGCTTGCGTTTCTTTGTTGCAGGTTTTCCAAAATGAGTCTCAAATTCTTCATCAGAGGTCAAGATATAGATTGACCATGTATCAAGAGGGGCAAAAGCTTTGCCCATTTCGGCATACATTCTCTGCACTGCCGCCTTCTCTCCAAGTCTTTCACCGTAGGGTGGATTTCCGACAATCACTCCGTATCCCTTAGTGGTCGTAAAATCTCTTACCTGCATTTGTTTAAAATTAATGAGTTCTCCCAGGCCGGCTTCAAAGGCATTCTCTTCAGCTATTTTCACCATTCTGTGATCAATATCTGCTCCGGCGATATCCAGAGGCTGATCATAATTTGCCACATCTTCAGCTTCATTTCTGGCATCCTCCCAGACTTTTTCAGGAATCCAGTGCCATGCTTCCGATATAAATTCACGATTAAATCCTGGTGCAATATTTTGACCGATCAATGCAGCTTCAATTGGAATCGTACCTGATCCGCAGAAGGGATCAACGAAAGGCTTGTCCGGCGTCCAATTTGTCAGCATCACTAATGCGGCAGCAAGAGTTTCCTTCAGCGGCGCTTCACCCTGGCCAGCACGATATCCTCGTTTGTGCAAGCCGCTTCCGCTGGCATCGATGGTCAATAACGCTACATCCTTATGAAGTGCCACTTCTATTTTAAATAGAGGTCCATTTTCTTCAAGCCATCCCGTTTTTTTATATTTCGTTCTCATCCGTTCCACAATTGCTTTCTTAACAATGGCCTGACAATCAGAAACAGAGAATAATTTGGATTTTACAGATTTCCCTGAAACGGGGAACTCGGCATTTTCTGGCAAGTAATTTTCCCAAGGCAGAGATTTTGTTTTTTCAAATAGCTCATCAAAACTTGTTGCTTTGAACTCGCCTACTTTTATCCGGATCCTGTCTGCAGTCCTTAACCATAAGTTAGAGCGGACAATAGCGGTTTCATCACCTTTATAAGTAATCCTCCCGTTTTCAACTTCACATTCATATCCAAGATCTCTTACTTCTTTCGCTGCCAGAGCTTCAAGACCCATTGCAGTCGTTGCAATTAAATCATATTTTGACATAATTTCACCCTTACTTAAAAAATTATTCATTCTGATATGTACATTTAAATGGTTTTAGCATATGTGATTATCACATAAAGTATATATGTTTATTCGCGTGGCCGCAACGGAGGCAGCTGGTGCCGGCAGTGGGGCATACGGATTAGAGGGATTCGCATTTGTTTACCGGATCGTTGCAGTTGAGCCTTGAGTCTAATGATGATTTCTTCCTTTTATCTACCCATTCAGTAATGTGATTGACCCATTGACCCATTCCCCCATGCTGAAACGTATAATCAGCTTGAGGTGACACAACGTTATTGTTCTCGTTTCTTTGATGCATTTGCAAAGCTAATGGTACACATTAGGCTATATGTAAGTCTATGTTCATTCAACAGAATAATTAAAAAAGCTCCCCTTAAAAAGGAGAGCTTGAATTTATAACACTCATACTGTCTCACTAATAACGTTCTGTAAGCCATGTTTTGTACCGTAGTACTGCAAGCGACAATTGTCTCGTACTCAGGTGGTAATCATCTATCTACAGGCGTTTGCCTGTCCTTCCCGTTGTTCAATTCCTCAGGGAAAGTGCCCCTACCATCATTTGGGTTTCTCGCTCGTGGGGTTTACCTCGTTCCACCCTTTTCATTTCTAAAAAGGCTCCGTCACTGTGGCACTTTCAAGGTATTCATGCCATATCCCAAAGGACTTAGGCATTTTCCCTGCCGTCAGCCGAGCAACTGCCCAACTGCCCTAGCTTATGAATTCGCTAGGCACGAACACTACAGGCATCTCAGCCTGTGCGAGCATGGACTTTCCTCTACAATATGAAAACATATTGCAGCGATTACCCGAACGCTATTAATGATCACAAAGATTATTATATGAAATCTCTGCTGGAATAGCAATGGTTTAAAATAGGAAAAGCTGAGAATTCCTGTCAATCGTACAATTTACTGCCAAAAACATGCTTTTCCAGGTTTGATAATCTTTTTAGAATGTCAAAATTCGTTGTGCCGGCAGTTTGAGCGGCAGGCCGGCGTGAAGCTTCTTCAACTTGCTTCTTTAATCTCATATTTTCCTGCTGAAGATCTTCAATTTCCTGATGGAATGCTTCGTAGTCTTTAATGACCAAGTCTAGGAATTTATCTACATCCTCAGGTTTATAACCGCGCATAGCTGTTTTAAACTCTTTCTCCAAAATATCTTTTGCCGTTAATTTAATTTTATCGGATAGCATTACACTCACCTCGGTATATCGCCAATCATCATGATTATTTTTTCAAAAATAGGTACATTTGTCAATTTAACTTATGAATTTACTCAAACAGATCCCTTTGTGACAATTGTTCTTCTTCTACAATCAATTGTAAATCAAAAAAGGAGATTAGTCTAATTTCATATTCATTTTCTTCCTGATATTTTTTTGCGGTTTCATATAAATATTTAGGACTGCCCTCTTTTTCAGAATCATAAAAGAGAAGAAGCACATGGCTTTTATTAACAAGAAAATGATTTTTAAGCCTGAACTGCTGCGGGTTTTCATATGGTTTTCGGGTTACGGATTCAACAAAATCAGCTTGAGCCAATATGGATTCATACCATTCTTTATTCGTATCCTTCCATGATGCCTCCTGCTCCAAGAAAGGAGTTATGACTGCAAGCTTCAGTTCGGAATACCCTTCCTGCTGCAGGTCAAAAACAACTTCAGCAGCCCATAGTTCTGTCCCAAGCTGGCCGCTGATGATTACCCACTCAAGGCCATCTTCAAGCAAAGAAATCAGGCTTTTCTTTATTGCAGTTTTTATGTAGCCGACAGCGGGATCGTCGTTTTTGAATATCCCCACTTCAAATGGCTTATACCCTGAAACAACTGCTACTTTAGACAAGTTGCAAAACTCCTTAAAGCATTACTGACTGATAATGCCCTATTTTGTGCTGGTGTTTCCTCTAGAGAAGTTTCTTCTTATAGTATGCAGTTAAGATGATCATTTTTCCAATAAAAAATATCGTTTTGAATACTTTATTGATTTATACAGAACGACAATATAAAAACAAGGGCAAATAGCCCTTGTTCATTATCTTCCGTAAAAACTTGGCCCTTGCTTTGGTCCCATTCCAGGGCCAGTTGATGCTCCGGCTACTCCTGTTCCTGGACCGCCGTATCCAGGGCCCATTCCCATTCCAGGTCCCATTCCCATTCCAGGTCCCGGACCTCCAAATCCTGGTCCCATTCCTGGACTATATGCTCCTGCTACACCAGGTCTAGGCCCCATATTTACATTAGAGGTTGTCACCTGATTTACAACTGATTGAGTATGAGGATAGGAATGCTGATTCTCATAATTGGTGTGGTTTACATGTGTATGATGTGTAGGATGAATGTGCGGAACCACTACGTTTTGGAACGAATGAGTCACACAGCATTTTGTCGGATGAACAACAGCAGGCATTACCTGCGATGGTCTTGGTCTGCAATGCATGTAAAGATCCCCTTTCTGAATTGTATTTACATTAACAACCTATGTAAGAAAGGGGAATCTTGTACTAATGAAAACACCTAATTTTATATAGTTTCATAGGTTTTGGTTTAGAGCATGCTGTAAAAACTGTCTTTTAGGTTGGAAAAGACGATTGCTGTAGTGAAAATTACAAGGAAGAATAAAACTAAAATTGCTTTATACATATTACCAGCCTCACTATATATTATTCCTAAAAAAGTACCACACAGCTACTTATTTTAACGCTTACAAGAGGTACATACAACTAGGAAATAGTGGATTTTTTTGTCTGGAATATTAAAATTTTGTTACAAATATATTTACCCACCATTAGGTACTTTTCGATTGAGACGTTCAAGCCGCTTTTTAATCTCTTCCTCTTTCATACTTATTCTCTCCGTGTGCTTTTCGGATAAATCTGCATAAAGCTCTAATGCTCTTTCTGCATAAATAATGGCTTGGTCGATATCTTTCAAACGGTGCTCATAAATTTTAGCCAGCTCGATACAAGAGATCAACTTGGATTTCAGGCTGCCGCTTTCTGCAGTACCTTTCCATAGCCTGGCCGCTTCAGTCCAGTTTTTATGCTTCTTATGCTCAAATGCCAATGCAAACCTCGCTTCTTTAGCTTCCTCGGTATCACCATTGGAAATTTTACAGAAAGCTGTTTTAGCTTCTGACGATTCTCCCAATGAAGAAAGCCATCGACCCACTTCAAAAATCTCCCGGGGCGATTGCCTGGCATCAAGCCGCAAAATTTGAAAGGAAAGATGGGTATATAAGCTGATTAGCGATAAAATATCAATTTCGTTATGCTTAATTATCCCGAGCATGCCTTCAGGGTTTTTCCTTTCAACGAAATCAAAATAAATCATGGGTGCGAGGAATCCAGGTATATCATCTTCTCGCTCTATACCTAAAACATCCTTTTCAACCGCAGCCAGCTTTATTCTTTCAAGCTTATGCTTCCACATTCTCCTTGCAGCATGGTATAAATCAAAATGCCCGAATGGAGGCAGCTTTGGTACATGTTCCCTGATCAGGGTATGCCTCGTTTTAACCTGGGGCCAGTCGAAAGCCTTCCCGTTGTAGGTCACCATCGTTGAATAAGCAATACTTTCAAGAAAACTTTTATATAAAGGAATCTCGGCACCTGGGTGTGGGAGAATATGCTGTTTTAATTTTATTTTATTTCCTTTAAGGCTGGCTTGTCCGAGCAGGAATATAGAATTTCCGGCTCCTCCGCCCAAGCCTGTTGTCTCTGTATCAAAGAAAAAAATATTTTCCGGATCATGGCCGGCGGCAGACAGCGGGTGTCTGATACTTGAAGAATTCCATGCCTCCACTGCTGCTGCAAATTGACCAAATGAATAAATACCATGCATCTGATCAAGATTATATTCCTTTTCTCTTATAAGACAATATGCATCTTCAAAATAAAATGGATAGACGCCATGATTTTCCCAAACCTCTTTATAAGGCACATCTATAGTTAAATCCTTTTTCTCAATAGGCGCAGGCATATTGCAATTGTCAGTGCCGAGGTGGTTTTTTAGCCTATTCAGCTTATTCTTAATGGACAATGTTATCACCTATACCACTTTCTTCATTTTTAAAAGAAGCCAGGATCCTTAGAACATCTTTTTTGGCTGTTTCAGAGGATGTATCCGTACCAACACATGAAGGGCAGCCATGTTCACAAGAACATCTGCTGACCATTTCCATGGTTTCATGCATAATATGTTCAATTCCACCAAATATTTTTTCGCTTAAACCCACACCGCCAGGGTACCGGTCATAGAAAAAGATCGTCGGTTTTTCATTATGGGCAGCCTTTACTTGAGGTACCACATGGACATCCTGAGGGTCGCACATAACAAACAGAGGAACAATATGCTTGAGGGCATGCGCAGTTCCAATAAGGCCCTGCTCGAGACGATCCTGTTTAAGCATTAAGGATGCTTCCTTTAAGGATAACCAGGTTGAGCTGGTGTGGAGTTCCTCTTCAGGCAGAGTTATCGGACCAGATCCTATATTTTCATGGGTTTCAAACTTTATTTTTTTAAAGATTGTAGCCATGGCCACAACACTTACATCTCCAAATCCTATTTCGCCTATGGACGATATCCTTGATTTGTCCTGTTCAAGCACCTTCAGTTCAACAGCCAGGTTGGCATCTGTGAAATAGTCGACATCTACCTCGCGGACGAAGGCTTTTTTCTCTTCCCAATCCAGCATTTCCACTTGAAATTGTGTACCCTGATGGAGATAGATCGCTTCTTCATGGAGGAGTGTCATAGCAGAAAAGCGATCCATTTCACCAATTACTTTTGGATTCGCAACATCTGACTGGTCAATAATGACTACATTCTCCTGGGAAGCTGAACGAAGGCTGATATTATGGGCTGGAAAAGAATCATTCATCCAGTAATATTTATCGCCATTTTGATGGAGAACTCTTTCCTCAGCCAGGTATTCCAGAACCTCTTCTGTTTCAAAAGTGCCAAAACGTTCTCCAGCGTTAAATGGAAGCTCGTAGGCTGCGCATTTGATATGATCCACTAAAATAATGAGGTTGTCCGGGTTTATTCGGGCAGTCTCAGGGCTTTTATTAAAAAAGTAATCAGGGTTTTGAATGACGTATTGATCCAGCGGACTGGAGCTTGCAACCATGATGACCAGGGACTCGCCATGTCTTCTCCCTGCACGCCCTGCCTGCTGCCAGGAGCTGGCAATCGTTCCTGGATATCCGGTCATGACACACACCTGAAGCTGGCCTATATCCACACCAAGCTCAAGTGCATTGGTACTTACAACTCCATAAATATCCCCTGAACGGAGCCCCTTTTCAATTTGACGCCTTTCGGTTGGCAAATAGCCACCCCTGTAGCCTCGAATGGCTTTGGGGCCAAGCTTATGTTTGACAAGCTCCTGCAGATAGGACAGAAGAATCTCGACCCTTACCCGGCTTCTTGCAAACACAATGGTCTGTATTTTGTTTTTCAGGAGCTCACCTGCCAGCTTTCTCGCTTCCAGGGTGGCGCTCCTTCTGATATTCAACGGTTTATTGACAATAGGTGGATTGTAAAAAACAAAATGCTTTTTCCCGCTTGGGGCTCCATTATTATCGACAAGTTTGACCGGCTTTTCTGTAAGCTTCTCTGCAAGCTCAAGCGGGTTTGCAATTGTCGCAGAAGTACAAATAAAAATCGGATCGCTTCCATAGAACCGGCAAATTCTCCTTAGGCGGCGAATTACATTTGCCACATGGCTTCCAAATACGCCTCTATAAATATGAAGCTCGTCAATTACTACGTATTTAAGGTTCTCAAACAGGGAAACCCATTTTGTATGATGTGGCAAAATTGCCGAATGCAGCATGTCCGGATTTGTAATGACCACATGGCCTGCTCTCCGTACTTTCTGGCGGATGTTGGCTGGAGTATCCCCATCATATGTATAGCTATTTATATTCAATCCAGATTCCTGAATGATTTCATTGATTTCACTTTTTTGATCCTGTGCCAGTGCTTTTGTCGGAAACATATAAAGAGCTCGGGCATTTGGGTCATTAACAATCGTTTGAAGCACAGGAAGGTTATAGCACAGCGTTTTCCCTGAGGCAGTCGGTGTAACCGCTACAAGACTTTGCTCCTTCAACGCGGTTTGATAAGAGGTTTTTTGGTGAGTATAAAGCCTTGTAATTCCTCTCTTTAACAACGCGTCCTTTAACGATGGATGAATGTCATCGGGAAGGTCCGCTGTTTTTGCTTCTTTTTCCTCAATTGTATGCCAATGAACAATATTTTCTTTGTATTGTTGTTCAGAAATGAGTTCCTTCATAATTTCAGGCAGATTTTTGCGTACTTTCATCTTTTTCACCTCTTATCCCTATTCTAGCGAATAAATGTTCGTTCTAACAGTAGAAAATCGTAAATCCCCTTAACTTTTTCTGGAAATCTATAAGTCGAATTTTATGCTAATTTACTGAAGACATAAATAGACTGACGATTCGAGGCGAGTGATGGGCCGTATATTAAAATAAACTGGTATGTTTATAGAATTTAAATGGGTATAAACCTTCTTCATGTTTTTTGTTACAATAAGCTTATTAGAATAGGAAGTACGAGGTGAATTATGAAAGCAGCAGAAATTAAGAAAGTTCTTTCTCAATTCTCACTTTTTCGGGAGCTTAACGATGAAGAACTTGATAAAGTTGTTGAAATTTCAATTTCAAGGGAATGGAAAAAAGGAAGCCATGTTTTTCTCCAGGATGATCCTTTGGAAAATGTTTATTTTATTAATAACGGCAGAGTTAAGATATATAAAAGTGATATTAACGGAAAAGAGCAAATTGTAGCGATTTTAACCAAAGGCGAAATGTTCCCGCATGTAGGTTTTTTCCGGAAGGGCGGATATCCTGCTTTTTCCGAAGTACTAGAAAACGCCCAGCTTGTTGTAGTTCCAATTGCTCAGTTTGAGAAAGTTCTCATTGAAAATCCTGAATTATGCATCAAAGTATTTAAGGTGCTTGGGGAAAAAATCGTTGATCTGCAAGAAAGACTAGAAGCACAAATTTTAAACAATACTTATGAGCAAATAATTAAACTGCTCGTACGACTTGCGAAAATGCACGGACAGGAAATCGAAGAAGGATCCTTCATCCTCAAGGGCGATTTTACCAATAAGGATCTTGCCAATATGATTGGCACCACAAGAGAAACTGTCAGCAGAACTTTAACAAAGATGAAAAAAGATAAATTAATTCAAACAGATAAAGATGGGCATTTAATCATAAAACCTGACCAACTATTCGAAGAGATTTTTTAAGGACCGCATCCAAGCTGTTTTTTTATCCTTCAATAGCCTGCTCCTTCAGGAACATTCACCCAATGGGCAGCATACGATAAAATGAATAATCCTGTATGAGAGGGGATGCATGTTATGGAGGAACCAAAAAAGAGAGACAGAAATAGAGATCGAAACGAGCCGTTTGGTGATTTAATGAATTCCATGAATCAGCTATTTCACGAGAAGCCGGTGAAAGGGTTTCTGCAGACGATGGATGATTTCTTTAAGAACCCCTTCCCTTTTGCTTCTTCCTTCCATGTAGATGTTTCAGAAACAGAGAAAGAACATATCATTACTGCAGAGCTCCCTGGAATAAATAAAGAACAAATCCACATCGATATTCTGGACAATTATATTACGATCTCTGTTAAATCTGCTGAAACGATAACTGAAGAGGATGAGAACAGAAAAATATTCAGAAGACAGCAAAGCCTGCAGCGTTCCAGCCGTACTATTCCCCTTCCACAACCGGTAAATGAAAAAAAAGTAAAAGCGGTTTACCAAAATGGACTGCTGCAGATTACAGTGCCAAAACAGCAGGGAAAAAGAATACTTATTGATGAAAGCTGAACCTGGCCACTGCCAAAGTGAGGCTAAGAAGCCTCTTCTAATGAGCTCTTTTACATTGTTTGGGTAAACAAAAACAAGCAGAGTGATAAACTGCTTGTTTTTGTGTTAACCTATTTAATTATTAATCGCATTCAACAGACAATAAATTAACTGCTTGTTTTATTTGAAGTTTCCAGCCAATTATTAAAATAGCCAGTAGGAACGCTGAAATAGTCTTTGGTAAACCGGATAAATTCCTGTGTATCTACCTCTTTATAACGGAACTTTTGATAATAATCGGATAGATACTGCATACCCACTTCCTTAGGTGTTTCGCCCTTTTGCCTGTACTTTTCCTGGATCATCTTATAGATTTCCAGGGTTGGCTGGCCATATATAAAGCCAGTATGTACTACCTGATCAAGCGGGACATTAGAATACTACCTGCCAAGACCTTCTTCCTCAATTGCCTCCATTCGATAACGGGAGATTCCAAACGCCTGCGGTTCGGGCTGATTTTCACTAGCATAATAATACATGGATGTGGCAAACTCTGTCATCCCTTCATCAACCCATGCGTGATGATAGGGATCATTAGCTACCACTCCATAAAAATATTGATGGGCAATTTCATGGACAATGGAAATATCATAAAATCGTTTATCCTCTATGTAAGGGTTGATGGTTACGATTCCGGGATACTCCATAAACTGGCCCTCATCCAGAACAATATCGAGCTGGTTATGGGGATAGTCTCCTATGTTCTCCTGATAAAAAGACAGTGCTTTACGGGCGAGTTCCAGAGAAGCAGCCGGATCTTTGTCATGATTATTTCTCGTAAATAACCGGATTTTTACACCATCCTCAGCTTCCGTTTCATACATATCCATATCCTTCATGACAGCAATGAAAAAGTCCCTGACTCTCTCTGCTTTAACGGCTCCTTCGTTCTTTTCCGCTTCAGGATCCTTTTCGGCAGTTGAAACAAATGTATATCCATTAGGCAATTTATATGAAACTTTGAAATCGGAGAAGCCGGTATGATATGTTTCCAGCCCCTCTTTATAAGGCTCTTTATTCCACTTGCCATTTTGGTAAACCGCTGCCATTGGATACCACTGAGCAAGATAATAGTTAGGGCTTACCTTTGAAAAACGGCTGCCTTTTTCAGGCACTGTAAAGCTATACTTTATCCTTACTCTGTGTTTAGTTCTATCTGTCATCCCTTCACTGACAGCGATTGTTAAAGTATCATCCTCTAATGTATACTTCGCTTTCTGCCCATTCAAGGTCACTTCTTTAATTTCTGACTCGGAATGTCCCTCAACGGATTTGAATTGATGTCCCTCTTTAAAGACATTGGGGATAAAGTAAAATACAAGTTCTTCCCATTCCTGATCTGATTTGTTTTTTAATTGAATATCCGCATCAGCTGAGAAGGACCCGTTTGCATTCATTTTCAAAGCGAGGTTATATTCAGCCTGGCTGCCGCTTTTGACACCTATATCCGCGTCCTTTGTAGCTGTCACATAAATACCTGCGCCAGCGAAAGCAATTACCAGCGCGCCCAGAGCGATTTTAGGAGTGGAAAGCGTCCAAAAACCTCTCTTTGCATTATACTGCTTTCTCGCTGGAAGCACCTGGGGCTCATGCCCAGTCTTAATCCAAGGTGTACGCTGGTAGTTGGATTGAAAACGATTCTTTAACCCATTGGCAAGCAGGCTAAAGGAGGCGGTTGTATATAAAAGCACGATTAATGGCACAAGCAAGATATGGGTGCTTCCATAAATATTCCCTCTTGCCTGGCCGACAAGGCCTGCCAATTCTTTTGTTACAGAAAGATAAATGATCGGATCATATCTCATGATCGTACCGCCCACAAATATATTCATGAGAGCAAGCTGCCCCATAAGAGCAATCACATAGACAATCTCCAGAATAAACATGACTAAAAAAGATTCCTTTAATTGCGGAAAGATATGCTTCCATATAAGGCGGTGCTTGTTTGCCCCAAGTACCCTTCCGGCATCAATATAAACGGATTGATATAATTCGGCTGTTTTAAGTCTTACTGACGAAACAATACTGGGAATACTGACTACCGACGCTATTATAATGAAATAGCCAATAAGTGTGCTTGTTTCCAAGGAGCTATTAAAGCTAATCGGTGATAGAAAAAAATATAAAATTAAAAAAAGAGGGACATAGCTCCAGGCATTTTCGAAAGCAATCATCCATCCGGGAGTTTTTTTCCAGGTTCCAATATACAAGCCGATAATTGTCCCAAAAACCATTTTAATGGCGGTTACAGCAGCAGCTATAATGACCGTATATCGAAGCCCATTCAGTATCATAGACATTAGATCATAGCCCCATTTATCTGTACCCAGAGGGTAAGAGCCTGATTCAAAAGGCTCCATGGGCGGTGCCAGCACTTTCCCATTTGTATATTGCGTTTCAAGCGTCGAAGTCAATGAGTGCGGAGCGAGCATTGGGCCAAAAATGCAGAAAAAAAGCAGTACTGTGACCAGGAAGGTTCCAATATATAATGAGTAATTTACCTTTAGCAGCCTATTCATAAATAAAACCCCGTTTAAACAGATAGAATAAAAGTCTAATTGAAACATAGACAATAAGAGATATTAACAGCATGGCAAACAATCCAATTGCAATTGGCTGCACTTCATGACTTTGGAACACAAACTTTGTAATACCAGAAACATTCATGATGTATTCAATAATAAACAAATTGCCGATCGCCAAAGAAATTACTTTAACAAGCTCTGCTTTAATGAAAGGCTCTATATTTTTATAGACATGCTGAAAATTTATGTAACTTAAGCCCATACCCTTTGCAACAGCCGTTTTAATATAATCTTCACCGCTGGTTTGATAGTACTTTACCGATACGAGCTTAAACAAATATAATGTGGGTGCAATGGCCACAAGCATGGTTGGGAACCAGATGTTAAGCGCGCCGCCATCCGGCCTTAGTGAAATCACTCTTACCCCCGTCACTTTATATACTTTTACAGCAAGAATCATGGACATGACGATGATAATAAAATCAGGAATGGCTGCAAGGATATTCAAGAACATGCCAAAGATTTTCGTTGGCCGGAATCTGCTTATAAATATACCAAATAACAGGCTAATGAAGACTGCTGAAATTACACCCGTTAAAACAATTTGTAAACTGGTTAAAAAATTATCTCCGATGTCCTCTGCTATCGGTCGGGTTTGCATGCCCAGCTGATATGTTCCAAGGCTCCCATGGCTTATTTCTGTGATAAAATCCCCATAAATCTCAGGCAGTCTGTCATATTTCCAATCCATGCCTCCATCCATCTGATCTACTGAAACGATTTTTGGCAAAGCGGCAAGAAGTAAAATTAAAACAAATATAATAAATATTTGCTGTACAGCTCGAACCATAATACCCCCCCTTTAATGACTTCTAGTCATTTTTCTATTTTTTCACTTTCATCTAAATTTTGTCAATCATTCAACAGTAAATGAGTGAGTTATTTACCGCATGATTTGACATATTTTTTTAAATGCAAAAGCTCTGCAAAATCGCCTTCTGTTTTTTGTACAATCAACAAAGTTCCAAAGTAAAACAATGCCTATGAACAAAGCCATCCCAAAAATAGACCAGCTATTCCATTTTCAAATATATTCAATTTTTTTTCAAGTCTGATTTTTCATCCCAATATAAAAAGGCCTTAACGGCCCTTTAGGAAAAACTAAACTTTAAATATTCCTCCCAGCCCCTTCACCATCGACGAAACCTGTGTTACAGCATTCATCATTTGACCGGCTGTATCCACCATCTTATTGAGATCCAGCGAGCCATCCTGTGCTTTAAATGAATTCATAATTGTCTGGACTCCAGAAGGCTGCTTCGGAATGAATGACTGTTTAGGATACGGGTTCATATACGGATAAGGAGACACTGGCTGCTGCTGCTTAGAATTAGTTCCATAGTATTCTTCCGATTCTAATGGATTCTGAAAAATGCTAGTGTTTTGTGAGGCTGGAGCAGGATAATAATTGGATCCATAGCCCTGTGAAGGATATGGATTAGGACCATAATTGGGCTGTGCATCCTGCATTGGATATTGTACAGGATAAGGCTGCTGGTAGGTCATACCATATGGAGCATAGTAAGGATTCCATTGTCCCGATGATACCTGAAAATCGTGCATTGGCTGTTGCCTCATATAATGTTGGCCATTCATCCCCAAGTAAAATGGATCACTGGAAGAAAACTGGTTCCAATGGCCGTATGGCTGGAAATGGCTGGCTCTATTTGTTTTTCGGCCAAACATGGGCAAACACCCTCCTTATTACAATAATAAATGTAGACTGATTTCTTAAAGATTGTTTTTGTTTTTAAATAGCGCTTTGATAAATAAGCTTAGTTAATTGGAGCGTAAGGTGAGAGTCTCCTCGAAAATGCATTCGCATTTCCTTCGTGCGGTGATGACTCAAGAATGTTTATTCAAAGTCCAGCGGGAGTAGTGGGACAGGTGAGACCCGACAGGCGCTGCGCGCTGTGGAGGCTCACTGCCGGCCCCGCGGAAGCTTGAGCAGCCTGGAGCGGAAATCAACCTCTCCGCAATACTTGTTTAAAAAGCAGCAAAGTTTGCGGTAACAGCCTAAATATAAGATATTTATTAGTTATGATATAGGTATATTGCCTACCTTCACTTCATCAATACAATATATGTAATACATGCCCAGAGTGTGAAAAGCCGAAAACGCCTAATGTTCTTTTTCAGTCATTAAAAACTCTTCCTGCACTTTCATAAGTACCTGCCGATAGACAGATAAACGATCTTTTGGAAGCGTTTTCTATTTTTGTCTAACGATGCGGAAACATGTCGGAAGTTTGATTTTTTTAAAAACGATGAAAAATTATTTTTCATGTTAGGATATAAAAAAACAAACTATTTCTTGTCCCCTTATTCATGTCACGGTACTGCGAGGAGCTCGCGAATCAATATTAAGAGGAGGCATTATCAAATGAATGTTCACGAACTAAAAAAGAAGTTTCAGCAATTACGGGAGTATACTCCTGAAAATGTTAATGAGTTATTGGATTTTGCCAAAAAGGCCTACATCCATAATGAAATTTCCAGTACAGATTATCGCAATCTTGTTCGTGAGCTCGAAGCTCAAGGGGCTGCGGTTCCGGAAAGCTATAAAGATAGCTCCCTCCATGATTCAATTAATGTTTAATAGAGAACTGCGCAAAAGAGGGGAACCGATTAGGTTCCCCTCTTATCTTCTGTTAATAAAACTATTAATTGTTTTAGCACATATATTGCTGAGTTCACATAATTTATGAATCTTGTTTTGCTTGTTTCAGGGAAAAATGCCTGAATGGAAACCATCTCGATGTGCTCAGAAGCCGATTCGACTTGCTGCGGATAAAGATTTTTCGGCTTATGTTTTTTTACCCACACTACCGCTTCTGTCTTCCACCTATCATTTATGGCTTTAACTTCATCTGCAAAAGGCTTCACTTCGTTATAGAAATTCCCCTTTTCCCCTGACTCCTTTACACGTTTAAACTTGTCGTCGGAAGCTTGTACATATGCTACTAACTTTTCTGTTAGCTTCAGCAGTTCTTGTTCATTGCCCATTGATTATCAGCTCCAAAAATAAAAGTAGCTATTATAAATTAGCTACTGAATCTTAGTGCTATTTTATTTCACTTAAAAGCCAAGTTCAAGCTGCATGCTTTTAGACCCTTTGGCATTTTCTGTCTCAGACTTTGTTTCGGAGAAGGCTGTCAGTTCATTTTCAATCGTTTCGAGTTTATTTCCACAAATTGTTATCTTATCTGTCTGATCTTCATACCAGTTTTGGCGAAGGCCTGATAAATTTGATTCAAGAACGCTTTCAAGCTCCTCAAGCTGATCATGTATTTCCGTCAGCATAGCCAGCAATTCTTTTTTTTCAACGATTTTCCCTTGCATGTAAAAACCTCCCCATTCTTTTCTCCTTGCTTTCCTTTTACCTTAGTGTGTAAGCAGCGATAAATTTTTTGCTGTTGTGCCTACATATTTCTCTCCGGGAAAGAGGTTTCCTTCAACGCTGACAAAACTAGAAGAGATTCGCCAAAGAAAGTACTTATTTTCATGTAAAATTCTTTGATTCGACATCCGCCAAGGAATGAAAAAAAAGCCATTGAACAAACTATATATCGGAGGTGTTTACTAATGGCAAAAAAAGAAAAACAAAATAAGGTTCAGCCTAAGAAGTTAGAAGAAACAAAGACAGGCTATGGAAATAAAAAACTAGAAGGCCCTGACCGTCCATCAACTTAGGAACCTCAATGGGAAAAGCAAGGAAAATTCCTTGCTTTTTTATTTGGAATTAAACAGGTTCCCCAGCCAAGCAGCTGCTTTCAGCTGCTTTTGTTTGTGCAAATACCACTCTGTTATATGGATTGGATGTCTTTGACTTACGGTTTCTTTTTGCCATTTTTTCTGAATTCGCTTTTTTGAAGACCAATCATTAAATTGATGAATGTGATGATTAATTATAGGGTATGTACAGCGTAGGAAAGGAGTGTTTCTTGGTACCCTCCTCTTAAAATACTTTTCATAGTCGTGTCTTGAGCCTGTATGAATTGTGGTGGATGCGAATTCATAAATAGCCGTATAATAACCGGGATCGAACAAAATTTCAGCAAGCCTTTTTCCGAGATCTATCCTTTTAGACACCGACCTGAAACCGTTAACACTGGCTCCGTATAATTCACCTTTACATGTAGGAAAGATAACAGAGCTAAAATGAAAATAATCCTGAAAGCAAAAAAGCAGTGAATGAAAGACTTTATTTTTATAAACAGGGTGTTCCATCACTGGCTCTTGGATCACATTCTGTTCATTAATAATAAGTGAAATTATTAACCTCTTTTTATTTCCTTCACTCCAGAAATGCATCCATTCCTGTTCCATAAATGATGAAACATGAAAAGTTTTTAATAAATGAAACATTGGCCGATTCATTTTCGTCGAATAATGATAGATGAGCAATTGAGGATATGCATCCTGAAAGATCATCCAATTAGCTCTTTCATATGTTAGATAAAGCATATCCCTCACCTGCTTTCCAATAAGCTTTGGGAAGCAGGCGCCTTCAAGATCGCACATATTCCATCCCGCGTTACGCGACACCATGGAGGCAAGAAAAGCCCAGCATATTTCAGGGTGCTCCCTATAAAAATCAAAATAAGCATCTGTCCTGGAAATATTATCAATATTATTTTTTGCAGTCATTTTGTTAATGTGCTTTATTAATAATTGCTCGTTTTTTGCAAAACGAGCAAAGGTATATTTTCCAGGTAAAAACATAGCATTTCACCCCAGGAAATGAATAAGTATTAACGCAGGCGAAACATCATTAAAACTTTTTTCAGCTAAAACCAAGCCATTGAGGGCTTAACTGGCCGTTTCGACAAGATCTGTTTAACAAGACTAAACTTGTTTGGCAACTTCTTAGTGGCGGTGTCGACGATGCTCAACAAACCTTCAGCCGAAAAGGCACCCAATGACGAAAGTTTCCCTTAGCGTTTGTTAATTAGAACTTTTTATTCAACCAAAGATTGCTGACTTTTGTTATGATAGGGAGTAGTTTAAAACGGGGTGACTGCATGAATTTCCATTATCCGAATGGCAGGAAATATGTCCCTGCTGCCAAAAGTACAAAAACAATGAAAGCAGAGCAAAAATGGTCCTACAGCAATCGCGGGATGACTCTGGAGGAAGATATAAATGAAACAAATGAGTTCTACCTGGAACACGGCATAGCTTCCATCCATAAAAAGCCTACACCTGTCCAAATTGTACAGGTAGATTATCCAAAGAGAAGTGCAGCAGTAATCAAAGAGGCATATTTTAAACAAGCATCAACAACAGATTATAATGGTGTTTATAAAGGTAAATATATTGATTTTGAAGCAAAGGAAACTCAAAACACCACCTCTTTTCCGCTTAAAAACTTTCATGAACACCAAGTTAAGCATATGGAGACAGTTTTGGCCCAGAGAGGAATTTGCTTTGTCCTTCTTCGCTTTTCAGCAACTGAAGAAGTCTACCTCTTAGAGGCGCATTATTTGCTCACCTACTGGAAAAGAATGAAGGATGGAGGAAGAAAATCTATTACAAAAACAGAAATTGAAAGCAGCGGGCATCACATCCCGCTTGGATTTCAGCCCAGAATTGACTATATTAAGATAATAGATTATCTTTATAACCTTAACTACTAATTTTTTCAGTCTGATTGTCAGAAAGGATGAACATATATATGGCAGAAAAATATCAATCAAGAGAGGAGCGCCGCAAACAGCAATCCAAGCCAAAAAATAAGGGGAAGAAGAAAGCTTCAGGTACTTTTAAACGTATTTTTCTTATTTTAATTGCTCTAGGAATCGCTGGAATGCTTTTAGGTGCTGGCACATTTGCTTTTATGATTAAAGATGCTCCCAAGCTTGATGAAAAGCTATTAAAGGATCCGATTTCTTCACAAATTTATGATATGGAAAACAATTTCATTGTAGATGTAGGATCTGAAAACAGGGATTATGTTGCCTATGAAGATATACCCAAACTTGTTGAGAATGCCTTTTTGGCAACTGAGGATGTCCGTTTTTATAAACATAATGGGATGGACTTAATTCGATTAGGCGGAGCAGTGATTGCCAACGTAACCCGTGGATTTGGTTCAGAGGGAGCCAGTACGATCACCCAGCAGGTAGTCAAGAACTCATTTTTAAATAATGATAAAACGCTTAGCAGGAAAGCACAGGAAGCATGGCTGTCATTCCAGCTTGAGCGAAAGTATACAAAACAGGAAATTTTCGAAATGTATGTCAACAAAATTTATATGTCAGAAGGCCATGGTGTCTTAACAGCATCGAAGATCTTTTTTGATAAAGAATTAGATGAACTGGAGCTGCATGAAGCTGCCCTTTTGGCAGGCATGCCGCAAAGCCCCAACAACTACAATCCGTTCGACTATCCTGAGAAAGCAGAAAAACGGAGAAATATTGTCCTTTCACTTATGAATCAGCATGGTTTCATATCTAAGGAAGAAATGGAAGCAGCGCAAAAAGTGCCTGTTGAATCCACTCTTGTAGCAGAAGATAAAAGAGAAACTGATGAATCCAACTATGATGCTTTTATAGATGTGGTATTAGACGAGGTTGAAAAGAAGTACCCGGATCTCGATCCTTATTCTGATGGATTAAAGATTTATACAACACTGGATCCTAATGCACAGAAGCATGTTGAAACGATTTTAAACACAAATGAGGCTGTTGAATATCCAGATGAAGAATTCCAGGCTGGTATTACCCTTCTTGATACTAAAACAGGCGAAATCAGGGCGATTGGCGGCGGACGGAACCAAAAAGTTAAGCGCGGATTTAATTTCGCTGTGGACCAAAAGAGACACGCAGGTTCAACTTTTAAACCAATTGTCGATTACGGTCCTGCAATCGAGTATTTAAAATGGGGTACCTACCATACAATTGTGGATGAACCTCATACGTATACAGGCGGAACAGAAATCAACAACTGGGATGGAAGGCACATGGGCCCAATGTCCATGCGTGAAGCGCTCGCACGTTCACGGAATATCCCAGCCTTGAAAACTTTGCAGGAAGTAGGAACAGATAAAGCACTCGAATTCACCAAGAACTTAGGTATTCCAATGGATGAAATGTATGAATCCTATTCTATCGGTGCTTATGAGGTTTCATCCATGCAGGTTGCAGGGGCTTATAGTGCTTTTGGAAACAATGGCTTTTACACGGAACCGCATGCAGTAAAACAAATTGAAATGCGTGATGGAACAAAGCTTGATTTAAAACCTGAATCTGAAGTTGTCATGAAGGAATACACAGCATTCATGATCAGTGACATGCTTAAGAGTGTTGTGAAATCATCATATGGAACTGGCCGTTTGGCTGACGTTCCAGGTCTCCCTATAGCAGGAAAAACCGGAACTACGAATTACTCTAAAGAACAAGAACAAGAATTTGGAATACCAGATGGGGCTGTTCCTGATGCATGGTTTGCGGGTTATACGACAAACTATACTGCAGCCATTTGGACGGGATATCAAGACAGAAAGAACTATATCAGTGCGGGTGCTGACCAAAAAATTGCCCAAAAACTTTTTAGCAATTTGATGGCACATGTATCCCAAGGGAAAGAAACAGCAGACTTTAAAGTTCCTAAGACTGTGGAAAAGGTAGCGATTGAGAGAGGCAGCAACCCTGCTAAACTAGCAAGCCAATTCACACCAAAAGACCAAATTATTTATGAATATGCTGTAAAAGGAAATGCTCCAACAGAAGTATCTGAGAAATTTGATAAACTGGACTCACCATCCGGCTTGGGAGCAAGCTATGACCAGGCAGCAAATGAAATCACACTTACTTGGGAATATCCAAATGATGCGGAAGGCACTCAGTTTGAGGTAACCGTATCGGTGAATGAAGGCGGCGACCAGCAGCTTAGCACTACATCCGAAAAGGGCTTAAAGGTTGCCAACCCGCAACCCGGCGCTGTCTATACCTTTAAAGTAACAGCCATTCGAGGAAACCAGCAAAGTGATCCTGCATCTGTCAAGGTTGAAATCCCTGATCCAAGCATCATTGAGGAAGATGATGCTGAAGGAGAAGAACAGGACGATACCGGTCAAGAAGGCCAGGATGGCCAAGACGGCGAACAGGGCGGTAACCAGGATGACGGCGGTTCTGAAGACGATGGCGGAAATGAAGATGGCCAAGGTGACGGTGAAGACGCAGGTAACGACACTGGTGAAGGTGAAGGTGGAGGTGACGGCGACGGTACTGGAACCGGAAATGGCGGTACCGGTACCGGAACAGGCACTGGAGACGGCACAGGCGGCAATTCTGGAGGCTCTGGTTCTGGAACTGGCTCAGGGTCCGGATCAAATTCTACCAATTAAAGTAAATCAAAAAAGCTGACTCAAATATGAGTCAGCTTTTTCGATGTTGAGCGTGATTCGATGTTGTGTGCCGAATCCGACGTTTATAAACCCGACTTCTTAATATGAGCCCGGATGGAACCCATTTTTGCGGGACTACCACCCTTTAAACATGTTTAAATAAAAAAACGCCTATTTTCCTCCAGGCGCTTTCTTCTTTATATTTTCCAATGTAATATGCTTCATATACTGCTTTTCTATTTCATACATCAGTTCGGACAGCTGGATATAGGCGTGGTAAGAAGCTGGACGCTCAAATATAAAATCCAGTCTTTCCTCTAGGTTAACTGGTTTTATCTTCAACTCCCCCACCTCTGCTTGAAAATCAACAGGCTTGCCGTTTGTCCAAAATAATAGCTGCAGAAATAACCCAATGGCTGTTTTTATCGGTTCTTCGGCAGCTTTTTGGTTTCGATTAGCAAAGCACTTATCAAGAATCCATTTTTGTTCTTTCCATTCCTCCTGCAGCACAGGAATGCACTCTTCTTTTTTTTCCCAAGGTTTTAAGGCCTCTATCCCGGCGTAGTATGCAGCATCATACAAAAATGGCGGGTCAAGATGTTGGATTTTAAGCATTCTTTCGTCTAGTGTTATCTCTTCCTGCTGCTTATTGAATAAAGGTTGGCAAAGCTGAGCTGCAATGGGGATGATTAGCTGCCCATTCATTTTTCTTGCTTACCCTTCATCCGCTTTTTTCCTTCCCTGCACAGGTCCAGAAGAGGGCAAATTTCACATTGAGGATTTTGAGCTTTGCAATGATACCTTCCAAAGAAGATCATGCGATGATGGGTCACGGACCATTCATCCATGGGCACCTTTTTCATTAATGTTTTCTCCACTTCTAGAACGGAGTCCTTCCAGCGGCAGAAACCAAGCCTTTTACTGACACGTTCTACATGAGTATCAACAGCAATAGCCGGGACACCATAGGCGACAGATACAACTACATTGGCCGTTTTACGGCCGACACCCGGCAGCTTTGTCAGCTCATCCCTGTCTCGGGGCACGATTCCATTATAGTCATCAAGGAGCATCCGGCAAAGTTTTTGGATGTTTTTTGCTTTATTCCGATATAGCCCAATTGAACGGATATCCTCCTGCAGCTCATCTAATGGAACCTCAAGATAGTCCTGCGGAGTTTTGTATTTTTGAAACAGATTTCTTGTCACCTTATTTACCAGCGCATCGGTACACTGCGCAGACAAAGCGACTGCTATTACAAGTTCAAAGGGATTGGAATGAATTAATTCACAGTGTGCTTCCGGGAACATTTCTCCCATTGTATCAAGGCAATATCGGATTTGTGTTTTATTTAACAAAGAAATCACCACTTACTTTTTATCTATTTTTTCAGAATTACCATTACTGTTCAAGCCAATTGTAAAAAGGAACTGACTTGGTTGTCTGGGAAGGTATATCTTCTCTTTTATTTCTTTGCTGAGATTGGTTTTGCCTGAATTTTTTTCCGTAGCTTTTAGCCTGTTCAATTGTCTTGATGCCATTCTTTTTCCATTCAAATAAAATTCTGTCTATATATCTGAAGTTTAGTTTACCGGACAGGACAGATTCTCTTAGTGCAGCCTTAATTATATGGGGATCATGGTGGTCATCGTCCATCCATAGTGCAAGTGTCTCGCACTCAAACGGCGAAAGTGGCCTGCCAAATTCCCTTTCAAAGCATGTATACAGGTCTGTTTCGTCTTGCTGCAGCCTAACCGCCTCTTCCTTTTTGCCGATAAGAAGAAATTGGTCAATAAGCTTCTCCCAAAGCGGATCAAGATGGTACTTTTCAAAACGGATGCCATCAGCTGAATAGCTGTCTTTAATCTCAATATAACCTTTTTGAATTAATTTTCTTAGCATCTCCGTACATTCTGCTACAGATATAGTCATGCGGGAAGATAATTCAACTGGGGTGGGAAACTCATTCCCATGTTCTATAAAGGAAATTACATGCAGTAACAAAACAAGTTCATGTTCATTCAGATTCATTTCTTTATATTGGCTTAACAGTACTCCAGGGATGGAAATATTACCTTCCTGAAGCCATTTCAATAAACTTTTTTTTGACATTAGGGACACCTCCTTTTAAGTATATCATGAACATAAAGACTAAAGTGAGGAGAATAACCGGTAAGTTTTCCATGAAGTTTTATCTTGACTGGCAAGACATGTGGCCTTCTAACTTCAGAATGTTCATTCGATATCACAAGAAGTAAAAAATCCGCGTGATGGCGGATTTTTTGCTTTGCTAATATTCATTTCTTCCCGGATTAACGGGCAGTTACATTATGGATATAAACGGTTTAGCAAACGAGGGAACGGGATTGTTTCACGTACATGCTCCACTCCGCTTATCCATGCAACTGTTCTTTCCAGGCCAAGGCCGAAACCGGAATGCGGTACAGAACCGTACTGACGCAATTCAAGATACCATTTGTATGCATCCATTTCCAAATTATGCTGCTCCAGGCGCTTCTTAAGAAGATCAAAGTCATGGATACGCTCAGACCCCCCGATTATTTCTCCATAACCTTCAGGAGCAATCAAATCTGCACATAATACCACATCTTCCCTTGAAGGATCAGGCTGCATATAGAAAGGTTTCAGGGATGTTGGATAATGTGTGATAAAGACTGGCTTGTCGTAGCTTTCAGCAATAGCCGTCTCATGTGGTGCACCGAAATCATCACCCCACTTGATATCATCAAAGCCTTTTTCCTGAAGGAATTTAATCGCTTCGTCATATGTGATGCGCGGGAATGGAGCTGTAATCTTTTCTAGCTTGTCTGTATCGCGGCCAAGTGTCTTAAGTTCAATTGCACAATTTTTCAAAACGGATTGCACTATGTGGGAAACATATTCTTCCTGGACTTTAAGGTTATCATCGAATTCGCAGAAAGCCATTTCAGGCTCAATCATCCAGAATTCAATTAAATGGCGGCGTGTTTTGGATTTTTCAGCACGGAACGTCGGTCCGAATGAAAAAACTTTTCCAAGCGCCATAGCAGCTGCCTCCATATATAGCTGGCCACTTTGTGATAAATATGCATCTTCATCAAAATATTTAGTTGCGAAAAGCTCTGAAGTTCCTTCCGGTGCACTTCCTGTTAAAATTGGCGGGTCCACCTTGGAGAATCCCTGCTCATTGAAGAATTCATATGTTGCACGGATAATTTCATTTCTAATTTTCATTACTGCATGCTGGCGGCGGGAGCGCAGCCATAAATGGCGGTTATCCATTAAGAACTCAGTTCCATGTTCTTTTGGAGTAATTGGATAATCCACAGCCTGATGAATGACTTCAAGCCCGGTTACCAGGAGCTCATAGCCGAAAGGTGAACGTTCATCCGTTTGAACCTTGCCAGTAACATATACCGAAGATTCCTGTGTCACTGATTTTGCACCTTGGAATATTTCTTCAGGGACTTCAGCCTTCACGACTACTCCCTGGATAAAGCCTGTTCCATCACGAAGCTGCAAAAAAGCAATCTTTCCGCTTGATCGTTTATTGGCAATCCATGCTCCAATGGTAACTTCCTGGTCAACATATTTATGAACTTGAGAAATTGTTGTTTTTGTCAATTTATGTTCCCTCCAAAAAATCTAAGCAATCGCTTCTTATGTATCGCTATATATTATACCTTCCAGCCCTCTGACAAGCAATAATACAGTAGTTTTCAACATAATAAATGATATTTTTCATTGGCTCTGTTAAATTTGCCTGTTGATTTCAGCACGAGGCACTCCCTTTCCGCGGGCGGTCCGGGAGCCTCCTCGTCGCTTTGCTCCTGCGGGGTCTCCCTTGATCCGCACTCCCGCAGGACTTTGAATAAGCTTCCTTGAGTAAACACCGCACGAAGAAAATGCGAATGCATTTTCGAGGAGCTCGTGCCTTCCGCTCCAATCAACAGGGTGCTAAAAAACAACATTAAGCTATAACAGAGCCTTTTCATTAAATAAGACGGAAGAAGGCCGGATATCATCCGGCACTCCATCACTAAGTATTACTTTGTATTCTTTTCAACAAAGCTATGCATACGCTCAACTGCTTTTTCAAGCAAATCAAGAGACGTTGCATAGGATAAACGGATATTTTCCGGAGATCCAAAGCCCGAGCCCGGAATAACAGCAACCATTGCTTCTTCCAGTAAAGCTTTTGCAAAGTCATCAACGTTATCAAAGCCTGTCAGTTTAGCCGCCTTTTGTACATTTGGAAATAAATAAAATGCTCCTTGAGGTTTAACACAATTAAATCCTGGAATCTTAATTAATTTATCATAAATGATATTTAAACGATGTTCAAAAGCTTCTCGCATCTCTGCAAGCATATCCTGTGGTCCGGCATATGCCGCAATGGATCCGTATTGTGCTGTTGTTGTAGGGTTGGATGTACTATGGCTGGCAAGATTGGTCATCGCTTTAATAATTTCTCTATTTCCTGCAGCATAGCCAATTCTCCAGCCCGTCATGGAATGCGACTTCGATACCCCATTAATAATAATGGTTTGCTCTTTCAATTCAGCTGAAAGCTCAGCAATGGAAGTATGCTTATGGCTGCCATAAACCAATTTCTCATATATTTCATCTGAAATAATTAAAACATTATGTTTTAGGCAAACATCTCCCAATACCTTTAATTCCTCTGCAGAATATAGCATTCCTGTTGGGTTGCTCGGCGAATTAATAATCACAGCTTTTGTTCGGTCTGTGATGCTTTCAGCCAGCTGTTCCGGTGTAATTTTATATTCATTCTCCTCTTTTCCCACTGCATAAACCGGTACTCCTCCAGCAAGTTTAACTTGCTCAGGGTAACTAACCCAGTATGGAATTGGGATAATTACTTCATCCCCTTCGTTAAGCAATACCTGAAAAAGAGTATATAAACCATGCTTTGCCCCGCTTGTAACGATAATCTCTGAAGCATCATAATCAAGTCCCTGGTCCCTTTTAAACTTGGCTGCAATTTCTTTTTTTAAAGCCGGAAGCCCTGCAGAAGGGGTATATTTTGTATGTCCTTCGTTCATGGATTGGACTGCAGCTTCAATGATATGCTGAGGTGTATTAAAATCAGGCTCCCCAGCTCCCAATCCGATAACATCATGTCCCTGGGATTTTAATTCCTTTGCTTTTGCAGTAATTGCCAAGGTTGTTGATGGTGTTAATGCTTTAACTCGTTGTGCCAGTTGAATCTCCATTGTGCTTCCTCCCATTTTTCCTGACGCCGCTCATGGCTTTTTTTAGCTTCGGCTTACAGGTTTTCGATTTTTTTCAGCCATTCTCCAGTTTTAAAATCTATATAATAATAATTTATTAAATCACCTTTGGAACGATAATGAATTTCCCATAATGGTATATTTTTCTCCATACCGAGGCGCACTGACATAATTTCAGCGGGTTTTTTTTCCTGCTTAAGCCTGTTAATGGCTTCCTGGCGGGATATTCCGTCAGATTGTTTTCGTGTAACTATTTTTCCTTTTTTCTCGGGAACCCACACAAAAATGTTAGTCCCTTCAGGATCTTTGCCTTCGACTACATAGTAGGTTTCAGTGCCATGATATAAATGGAAATCTTCAACCTCAGTAAGATCTGTTTCCTTTTTTGCAAGCTCCACAGCTTTTGATTCAGCCGCTCTTACGGGCTTCATGCTGCTGAAGTAAATCCAACTGCCTGCGCCAATGCCAATAACAAACAAAATAAGTATGGCTATTAAAGCTTTTTTCATTTTATAATCACTCTTTTTATGTACGATAAATGGTAAAAATCGCTTTATTTTGGTCTTCCTGATCAAGCGCCAAGCCGAACATCAGGTCTTTTTCCTTCAAGGTTCTATTTAATGCATCAACAATTTTATACAGATCCGGGCTTTGCTGGATCTTAACTGTAGATAATACCTCAATTTTGCTTTCCATTCTGGAATTCCTCCTCAGCCTCAACAATATTTGTAACTTATATACCTTATCCTTTAGGTTAAAATATACTTACAAAGAAATACACTCTATATCAGTATAACAGCAGAATATGTTTCCTTGTATCAAACAAACATAAATTTTCTTCTAGTCCACCACGTAATGCTGCGCCATAGGCGCAGCTTTTTTCAATACGGATTTTACCTTTTACAAAGAATCTCCAGGAAGAGCATTTCCTGGAGTCATATAAAACACGATCTGCACTATTTAAATTCCTCTTCCTGGAAAATTGTAATGACTTCATAGTTAATGTCGGTAAATTTGATCGTGACAGTTCCATGCTTCCTTGTATAATATACATCAACCCAAGCATCGTTTAATAGTGCGAACAAATCGGAATCCGGTTTTATTGATGATTTATGAAACAGGATGGCAATCTGCGGATCCATATGTTTAACCATATCTTCCGAAATAGATCCTTCCTTGCCAAACACCGGAAGTTTTACGATATTGACATTAGATAAGTCTTTCTTCATAAATACATCCTTGGCTTGGTCACTTGTTGAATTCATGAAAAGAATCCGATGTCTGGAGAAAATAAAGGAAACATCCATTCCATCGCCTGCTTCAATCCCTTCATAAAGAACTTCAGTTTGAAGCCCCGGAAGAAGCTGCTGTTTAGTATCTTGGCGCCAGACATGAATATTAATATCGCTTAACTCAGCATTTCCATCTTTTAATTGAGCAGCAACGGTTTCACCCGTTATAACCTGCTTAACATCATATTCTTTTATTAACCAGACAAGGCTCGATTCATTGTACAAATCCTCATCTGTCAGAATGATTGTCGAAATCTGATTTGTCCTATAAAGCTGCAAAAGCCTTTTTAATTCGTGCTCTGTCCCGGCCCCGCCAGTATTGATCAGGATATTTTGATCATTTCCATGGTGAATCAATGATGCTTCACCATCGGATAAAGAAAAAAAAGTAATAGCCAATTCATCGCTTTTAAGTTTAAGATCAATGCTTTCCACTTTAACTGGAACAGCAGGCGAGTCTTTCGGTATGTAGTACCAATTTGTAAACATCAGTAAAAAGGCGAACAACACTTTCATCTACTCATTCCTCCTACCCAATGAACAAAAGCGGAAGCGGGCATATACACCATAAGCATGAACCCTTCTGCAAAGTCAGTTCCACCATACTTATACTAAATACCCAACAAATATAGAATGTGTTATTCATGCGAATTTATCCTGCTCGGAAAAGTCTTTCCAAATGTTCATAAAAAGGATTTTAAATTTTCGATGTGTCGGGATTCCAGGACTACATCAACCCCCGCAGGCTATCTTCAATGAAGATTTTCCGATGCTTTCCCACAAGAGTTCAAGCCGCATCAGAATATATTTTATAGCCAAGTATAAATTAATTCTACAATTTCATCAATATTGCTTTTTTGAACTGGAATAGGCGGGATGGAATCCAAAAATGCCTTTCCGTATTTTGTGGTGACAATTCTGCGATCAAAAACAACGATAAATCCTCTATCAGAGCTTGTTCTAATCAGCCTTCCAACACCTTGTTTAAAGCGGATAACGGCTTCAGGCAATGAATAGGCGGAAAATGGGTTTCCTCCCTCACTTTTGATTTGTTCATTTTTGGCCTGTGCCATTGGTTCATCCGGCGGTGAAAAAGGCAGTCTGACAATAACAAGGCAGGAAAGATCCTCACCCGGGATATCCACTCCTTCCCAAAAGCTGCTTGTTCCCAAAAGGATGGCTTTATCAAATCTCTGGAAATTCCTAGTAAGTCTTGAACGGCTGCCGCTCGTAATACCCTGGGCAATAACAGCATAATCCTCCAGAAATCCTGATTCCTTTACAAGCTCATATGTTCTCCTAAGCATCTCATGAGAAGTAAACAGAATCAGCATCCGGCCTTTTGTTGCTTCAGCAATCGATATAATATGCTCCGATATGGAGGCAACATATTCCTCCAGCGGAACAGCATTTACTTCCGGCAAATCACCAGGGATAAGCAGCTTCACCTGTTCCTGATAATTAAATGGTGATGGAATTTGTTCCAATGTGCACTCTTTCTCTTCAAGTCCAAGTTCATTAAGGATAAAATGAAAGGAATTTTTTACAGACAAAGTAGCCGATGTAATGACAGCACTTTCCTTCTCACTGAAAAATTGTTCCTTAAGGTACTCTGAAACCGATACGGGCTGAGAATAAACTGTAGTGGCATTTTGGGCTGAGCGTGTATCTATTTCAATCCAAACAACAAATTCGGATTCATTCATCTGAAAAATATGCTTTATGTTTTCATTCAAATCTTCTAAGTCACCAAATATGGAGGCTACCTCCTCCATGAATGCTTTCTCCTCCAGTGTTAAGGAAGCCTTTATCTGAGCGACAATCATAACCCGTTTATCAATCGCTTCCATTAAGTCTCTCAGGAGAAATCCAAATCGCTCTGCGCAGGCTAGAACGGCCTTTGACTCCTTGTCACTGCCTTCGTTAATAAATCGGACAGTTAATCGGTTCATGCTTTTCTTTGCTTTTGAAAACTTTTTCGCATAAATCCCAATAACTTTAAACAGTTCATCCATTTCGTGAAGGAGATCAACTATAAGCTGATTCATTTCAAAGGAATGAACCAAATCCTCCGGGCTCCCTGCTTTCTCTTCAACCAATTTTTCAAGTTTATAAAAGAGCTGCTTTTGTTCAAACAATCCTATTTGGCTAAGCATCAACCGTACCGTTAAATAATCAAGCTTATGGCCAAAATGTTTACCGGATGCTTTCACAAAATGATGGCCCTCATCTATAACCACGTGGCTGAATTTAGGCAAAATCGCACTTTGGGCTACCAGATCGGTTAGAAGCAAGGAATGGTTGGTAATAATAATATCCGCATTTTGTGCTTCTTTTCTCGCTCTCAGATAGAAGTCCCTGGATAGCCACGATTTATCCTGTAAAAAAGCTGTCTCATCATTCTTGATTTTGCTCCAGTAAATCATGCCGCCACTCGAGAGGTTCAATTCGTCAATATCACCTGTATCTGTCTCCATCAGCCATACAAGAATCTGCATTTTACTCAGAATCGAATCATAATTATCTTCTTCATCATCCGTTAAGGTCTGAACAAATTTGGCCAGGCTGATATAATGGCTTCTTCCCTTCAGCAAAACAGCTTTAACAGGGAATGGAAGCATTTTTTGCAGCAGCGGGATGTCCTTAGTTAACAGTTGTTCCTGCAGCTGTGTTGTATATGTACTAATAATGACTGTTTTGCTGTTTTCCTTTCCGTAAATTGCTGATGGAACCAGGTAAGCCAACGATTTTCCAACGCCTGTACCAGCTTCAATTAATGCATGCTTTTTATCACGGAATGCTCCATAGACGGAGTCCATCATCTTAAACTGGCCTTCTCTTATTTCATAGGTAGGGAAAGCTTTCATGAAAATCTCATGCTTTTCTTCAATACCAAAGGGATACCTTGTACCTTCAAAATGATCAGGGTTTCGGAGGACTATCGCTTTTTTCATGGCGATTCCTCTATGTATTTCAAGAAAATCAGGCAAATACTCAATCTTGCTTTCCTTAATTAAAATGAGTTCGTCAAGCAAAATATCAAGGTCGCTTTTCAATCCGCCCGAAAGCTTATGGAGCTGTTCAATTGTTTTAAGCGGAAGGTTTTCAAGCTTTTTTAATAGGATCAATAGGAGCTCTGCAGTTACATAGGCATCGCTGTCTGCCTGATGCGGCCGTTCATGGTTCAGCCCTTCACGGTGTGCAAGATCGGATAACTTGAAGCTATCCGCGGTTGGAAAAAGAATCCTTGACATTTCTACTGTATCAAGAACAGGCCCGTAAAACCCGTTATATCCAGCCTCCAACAATTCTTCCTGCAAGAACGACAAATCAAAAAGTACATTGTGGGCAACAAAAAATGCGCCCTCCAGTAAAGTCAGAACTTTTGGGGCGATTTCAGAGAAAAGGGGTGCTTTCTCCACCATATCATCCGACAGTCCTGTCAATTCTTCAATAAAAGGGGGAATCGGCTGCTCAGGGTTTACATATGATGAATATTCCTCCGTAATTTTTCCGTTTTCGATCACCACAGCAGCAAATTGTATCATTTTATCACCCTTTTTCGGGGTGTTTCCGGTAGTTTCCAAGTCAACTACAACATATTTATTACCCATGACATACACCTCTACATTCAGTCATTCAAACGGTATCACAAAAACGGAAAAAGAAAAAGGCAAATAGCCTTCTGTTCATTACTTTTCTTCCACCCGAACCTCACCCTTATTCATTCATGACCTTAGCAAGTTAAATAAAAAGCACTGAACCGGCATTTCCGGGTCAGCACTTTTTTAAAAGATTTTTATAGAACTGTACTTTCCGGCTCGGCATGAATCAAATCGGCAATTCGATTATTACTGTCCATAATAGCCACTTTAGGTTCATGATAAGGCACTTGTTCATCAGGAACAAGGGCATAAGAGATGATAATCACAATATCCCCTTCCTGAACAAGACGGGCTGCTGCACCATTTACACAGATAACGCCGCTCCCTTTTTCACCAGGGATGATATAAGTTTCAAAGCGTGCTCCGTTATTATTATTGACGATTTGGACCTTTTCGTTAGGTGCCATTCCTACCGCCTCGATAATATCTGTATCAATGGTGATGCTTCCTACATAATTTAAATTCGCTTCCGTTACGGTTGCACGATGGATTTTTCCATTCATCATGGTGCGAAACATTCTGGTTCCCCCTTAACTCTCTTTATTTATCGTAATAATAGCGTTATCGATCAACCGAACTTTGGTGAATTTAACAGCGATGGCAATAATGATCTTTCCTTCTAGACGGTCAAGTACCTTAAGGTCCGGGTAGGAAAGAATTTCGACGTAATCAATATTGCCTGTTATATTTTTCTCAATATGTTCCCTGATTTGGGCAATTATCTTCCGAGGATCTTTTTCTCCCTCTATAATCTTGGATTCAGCGATTTTAAGGCTTTGATTAAGTGCAGTAGCCTCCAGTCGTTCTGGAGGAAGTAGATTGATGTTCCTGGAGCTCTTTGCCAATCCATCCTCTTCTCTAACTGTTTCTACAGGCACTATTTCAACGGGAATGTTAAAATCACTTACGAGCCCATCGACAACCGCAACCTGCTGGGCGTCCTTCATCCCAAAATATACTTTATCGGGCTGTACGATATTAAAAAGTTTTGTAAGAACTGTTGCGACGCCATCAAAATGTCCTGGGCGGGATTTGCCGCATAATACATCAGTCCGATCCTGCACTCTTGCAGTTACTGACATAGAACCGGGATACATTTCTTCAGGAGAAGGATAAAAAATAAAGTCATTCCCTTCCTGCTCCGCCAATTTGCTGTCTCGGCTAAAGTCTCTTGGATATGTGGCCAGATCTTCTTTAGGCCCGAATTGAAGCGGGTTCACAAAAATGCTTAGCACGGTCACGTCATTTTCTTTTCTGGCTGTTTTTAATAAAGACAGGTGACCTTCATGCAAATACCCCATTGTGGGGACGAATCCAATAGATTTCCCTTCACGTTTAAGCTGCAATGCTAACATTTGCATGTCTCTAACTGTTGTAATCGTTCTCATACTTTTCCTCCATACAAGCCAAGCAGTTCTTCTTCTTTCATCGTGAAAGAATGGCTATCATCAGGGAAAGATCCGTTCTTTACCTCAGCAGAATAAGCGGATAGACTGTTTTGAATAAAATGATTTAAGTTCTGATATTGTTTTACAAATTTAGGAACTCGATCTACACCGTATCCCAATACATCATGATAAACAAGAACCTGGCCATCAGTATCCGGGCCAGCGCCTATCCCAATTGTTGGTATTGTCAATTCTTGAGAAATCTGCTTTGCCAGCTGTTTTGGAACACACTCCAAAACAACAGCGAACGCACCGGCTCTTTCACATTCCTTAGCATCCTCCATTAACTTTCTGGCAGCTTCAGCATTTTTCCCCTGAACCTTATATCCGCCTAAAACCCCAACGGATTGCGGAGTTAAGCCCAGATGTGCAACTACAGGAATGCCCGCCTTTATTAATGACCTAATTTGTTCAATAACTTCATCTCCGCCTTCAAGCTTGACAGCATGTGCACCTGTTTCCTGAATGAGCCTTGCTCCATTTGAAAGTGTATCTTTAATGGACAAATGATAGCTCATGAATGGCATATCTATAACAATAAAGGTATCTTTTGCTCCCCTTTTGACAGCCTTGCCGTGATGGATCATGTCTTCCATTGTGACAGGAACCGTGGATTCATAGCCTAAAACGACCATTCCAAGCGAATCCCCCACAAGAATCATATCTACCTCAGCACTTTCTGCGTGTTTGGCAGCAGGATAGTCATAAGCTGTGAGCATTACAATTTTTTCTTCAAAATGTTTCATCCTTAAAAAATCAGTTGTTTGCTTCATCTTTCATCCTCCTTATTCAGGAAGAGGAGATAAAACTTTCCCAATGAGTCCGCAGCAAGATGCCGCTCCAACCACAAAAAAATCCTTCTGTGCGCAGAAGGATCCGTAATAGCTCATTATAGTCGTTCATCCCTCTGTCCCGGTCCATTTTGGATCTAGGCAGATATCTATTCGTTTAAGTTAGTACCTAAAAGGTGCAGTTCTTTAAAGGATACTGCCCATAAAAAAAGTATAGCAAAAAAAAGAAAGTATTGGCTATAAAAATTTTAATAATTAAAATCTATTAACTTGCTCCGAGGAGGGCCCACTAGCCTCTGAAGCGCTCTGCGCCCGCTGGATCACCCATTGACTCGCATCTTCCGCTCCAATCAAAAGGTATAATATCAACAATGAGATTCAACAAAGCCTTATAGTTAGGAATCCAGCTCAATGTCTGCAGAATATACATGATGGACTTTCCCAGTGCTATCTTCAATCATCAACACTCCATCATCGGTAATTCCGAGGGCCTTCCCATAAATGCTGCCCGTAATCGTCCTGGCAGTGAGGTTCTTTCCAATGCTGACAGCGTAGCTCTCCCATAATAGCTTGATTGGATAGAAGCCTTTATCTAAGTATAGTGTATAAAGGTTTTCCAATTTACCAAGAAAAATTTTGATCAGCTCAGCTCTTGAAAGCTTTTCTCCTTTTTCAATTGATAAGGAGGTTGCAATGTGCTTAATCTCTTCTGGATAATCATCCGATTGCTGGTTAACATTGATTCCAATTCCAATTATAATTGAAATAATCCTGTCCGCATCCGCCTGAAGCTCTGTCAGGATTCCCGTTACCTTCTTGCCGCTCATTAAAATATCATTAGGCCATTTAATTTGCGGTGTCAATCCAGTAAGCTCTTCTATAGCCTGCACGACAGCTACGGCCGCGATCAGTGTAAGCTGGGGAGCTTTTGGAGGCGGAATATTTGGCCTTAGTATGAGACTCATCCATACTCCTGTAGATTTTGGGGAATGCCATCTGCGATCCATTCTTCCTCTGCCTGAAAGCTGTTCTTCTGCAATGACCACCGTTCCTTCGGGAGCACCTTCATATGCCAGGCGATGGGCAATTTTCTGGGTGGAATCGACACTCTCTTCATGATGAATATTGCGGCCGAGTTTTTTTGTTTTTAACCCCAGCCTGATTTCATCCGCAGTCACCTTTTCAGGCGTTTTTGTAATACGATAGCCCTTTCTTCGTACAGCTTCCAGCTCAAAGCCTTCCTTTCTCAGTTCCTCTATATGCTTCCACACCGCAGTTCGTGAACAACCGACTAAATCTGCCAAATGCTGTCCTGATAGATATTCTTCTTTGCTGTTTGTAAAAGCATCAATCAATTTTTTCCTAAGTTCTGATTGCACTTCATGAGCCACTCCCTTATGGATTCATTGCTATTTTTTAATTCACCCTTTAACACGGCAGTTTCAGCTTTTTCCAGCTCCGCTCTAATCCATGCCCCAGGAGGTTTGCCAAACCAGTCCATCAGATCATACCCTGTAAGCTGCAGCTCGCTGCTTTGCTTGATCGGCAACGAATTATACAGTTCTATGAGGCTTTCTGTATTTCTTTTTAAATCCGTTTGCTGCAGTACATTGCGGATCCTCTCGGCGCTTAGAAAAGATTCCTTCCCAGCCTGATAAAGAGAATAGCCATCCCATTCATTTCCGGATCTAAACCGGATCCATTTTAAAATGGATCGTATCTTTCTTATCTTCTTTACTGGCAGTTTCCAGCCTTTTAAAAAGGACTCGGCGGCAGAATGATTAATACCAAAAAGACAAACAAGGAAGCCCCACATTTCTTCTACTGTCAGCATGTCTGCATGATAATCTGCTGAGCTGAAAAGCTGCCTCTGGAAAGCTGACATTTGAGGAAGATATCTATATAACCCGGTTTCTCCAATAATTTTAAGAGCCTTCATACGATTCTTGCCCGCCAAAAGCTTTTCGAATTCAGCCAGCTTGCGTTCCACTGCAATTTTTTGAAGCAAATGAGCCAGTGATGATAAAGCCTCATAGGTTGATTTTTCAATATCGAATGAAAGCTGGCTAAAAAAGCGGACTGCTCTCATCATTCTAAGGGCATCTTCCGTAAACCTTTCTTCAGGGTTTCCAACAGTTCTAATTACCCTGTCCTCAATAGCCTTCTTCCCCGCGAAGGGGTCTATCAGCTGCCCATTCCTATCCATCGCAATGGCATTCATGGTGAAATCCCTTCTTTTTAAATCCTCCTCCAGAGACCTGATAAATTGGACTTCAGACGGCCTTCTGAAGTCCAGGTACTCAGCTTCAGTCCTAAAGGTTGTAACTTCATATGGAATGCCATTAAATAGGACAACAACCGTTCCATGCTCGATACCTACATCAAGGGTCTTTGAAAATATCGATTTCATTTCCTCAGGAGTAGCCGAGGTGGCGATATCGACATCGGCAATTTCCTTGTCCAGCAAAAAATCCCTGACCGAACCGCCGACAAAATAGGCCTCATAACCGGCAGACTCAATTTTATTTAATACAGGAATTGCCTGGAGGAATGCTTCTTTCATAAACCATCACCATTCTTTAGCAGTTCGTAATAGAACTCTTCATATTGGGAAACTATTCGTCCAGCACTAAACACTTCTTTTGCAAGGGAAATAGATTGTGAAGAAAACTTGCGGTGAAGGTTTTCGTCCAGAAGGAGCATTGTAGCTTTTTGGGAGATTTCATCAATATCCCCGAGCGTACATACATACCCGGTTTCTCCATCATCAATTACTTCAGGAATGCCGCCAACATTTGTGCCAATACACGGAACTCCGCAAGCCATTGCTTCCAAGGCTACAAGTCCAAAGCTCTCTTTTTCGGACAGCAGCAGCATTAAATCGCTGATGCTATAAAGCTCCTCCAGATTATCCTGTTTGCCCAGAAACAAGACTTTGCCTTTAAGCTTTAATTCATTGACAAGCTGGCATATTACCGTCATCTCCGGACCGTCTCCGACAAGAAGCAGCTTTGCAGGGACTTCTTTTGTTATTTTTTCAAAAGCTTTAACGACATCAGGCACTCTTTTAACACTGCGGAAATTAGAAACATGGATGATAATTTTCTCTTCCGGCCTAATGCCATACTCATCTTTCAGATAAGCTGAATCCGTTTTCCGGTAAACTCTTTCATCTATGAAGTTATAAACCGTTTTAATTGGTTTATCAGGTTTAATTAAATCGTAAGTTTGAGATATTAAGGCATTGGAAACGGCAGTAACCCCATCAGACTTTTCAATGCCAAAACGGATGGCATCAGTGAGGGACGGGTCGTATCCAAGTACAGTAATATCTGTCCCATGTAGTGTGGTCACAATTTTAATATCCTTCCCGCTCATCTGCTTTGCTAATATGGCACAAACAGCATGCGGGATCGCATAATGGACGTGAACTAAATCAAGATCCTCTCTTTTTATTACTTCTGCCATTTTACTGGCAAGAGCAATATCGTAAGGAGCATATTGAAAAACGGAGTATTGGTTTACATCTACTTGATGATAAAAGATATTATGGTACATTCTTTTTAACCGAAAAGGGAGGCTCGATGAAATAAAGTGAATCTCATGCCCCTTTTCAGCAAGCATTTTACCCAATTCGGTTGCCACAACACCTGAACCGCCTACTGTCGGATAGCAGGTAATTCCTATTTTCAGTTTCTTTTTCATAAATCTTCACCCAATAAATCCTTATTTAAAAGCAGAGGCTTATTCACTTTAAAGCCTTCTGCAAATTGAACTCCAGCCATTTTTCCAAAAAGGCTTTCCCTGGCCTGGACGGTTTCAATATAACCGTTGACCAAAGGTGTTTCGTATGATCCAGGGCTTTTAACAAACTGGCTTTTATAAGCCTCAAGGCTGGCTGTTTTTTTATCCATGAAAGATGAAATGTCAACCAGGAAGTCTGGAGTATGGAAGCCATTAATCATGTAAAAATACAGACTTTTCACCTTATGAGGAGGGTAGGTGCCTTCTGTCACAAATTTTTTGATTCCCGCCGAAAAGATAGCTTCCTCAACCAGGCGGGCACAATGGCCATGATCCGGGTGCCTGTCTTCCATAAAGGGTGCAAAAACGAGAGATGGCCGATATTTACGGATCACTTCCGCAATTTTAGTTATGTATTCCTGATTATAATATAAGCCCC
Source organism: Pseudomonas sp. ISL-84 (assembly GCA_018613035.1). Taxonomy (GTDB): domain Bacteria; phylum Bacillota; class Bacilli; order Bacillales; family Cytobacillaceae; genus Cytobacillus. The sequence goes on along the minus strand of JAGGRA010000022.1, from coordinate 85,344 downwards.
TGTCAGGCAGATTAAGAGTCTCTCTAATCTCAACTCCCAAAAAATCCGCTGCTTTCCTGGCTTCTTTTTTACGGATGTCGACCGTTCCGTTTGAGGATAGTTCAGCCCTTGTCAGATCGCATATCCCTATCTTTTTTCCGTTGGATACATACTTGGCAATCATGCCGCCCATGCCGATTTCAACATCATCAGCATGGGCGCCAAATGCCAGAATATCCAGATTAGCGTGGTCCATTCATGTCACCTTTTTCTTCGCTTACAATTTTCCGCCAGGATAAATCTCCCCGTTCAAGGCCTTTTATTAATATCTCTGCAGTACCCATATTGGTTGCCAATGGAACAGCGTATACATCGCACAGGCGGACAAGTGCGGAAACATCTGGCTCATGGGGCTGAACAGTAAGCGGGTCTCTAAAGAAAAACACAACATCCATTTTTTTATTGGCAATGAGCGCTCCGATCTCCTGGTCACCGCCAAGTGGTCCCGACTGGAAACGGTGGATGTCCAAGCCAGTTTCCTTCATGATCCGTGCACCGGTAGTTCCGGTTGCATAAAGGATATGCCCTGCAAGTATGGACTTATAGGCAATAGCAAAACGCACAATATCATCCTTTTTCTTATCATGGGCAATTAAGGCAATATTCATGTTGGCCCCCCTCACTATTCCATAATATTTTCAAGTCCGTATACGAGAGTATCTATTTTTAATACAGTGTCCACTGCCAGCTTAACTCCAGACATAAAAGAAGCACGGTTATAAGAATCGTGGCGAATGGTTAACGTTTGACCTTCCGATCCGAACATAACCTGCTGATGTGCAATCAGCCCAGGCAAACGAACGGAGTGGATGTGCATTCCATCAAAGCTGGCACCTCTGGCACCAGGGATGGTTTCTTTTTCGTTTGGATGGCCTTGCTGCTTTTGCTCTCTGACATCCGCAATCATTTCTGCCGTTTTAACAGCTGTGCCGGAAGGAGCATCCAATTTTTGGTCATGGTGCAATTCTATAATATCCACGTCGTTAAAATATCTGCCTGCCATTTGTGAGAATTTCATCATTAACACAGCCCCAAGAGCAAAATTAGGGGCAATAATGCAGCCAATCCCCTTGTCGTGGCAAAGCGCCTCAAGCTCTTGCAGGTTTTCTTTAGAAAAGCCTGTTGTTCCAACTACTGGTCTTACCCCATGCTCAAGTGCTGTTTTCGTATGATGCATTCCCACTTCTGGAGTTGTCAGGTCAATCAAAACATTTGGTTCGATCTCTTGAAAGCAGTCTGCTACATCTGAATATACAGGAATTTGGCCAAACTCTGAGAACCCATCAAAGTCGCCAAGATAGCCTCCTCCATTTTTATGATCAACTACCGCGGCCAATTCATAGTAATCTGTTCTTTTAACAAGCTGAACAGCTTCCCTTCCCATTCTTCCGCGCGGTCCGGCTATTACAACTTTGACTTTATCCATTTAAATCTCTCCCTCTATTCTTCGATTCTTGTCCAGCGGTCTTTATCACGTGTATTAAACTTCTTCATAACCCGGTCGTGTGCTTCTTCCAGATCAATGTTCAGCGAATTGGCAAAACATATTAGAACAAAAAGCATATCTCCAAGCTCTTCTTCGATTGCCTTTTCTTCTTCAGTGGTTTTTTTCGGTTTTTCACCGTAATGATGGTTCACTTCCCTAGATAGCTCACCAAGCTCTTCGGTCATCCTTGCCAGCATTGCCAGCGGACTAAAGTATCCTTCTTTGAACTGGCTTATGTATGTATCTACCTCTGTTTGAAGCTCTTTCATCGTTTTTCTTGTTTGCATTTATTTCACCTCAGCTTTATCTTGCACTTATAAACGGAGATTTCCACTTTTCATGTTAGCTAAAGCTTAGCCCTATTACAAATATTTTTAATTAAAAATATTCCCACTGCCTATAACTGAGTGCAGCTTCCAGCCTTATTGCTCTTATAATCAATATCTTATATAATTAGATACGCTTTGGATTTGAGATATTTAGGTAGTGGAGGGATAAAATGCTTTATGGATTAAAGTTTAAAAATATCTTTTTTATTTTGCTGGGAGCAGCCATTTTTTCATTTGGCCTCGTTCATTTTAATATGCAAAACAATTTGGCTGAAGGCGGGTTCACCGGTATTACCCTGCTGCTTTATTTTCTTTTCAAATGGGACCCTTCCTACACAAACCTGTTATTAAATATACCTCTCTTTTTTATCGGATGGAAGCTCCTTGGAAGGAATGTATTTCTATACACGATTATAGGAACAGTTGCTGTCTCTGTGTTTTTGTGGATTTTCCAGCGTTACCAAATTGTAATGCCATTAAAAGAGGACTTGACACTCGCTGCTCTATTTGCAGGTGTTTTTATTGGGATTGGGCTGGGTACTATTTTCAGGTACGGCGGTACAACAGGCGGAGTAGACATCATTGCCAGGCTCACCCATAAATACGCGGGAGTAAGCATGGGTAAAACGATGTTCATTTTTGACTTCTTTGTTATTGCCCTTTCGTTAATAACTTATTTAGACTATCGCGAAGCCATGTACACCCTAGTAGCTGTTTTTGTCGGTGCTAAAGTGATTGACTTTATGCAGGAGGGTGCTTATGCTGCAAGAGGTGCCATGATTATTTCCGAACTGAATGATGCGATTGCTGATAAAATAATGAAAGAAATGGACAGGGGTGTCACTGTTTTAAAAGGCCACGGCTCTTTTACAAAAAAAGATCGGGAAGTACTATATTGTGTTGTCGGGAGAAATGAAATTGTCAGGCTTAAAAATGTCATAACATCCGTTGATCCACATGCGTTTGTATCAGTCACAGCTGTTCATGATGTACTTGGCGAAGGCTTCACATTAGATGAAAATAAAAAGCCCGTTGAACGTTAAATTTTTACTAAATATGAGATGTCCATATAGGGCATCTTTTTTAAATGAAAAGGCTTTGTTATACCCGGCTGTTTATTTCCGCTCCGCAGCCGCTTTCCGCGGGCAGTCTGGGAGCCTGCCCGGCGCATGAAGCGCCAGTTTGGTCACCCTATGACTCACACTTCCCGCAGGACATTGGGTAAGCATCCTCGAATTAATACCCCACGAAGGAAATACGAATGCATTTTCGAGAATCTCATGCCTTCCGCTCCAATCAACAGGGTGCTAAAAACAACAATAAGCTTTTTATCAGAGCCAAAAATAAAAAGCCGGCTTACTGAAAGCCAGCTCCCTACTCAGATCTTGTCATTCCTGTGTATATAAGGATTAAACGAAGCAATTCAAGTACAGCTACCGCCGCTGCCGCAACATAAGTCAATGCAGCCGCGTTTAAAACCTTTTTAGTTTCCCTTTCTTCATCATTTTTGATAATTCCCAATGAAACAACCTGGTCCATCGCCCGATTTGAAGCATTATATTCCACCGGCAGCGTAATAACCTGGAAAACTACAGCTGCTGCCATGAAAATAATCCCCAATAAAACCATGCCGCTCATCCCTGCAAAAAATCCTATCATAATTAAAATCCAGGAAAAGTTTGACCCGAGATTTGCTACAGGCACCAATGCATGGCGAAAACGCAGAAACGCGTACTCCTGTTGATCCTGGATCGCATGCCCTACTTCATGTGCAGCTATGGCAGCTGCAGCCACAGAATGTCCATGATAATTTGTGGCTGAGAGCCTAACCGTCTTCGATCGCGGATCATAGTGATCTGTTAAGTGTCCGCGGGTTTCTTCAACTCCTACCTGATATAACTCATTAGAGTCCAATATCTTTCTTGCTACCTCAGCACCTCTCATTTGGGTGGATGATGGGACCTTCGAATACTTGCTATATGCTCCCTTTACTTTCATTTGCGCCCAGAGAGGGACAATAATGATAATCGCAAAATAAATGAGATATCCTCCCATTCTCTACCCTCCTATCAAGCTGATCATGGTGTCCGGCATCAGCACATTTTAAAACAGAAACAGGAAACAACAGAAATCTTTTCTAATCATTTCCCTTATTCCCTGTTTACAAAACTGCCACATTCCTAAAAACTTGGCTGAAGCTGTTAGAGTAAAAATATTGTATTTTGCGCGGTACTTCACAGTCAATCCTTCAGCTCTCTGGCCCCCGATTCTTCTGTCTTGCTTTATCTCCCTTGTATTTTCTCCAACCAACGTAAGATAATGTAAGGATGATTATACTTCCTGTCGAAATAATCACCCACCAAAGGGAAGGATCTGCTTCATCTTCTGTCATTTCATCAAAGATTGTCTGCAGATCACTCTCTAATGCCTCAAGCTCCTGCTGGCTGGCCTGCTGTGTTAGAACTTGCGGGCGATAATGATCAATAAAATTAATGCGTGCGTTTAATTTTTGAACCCGCTCTGCATCTACATCTATTTTCATGCTTGGATAAATTACCTCATATAATGATAAAAAGGAATTCAAATTCAAATGAAAGTTTTCATTATTTCCCCTATATGCTGCTTCCTTAACATCCGCAAAAACTGTCATAATGGGCTTTTCCATTTCAGTCCATAAAGGCTGATAATTAGATGAAATCGCGTCCATCACCAGCCTGAACTTTGTCACGTTATTCAACCTTTCATCATGACTCATGGATGCATTTACGGTAGCTTGTACAGCATCATTATGTGAAACCGTAACGATACGCAGTTCATCCATCGTAAAAGGCCTTTCTTTCCCGTTAACAGCCACGAATTTCTCGGAGAAATATTCAAGTAGCTTCTTTGCGTCCTCATACCGGTGAAGCTTAACCATTTGCAGTGCTTCATCGGATAATTGATCCAACTTATCTATGTGTGAGGTCTTATCTGCAAACCCTTGTCCAGGCAATAACATTAAAATAAAAACTAAGACTGCGATTAATTTCCGCCTCATTTACTTGTCCCCCCTCAAATTACTACTAGATATGTATGAAAAGGAGGACAAGGTTAGACCAGAATTATACATACAGTCCATCATAATTAATTATTAAATATAATTAGGCTAATTCGCTATTTCGAGGTTAAATCGATTTTTTCTTAATACTAAATAATAAGCTACACCTAAAGAAAAAATACTCAGCCAAAACGTAAAGTAGCCAATTTGGGGTGTGTACAAGTTCAAAATTGGATAACGTGGAAGCATAAAAAAGACATAATCGATTACATCATTATGAAGTGTCCAGACTCCTGTTAAAACAAGGTGCCATGTTTTAAACCTGTAGAAAGGAGCATATAATACGCCTTGAATGGCCATAGCCCCGTGTGAAAAGATTAGCATAAGCGCAGCTGGATCCATATCACCTGTCACCTGATAAACAAGCAAATTCATGACCACAGCCCATATTCCATACTTAACTAAAGTCACAATCGCCAATGCTTCAAGCAAAGGCCAATTCTTGCCTATCAAAAAAGCAATCAGGACAAACACAAAAAATAAGCTGGCAGTCGGGCTATCCGGAACAAACAGCAGAAAAATAGGAGGTGTATCAACAAGCTGCCACTTGTACCAAATATATCCGTAAATCGTACCCGCCGTATTTACAATCAACAGCAGCATTAACATTGCTCTACTGCCCAATAAAGGATAAATCCACTTCATTTTTGCTCTCCTTCTCTAACTATCATTTTATTTCATTATTTTACCATAGCACATTATATATAACTATCAACATAAAAAAGAAGCTGACATTTGCCAGCTTCTTTTTATTATTTACTTTCAAGGCCAGAAATGAATTCTGCCATTTTTTGAAGTTCTTCATCAGTGCCTTTGAACATACCGGCAGGCATTGCACCTTTACCGTTTTTAGCAATATCTGAAATTTCTTCAGGTGTTAACCCAGTGTCAACAAGGGCAGGTGAACCTGCACCACCCTGAAGGTCTCCACCATGGCAAGAAATACAGCCATTTGCTTCAAAAATCTTGTAGCCTTCGTCTTCTTTATCGAATTCCACTTCAGCTACAATTTTACCTTGTTCTGCTGCAGCTTCCCAGTCATGGTGAGCAACAGACTCCCAAGTCAAATAAGTAATACCCGCTAATGCCAACAGCATAAATCCAGTAGCTAATGGACGCTTAGATGGACGGCGTTCAGGTCCGCGGTCAATAAATGGAGCAAGCATTAAAGCTCCAAATGCCAGTCCGGGAATAATGAACGCACCAATAGCATTATAAGGTCCTGATGCATAGCTATACTTCAGCAGCTGGTATAGGAACAAGAAATACCAGTCAGGCAGCGGAATATAAGCTGTATCACTTGGATCAGCGATTTTTTCTAATGGCGGCTCATGCGCAATCGTCAAACTGAGGAAACCGATAAGGAAGACAGCTCCAACCATCCATTCCTTTAGCAGGAAGTTTGGCCAGAATGCTTCCGTTTTACCTGGATATTCCGAATAGTCTTTCGGGATATTCGGTTTGCGTTCAGCAGGAACACGAGAGTCACCTACGAATTTCATACCTTTACCACGATGCATTGGGCGATTTCCCCTCCTTTTTTATAAATAGGAAGTATTTCATTTTTGAACTTTTACGGCTGTCCAGCTGCGAGCCCTATTGGCTCGGGGGACTTGCCGCCGATAAGCGGGGTCTCTCCGCTCTTCGTTTATCTTATAACGGTCCAGAAATACCTTGTTTACGGATCATTATAAAGTGGGCAGCCATTAACCCGAATAATGCAGCCGGAAGGAAGAATACATGGATTGCAAAGAAACGGGTAATAGTTTGTGCGCCGACAATGTCAGAATGACCGGCAATAAGTATTTTCAGATATTCCCCAATTAACGGAGTAGATTCTACGATCTGGATTGTTACTTTTGTTGCAAAAAGGGCTTTCATATCCCAAGGCAATAAGTAACCAGTTAGTCCAAGTGCAAGCATAATAAAGAAAATTAGCACTCCGACGATCCAGTTCAATTCACGGGGCTTTTTGTAAGCTCCCTGGAAGAAAACACGTAACGTATGTAAGAACATCATTACGATTACCAAACTTGCTCCCCAGTGATGCATTCCGCGGACAATTTGTCCAAATGCAACATGGTTTTGAAGGTAATACACAGATTCCCATGCATTTTTAATATCCGGAACATAATACATTGTCAGGAACATACCGGATAAAATTTGAATTACTGTAACGAAGAACGTCAGACCGCCAAAACAGTATACAAACGCAGAGAAGTGATGCGCAGGGTTAACATGTTCAGGCACTTCATGGTCAGCAATATCCCGCCAGATCGGCGTAATATCTAAACGCTCATCTACCCAATCATAAATTTTGTTTAACAATTATTACGCCTCCTTTCGCGGTTCAGCCTTGCCTAAATACAAAAAGCCGTCTTTTTCTGTGTAAGGAAATACATCAAGTGCTGCAATCGGCGGTGTACCTGGAACGTTTGTCCCATCCTTTGTATAAAGGCCGCCATGGCAAGGGCAATAGAAATGATCAGGGTTTGATTTGTCAGTATTCCAGTCGACTACGCACCCTAAATGCTTACAAACTGGAGACAATGCAACAACTTCACCCTTTTCATCCTTATAAACCCACGCAGTGCCTGTAACTTCGGATGTGTACCAGGCATCCTGCTGTTCAAAAGTGTAATCAACCCTTGTTGGCGTTTCGGTAATTTCCGACACTTTTTGCTTTGTTGGAATATAATCACTTTCTCCAGCTGCCTGCAATACAGGATCGACCGCAAAACGGACCATCGGCATTAACATGCCAGCTGCCATGAAACCGCCTACACCAGTAAGTGTATAGTTTAGGAATTGACGTCTAGAAACTCGATTTTTGCTCATACTTTTCCCCCCTCTATTATGAAGTTAAGTCCAACGGACAAAATTCAACACAATATAAAACTAGGACATAACAATGATATATCAATCTTTATGTAAGGTCAATATAATCCTTTGGCGAAACATGTAAATGGGGTGACTTAAAATTCACACTATTCACCATTTTGCCATTTTTGCACAAACAAGTTAAGAAGCTGCTTCACTTGATCCTCCAAAATTGAATTTTTATAGTTTTCATCCATGTGCTCAAGAGGCAGAGATGGCAGCCATATTACCCCGCCCTCTAAACGATCTTCAAGCGCCTTCCACATGCTGTCCGAGGTTAAATGGAAAATATGCTTAAATCCTTGGGATTTCAACTCTGCTTCCCATTCACTTAAGCCGCTTACAAGCTTGTCCTCTGAAGCTGATTTTAAATAAGCATACCCAGGGAGCATAATGAGGCGGCCTCTAAATTGCCGTTCAAGCTGCACACTGAGGAGAGATATGAATTCAGTCATGGCGACTGACTGTTTTATATCATCGCCGAATGAAACCGGAAGCAGGGGCAGTACAGCAGTATCTACATATTGTTTTTCTTTCAGGAACATATCGATGTCCTGTGAAATCCACTTCATTTTATTCACTCCATTACAGTATTTTACCTATTTACTATATCATTATCCGCAGCTATGCAACAAACCAGAAACTCCGAGTGGGGATGGGGGATTACTATTCGATTTTATCAGGTAAAAAAGCTCTGTTGAACTTTTCTTTTAATTTCCTCTAAGAATCTGGTATTCCGCGGGAGATTCAGAACCCTCTCCGAGGTAATGACAGGTCTCCCTCTGTCCCGCGGTTCGCTGAACATCCTGGAGCTGAAATCAACCACTCCTCACTACTTGTTTAAAAAGCAACAAAGTTTACGAAATAACCATCAAAAAAGAGCAAAATAAGAGCCCTGCTTTTGAAAAAGCAAGGCTTAGGTTGTTTCCAATTTATTTAACTGCTGGGTTAAGATACTGAAAGCTTTTTTATCCTGTTTATCCAGCGCCTCATCAATTAACTCAAGAAGCTTTTCCCTTCTAAATTTCTCCAGGCTTTCAGTCAGGAATCTTTCAGCAATCAGCCGATCCTTTTCACTGATTTGCAGGCTTTTTGGCATAAAAGGATTTTCTTCCATAACTGCAGCATACTGATGAGCCTTATTGGAAGCGTGGAAATTAAGCTGGATGTAAATTTCCTCATCTCGATTTAACCTGATATCATGGAACGATTTTTCAGCATCTGTTGTCATTACATTCTCTTTGTAAAAACGGAAAGGGACTTCATCCACACAATGGGTGGACATGATCAATCCGCGCGGGCAGTACTGTGCCTGCTCCACAAAGTGCACTTTTTCCATCAGCTGGTCATGGCTCATCAAATAATTGAGGATCCAGACACATTCCCTTCTTTTCAGCTGATAATGATTTAAAAACCAGCGTATAAAGTCTTTCTTCTCGTTGACAGATACAGGGGTCGCCATTTTTGATTCCCTCCTCTGCTTACAAACAAATTTGGCAAAACTGAGTTTTCAATAAGTCAGCCCTCCAACGAGGAAAAACACTTCTTGTTGCCAAGCTTCCTTATTTAAGCAAGAAAATCATCCGTAAGTCTTTGCAGAACATCCTGATATTCTTCATTGCCCGGTTCCAGTTTGATTAATGTATTAAAAATTTCGGCAGCATCTTCCCTTTTTCCTTCCTCAATTAAAAAATATCCGTAATCGGAGAGAAAATCCGGCTGCTGTTTAAAGAAAGTATATGCAAGCTGGTATTTGTTTAATGCCTCTGAATATTCTTCAATATTTTGATAGGCAATAGCAGCATCCCACAAAAGCTGCGGTTCTTCTTCATTATGGTCATTCATCATATTTACAATTTCGATCACATCTTCAAATCTTTCCTGCTGAAGCAGGATTTTATTTAATGTAATGGCAGCCTGAATGTATTCAGGATCAAGCGCGAGAGCCTGCCTGAACATATCTTCAGCCTCTTTTTCATCACTATTCTTCAGAGACAATTTGCCTCCATAATAGAATAGCTCCTTATTGAATTCATCCTGCTTAATGCCTTCCTTAACAGCTTCCAGACCCTTAGCAGCCTCTTCTTCCCGCTCATGAGCCTGGGCAAGATATAAATACAGAGAATGATATTCAGGATCAAGCTCTTTTAGTTCAGTGAATTTTTCGATAGCTGTCCGGTTAAAGCCAGCCTGAAGTGCTGTGAAAGCATAACTGAACAGAGTATTGATTTCGAGTTTGTCCTCCAGCGCTTTTTCGTAGTACGGGAGTGCCTCTTCAAATGCTCCTCCAGCGCTAAGAACATCCCCCATTCTTTGGTTAACATTAATGCCAGCAATGTTTTCCTCTTTTTCCAGGACCTTTTCATAAACCCGGATGGCTTCAAGAAATTTTCCTTGTTCAGCATAAAGCTCTCCCAAGGCAAAATCTACAATAACCTCTTCCGGCAGGATATTTTTGGCTTTTAGCAGTTTTTGTTCACTAACCTCGAATAAGCCGTCCATTTGATAAAGATCGGCTAGCAAAAGCAGTGACTGCGGATAACTGGGATCTTGCTCATTTATTCTTTCTAGGACGAGGATTGCTTCCTCCTCATTTCCAAGATCTATATGTGTCTCCGCTAATAATACAAGCAGTTCCCCCTCTTCGGGATAAGCTTCAAGGAGCCGTTCATATAGTGCTTTTGCTTCTTCAAGGAAACCATACTGAAAGAGTTCTTCAGCCAGCAGGAACCTTTCCTCATGCGAACCGCCAAGCAGGATTTGCTGGTAGCTCTCCAATGCTTCTTCATGTTGACCGTTTTCTAATAGAGTAATGATTTTATTTACTTTATCCATACTAAATTCCTTTCGAATGCTAATCGTCTATTTTAAAGTAAGCGGGTGTATTAATTTTAATATGATCGCCAAATCCGGAACGAAAAACAACTTCTTGTCCCGCCCGGACCACTTTTCCTCTTTGGACAGTAACAGCAAGTGTATCTCTATGATAATGAAACAGCTCCGATTCTTCAATGGTAAGGCCTTCGCTGGGCTTCAAGTATAAATTATAGGTTGCCTCACCGCCCTGCTGAATATTGCCCTTTAACGGATAAATTCCAGCCTTAGAAAGGATCGTGCGGGAAAGAGGTTCATGCTCTTTCAGCTCGTCCGGCATGGAAGGAATTTTCTGTTCCTTCATCAATCTGTCCCATACTCTTTTAATTCTGCTTTTCTCCTTTTCATTCCTTCCTAAAAAAACAGGGGCAAGCGGGCAATTATAAGGAAACATGGACTCACGTATCCACCCCCAGGGAACTTGTTCCAGCTCCTGGGTATCCCTGACCTCAACGAACACAACAGGCACCCTCTCCCTCTTGCACTTTCTCATAAAAGAAGGAGTCAATAAACGAACTGGAATCCTTACTCCAATAATATAATCAATCGGACTGCTTAACAAACGTGCCCTAAGGCCTTTAATATCACTCTTCATCGAGTATTCATGTTTAACAGCAGCAGCAGTAAGGAAAGCCGTACATCCTTTAAGTATGAACTCCTTGATATAATAGTCCTTCAACTCTAAAAAAGGCTTTTCCAGAGGAATTTCTGTATCCAGGACAATAAAACCTGAAGTCATGATAAATGGGGCTGCATCCATTCTGGTAAATTGAAACCTTTTCAGTTCAGGCTGCATCAAAGAAAATTCATTAGTCTTGACTAGCAATGATACCTTCTTGAGCTTGTCTTCCTTTAAAATATTCGCATTCTCAATTATATAAGTCATAAAACCACCCTCTAAACGGTCTTATGACAAGCTATGTATTTTTCCAGAAAATATGACTATTCAATAGAAAAAGAGCTGCGGATGAACAGCCCTTTTTCTATGTTTTATAGTGCCATTTTTACTTTGGTTTGTTAAAGCCTATTTTTGAAAATGTTCTGTTGATTAGATCGGAAATCAACAGGCAAATAAGAAGGTCTTTTATTTTAAAAGGCTTTCGAAGTGCTCAAAAAAAGAAGGATAAGAAACGGATATAGCTTCTTTCTGATGCAAGTGGACTTCACCGCTGGAAATAGCTGCTGCTACTGCAAGCATCATCCCTATTCTATGGTCACCGTGGCTGGATACTGTCCCGCCTGATAACGGGGATTTCCCTTTGATGATCATTCCATCCTCAGTGGCAACAATATTGGCCCCAAGCTTTAACAGTTCATTTACAACCGTATCAATCCGATTGGTTTCCTTTACTTTGAGTTCCTCTGCATCTTTAATTACCGTATCTCCTTCTGCTTGTGTAGCCAGCAGCGCAATAACGGGAATTTCATCAATCAGGCGGGGTACAAGGTCTCCCTCAATAACTGTTCCGGTAAGGGAAGATGTTCTAATCGTTATGTCTCCGGCAGGCTCTGATGAACCATTTTCATATGGTTTTATACTGATGTCGGCGCCCATTTTTTGCATTACGTCAATAATGCCTGTCCTTGTTGGGTTTAAGCCGACGTTTTTCAATCTGATTTCACTTTCCGGTACGATAGCTCCTGCGACCAGGAAGAACGCAGCAGAAGATATGTCTCCTGGAACATGAATCTCTGTTCCTGTTAACGTTTGGCCGCCCTGAATTCGGATTGTGTGTCCGTCTGTCTCAATTTCCCCGCCAAACTGTCTAATCATTCTTTCTGTATGATCGCGGGTCTTTACGGGCTCGATTATAACCGTTTCTCCGCTTGCCTGCAAGCCTGCGAAGAGCAGCGATGATTTAACCTGTGCACTTGCAACAGGCAACTCGTAGGATACACCTGCTAATTGTCCGCCATTAACCGAAAGAGGCGTATACTCGCCATTCTTTCTGCCGTTAATTTCGGCACCGAATAAGCTTAACGGTTTGGTCACTCTTGTCATAGGCCTTTTCGCAATAGACTCGTCACCAACAAGCACAGAATGGAAAGGGCGGCCGGCAAGGATCCCCATCAGCAGCCGGATTGTCGTACCGGAATTGCCTACATCCAAAATATCTGCAGGTTCCTGCAGCCCTTCTAGCCCCCTGCCGCTAACTGTGACCTGATCGTCTTCCTGTTCGATATAGACGCCAAGCTTACGGAAGCAGGAAATGGTGCTTAAGCAATCCTCGCCCAATAAAAAATTGGTTATATTGGTCTTTCCTTTTGCTATCGCTCCAAACATAATGGAGCGATGGGATATCGATTTATCCCCGGGTACTGCTATTTCTCCTCTTAATCCTTGTAAATTTGTATTCAGCTTCGCTGGATTCATATTATCACCCTTTAAACTGGTTTAAAGAAGGCCATCCCCTGATCCTCTTTATAGTCCGATAGTTGTTTCATAGCTAGTATATTGCTCTATACATCCAATTGCACGTTCACGGTCCTCATCTGTTTGAAAACTGATTACCAGGACTCCATAAATCTCTTCCCTTGTCTCCAGGATTCTTATATTAGTAATGCTTATTTCTTCTTTCGCCAAGTATCCCGTAATCTCGGAAATGACACCAGGATAATCGGGGACATCTACAAAAAGATCATAAAATGCCGGAATTGCCCCTTTTTCTTTTTGCGGCAATTCATCCCTGAATCTTTTAGCCCGGGAAAAATATTCAAAAATGCCAGCACTATTTTCTTTGTTCAGCATTTTTTTCACCTTCTCCATCTCTTCCTGCCATTCCTCCATCAAGCCCAGAAGAACTTCTTTATTCTGAAGCAGGATATCTCTCCACATGGCAGGGCTGCTAGATGCAATTCTCGTAATATCCCTGAATCCGCCTGCTGCCAATCTTGGTATAAGTGTTTGGGTGTGGCTCGTTTTTTCTGCCTGATGGACAAGAGAAGCGGCAACCATGTGAGGAAAATGGCTGACTATTCCCGTAATATAATCATGTTCTTCCGGTGAGATGGTTAAAAACTTCGCTTTTGTACCTGAAAGCCATTCCTTTAGCTTGGCAATCTCAGTATCTGAAATATGCTCGTCTGGTGTTAACAGATAAAAGGCATTCTCAAATAACAAAGCTTTGGCTGCCGTTACACCGCTCTTATGAGATCCAGCCATTGGATGACCGCCAACAAATGTGATGCCCATTTCTTTTAGGACTTTGGCACAGCACACAATCTCCTTTTTGGTGCTGCCGGCATCCGATATGATAACAGTTTCCTTCAATTTGCATTCTTTTAACATATGTATGATTCTTTCTGTTTCCTGTACAGGTGCAGCTATTAAAATCAGGTCTGCTTCTGAAGCTCCCTCTTCAATCGTAAGTGCAATTTCGTCCACTACGCCAAGCATTTCGGCCAGACGGGACTGCTCTTTATTTACATCATGGCCAATGATGACTGATTCTCTGTGAGCTCTTTTTATGGACAACGCCAGAGAACCGCCAATTAACCCAAGGCCAATTACAAAGACTCTTCCTCTCATCCCCTCACCGCCTTTTTAAAAATAATTCAGAGGCATGAAGATGCCTCTGAATAAATGGGTTTTTCTATAAAATGGAGTAGATCCATTGCGGAAAATTTATATCATAACGCAGCAGCCTGTTTAGCCAGGTACTGTTCCATTGCTTTAAGGACACCTTCGTTTTGCTCCCGGGAACCAACAGTCACACGGACAGAATCCGGGAAACCAAGAGCTTTACCAGAACGGACGATATATCCCTTTTCAAGAAGGAACTGAAACACTTCGTTCGAATCAGCATTAAAATTAATTAAAATGAAGTTTCCTTGTGACGGGAAGTATTGAAGTCCGTGCTTCTTGCAAAAAGCATAAAATTGTTCAAGGCCTTCACGATTTTTTTGCCTGCAGCTTTCGATAAACTGCTGGTCGCCAATAGCTGCAGCTGCAGCTGCCTGAGCAAACTTATTTACGTTAAACGGCTCCCGTACAGGCTCCAAAGCTCTAATTGTTTCAGGATTTGCGATTCCATATCCCACCCGAAGGCTCGCTAATCCGTAAATTTTTGAAAAAGTGCGCAGCACAATCAAGTTTTTATATTGGCTGATTAAATCAAGTGCATGATAGTAGTCATCGGCTACTACATATTCATAGTAAGCCTCATCAAGAACAACCAAAATGTCTTCAGGCACTTTTTTCAGGAAAGATTGCAATGAAGATTCATTAACATAATTCCCTGTTGGATTATTAGGGCTGCAAACCCACAAGACAGCGGTATTTTCATCAATAGCAGCCAGCATTGCATCAAGGTCATGTTCGCCATTCACCAACGGAATCTCCCTGATTTCAGCACCTTCTATGACAGCATTATGCTTATATTGCGGGAAGGTCGGAGCAGCCATAACGGTGTTTGTATCCGGGCCAAGCAATGCTCTTGAGATCATTTGTATGATTTCATCGGAACCATTTCCAAAAATGATCTGCTCTTCTTCGACCGACAAGTGATTCGCCAAAACCGTACGCAATTCAGTAGCATATCCATCTGGATATAGCGCAAAAAATGAAGGGGACTGATTCATTGCGAAAAGAACTTTTTCCGAACATCCAATTGGATTTTCATTAGAAGCAAGTTTCACTATTTTTTCCAGCCCATATTCTTTTTTGACTTGATCAATTGATTTTCCCGGCTGGTAAGGAGTTAAATTCAGAAGCTGTTCCTTCCATTTCATACAATTCCACCTCTTAATATTTACTTTTACATATTATCGTATTAAAGTAAAAATGATATGCTCATATATCTGAAAAGCGCAAGGCGCCCGCCTTTCGGTGCAAAGCTTAAGGCGAGCGCTGGCAGGAGGCATTCTTTGCCTTCAGAAGCGATTGACTTAAGACCTCAAGCCGATGGCGCCTGGAGCTAGACAGTTATCAAAATTTCACAGTTAAACTTATTACCATTTAACTCTCCGGTAAGGAGAGTCCTATGTTGTGCTGATTGTTTTAAGATCGGGACGAAGCTGGACTGCCTCACGCAAATAAATATGGTGAATATTCTGCTGCGGAGAGTCTGAATTAACATGCATCATAACTCTAATACATTTCGGCAGAGACCCTTCAACTGGTATTTCCCTCATGCACATCACAGGAACATATGTCCATCCTTCTAATGACCGCATCGCCTTTGCCGGAAAGGCTGCTGTCAGTTCTTCTGTAACAGAGATGAATACGGACGCTACATCTTCTGCTTCTATTTTATTTTTCAGTATCATTTCCCTAACAAGCATCCCAGTTGCCTCAATAATCTCAGATTCATTATTTTCTTCAACGGTGACGGCTCCCCTCACTCCTCGAATCACTTGCAACACCTCCAAAAAACGGTATAGAGCGTCTCTATTCTGTCATCCCAAGCTCTTATTCTCAGCTCAAGGCAAAGTCAACCTTGCTGCTTCGAAAAATTTTCTAGTTCTTTTAGCAACAGTTCATCAGAAACTTCGTATAATACCGGCTTCCCTATATCCTGTAATAAAACAAACCGGACTTTTTGGCCTTCTGACTTTTTATCCTGCTTCATGCGTTCCAGAAGACTTTGATGTGATAGCTCTTGTGGTAAGGTAACCTGATACCCAAGAGCAGACAGCCAGTTTTTGAATTCATTAATTTCGAATGTTAAACCGAATATCTTTCTGCTTAATTCCAGAGCAAAGATCATCCCTACAGCAACGGATTCCCCATGTGTCCACTCTCCATAGCCTTTCTCTGCTTCAATGGCATGGCCGAGTGTATGCCCAAAGTTTAAAAAAGCGCGTACCCCTGACTCTTTTTCATCCTGAGCAACTATGGCGCCTTTTATTTCTATCCCCTTTGTAAGGATCAAGCTTAATTCCTCACTCGGTATTTTTTCAAGAGAATGAAACTGCTCCTTCAGATTTGAGTAGAATTGAATATCATGGATCAAGCTATGCTTGATCACCTCTGCAAATCCGGAACGTTTCTCTTTTGGAGGCAAGGTACTAAGAAAATCCAAATCATAAAACACTGCGGAAGGCTGATAAAAGGCCCCAACCATGTTTTTGCCTGACGGATGATTAATTGCCACTTTCCCACCTACCGCACTATCATGGGCCAGTATAGTAGTAGGGATTTGAATAAAAGGAATTCCTCTCATATATGTGGCTGCGACAAAACCACCCAAATCGCCGACAGCTCCACCGCCAAATGCCAAAATGAGTGATTTCCTGTCAAGCTTGTGTTCTAATGCAAAAGTTAAACAATTATAGTACACATCAAATGTTTTTGCCTTTTCCCCGCTTGGCACCGCGCAGATGCACGCATCAGTGCCCTTAAGTTCTAACTCTAGTGCGGGTAGGTGAAGATCCCGAACGGTTTCATCTGTTATGACCATTAAATTTGTCATAGACGGATAGGCCTCTTTAATAAATGTGCTTAATCTGCCAATTGCCCCAGAACCTATAAAAACAGGATAGGTTCTGGTATCTGTCTGGATGGAAACACTATTCATTAAAACTCCCTCACAAATTTTCTTTGTTCTTCAACTGATGCTTTTAATGTTTCAAATCTGTCTGAGTAAAATTGATCCACAAGTGCCGAAGCGAGTTCCCATGCAATCACATTTTCCGCTACCACTGCTGCTGCCGGAACAGCACAGCTGTCTGAACGCTCAATGCTTGCGGAAAACGGCTCTTTCGTTTCAATGTCTACGCTTTGGAGAGGCTTATATAGTGTAGGGATGGGCTTCATCACACCTCTGACAACGATTGGCATTCCGGTTGACATGCCTCCTTCAAAACCGCCAAGGCGATTTGTTTTGCGGTAATAGCCTCTTTCAGGATCCCACGCAATCTCATCATGGACCTCACTGCCAGGCTTTCTGGCTGCTTCAAATCCAATGCCGAATTCAACGCCTTTAAAAGCATTAATACTAACCATTGCACCTGCCAGCTTGGAATCAAGCTTGCGGTCATAGTGTACATAGCTTCCAACTCCAGGCGGCATTCCTTCAACAATCACTTCCACAACTCCGCCAATGGAGTCACCATTTTCTTTCGCAGTGTCAATCGCTTCCATCATCTTTTGCCCGGCATCCGGGTCAAGACAGCGAACCGGCGATTCTTCCGTAATTTGTTTTAATTCTTCTAATGTGGAATATTCTTTTACTGAGGAAGCAACTCCGCCTATTTCAATGACATGTGCTGCAACTTGAATCCCCAGCTCAGATAACAATTTTTTGGCAACCGATCCGGCTGCGACTCTTACTGTAGTTTCCCTTGCAGAAGATCGCTCAAGAACATTTCTCATATCCCTGTGCCCATATTTAAGGGCTCCGTTTAAATCTGCATGCCCTGGGCGCGGACGGGAGATCTTCCTTTTTACCTCTGTCTCATCTTCCGGATTTAGAGGTTCCTGGCCCATAATCTTGGTCCAGTGCTTCCAGTCATTATTCTCTACCACAAGGGCGACTGGCGACCCCAATGTATAGCCATGCCTGATGCCGCCAGTTATTTGGACGGTATCCTTTTCAATTTGCATCCTTCTGCCTCTGCCATAGCCTTTCTGGCGTCGGGCCAATTCTTCATTTATATCGGAATCAAGCAGCGGCATTCCGGCAGGCAACCCTTCTATTATAGTGGTCAGCTGCGGTCCGTGAGATTCACCAGATGTAAGATATCTCAAAACTCTTTCCCCCTTCAACTCATTAAAGGATTATGTACCAATATAACATAATGATAAATATAAGAATAGATAAAATTTGAAAATTCCTATAATATTTTATTTCTTCTTATGAATGGAGCCATTTTAACACGTAAAGGAACATACTACAAAAAATGGAGGGGCTTAGGTCCTCTGTGGGTAATTTGAGTGCCACTGGATTGTTTTAGAATGTAAGATGGAGTCCAAAAAAAAGTAAGATCAAAAAATTATTTTATAAATCAGCGAAAACTTCTATTATTTCAACGAAATTAAATAAGAGGATGACATCAAATCATCCTCCATACTCGGCTTTTCTATTAAAGCTTTCTGTAAAAGAAGGTTTCAGCAGACTCAAAATGATAACGCCCAGGATTGAAGATTTGTTCTGTGCTGCCAACAAAGAATATACCATCCTTCTTTAATGCACTGCTAAATTTATGATAGAGACCATCCTTTGCCTCTTCCGTAAAATAAATTAAGACATTCCTGCACACAATTAAATCATAGGGTCCTCCAAAATTATCAGCAAGCAGGTTTTGTTTTTTAAACATTACTGTCTTCTTGATGTCATCAGATATTTTATAAAAACTTCCTTCGCGTCTAAAGAATCTTTGTTTCATAGGTTCAGGGACTTCATTCAGAGATCTTTCAGGATAGATGCCCATCCTGGCCCGCGCAAGGGCATTTTCATCAATATCCGTTGCAGTTACCTTAATTTGTGATAATGGCAAAAATTTGGATAAAATCATCGCTATTGTATAAGGCTCTTCACCCGTCGAGCAAGCTGCACTCCAAATCCTGGGAGCCTTGTTTTGTTTAAGAATCCCTGGGAGAATATTTTTTTCCATCACCTCCCAGCGCTTGGCGTTTCGGTAAAATTCTGAAACATTAATGGTCATCCGATCTAAAAACTCGTTCAGTAATTCCCTGTCCCTATTCATTCCACTATAAAAATCTTCAAAGGTTTTAAAACCTTTTTTCTCGTAAAGAGAGGTCAGCCTTCTTTTCATTTGTGCTTCCTTATAAAGTGAAAGGTCAATCCCCGTTTTTCTTTTAATATTTATGATAAATTCCTGATAATCCCGCTCCATGGTTTTCTCCTCAAATTTAGCTCAATGAGCAGCGGTGCTGCACCGTCTTTTTCCCCTTGATGCTTTCCGGTCCTCTAAACGGATTTTTGTATTCGGTTACAAAAAAAGCACTTGTCAGCGACAAGTGCTTTTTTCACATTAGTTAATCCATTCATTCATTAATTTAGTATATTCCACTTTTTCCTCTTCTTTGAAGAATAGACCGATTTCACGTTCTGCACTTGCAGGTGAATCTGAACCATGGATAACATTTTTCCCTACAGTGATGCCGAAGTCTCCGCGGATTGTTCCAGGAGCCGCATCTTTCGGATTAGTTGAACCCATCATTTGGCGGGCTGTTGCAATAACATTTTCACCTTCCCAAACCATAGCAAAAACAGGGCCGGAAGTGATGAAGTCTACAAGTTCGCCGAAGAATGGACGCTCTTTGTGCTCTCCATAATGCTCTTCTGCAAGCTCTTTGCTAATGCTCATAAGCTTACCGCCAACAAGCTGGAAGCCTTTCTTTTCGAAACGGGAAACGATTTCACCGATTAAATTGCGCTGTACTCCATCAGGTTTAACCATCAAAAATGTTCTTTCCATTTAATTCCACTCCTAAAACATATGTATAGTGATTAATCATTCTCTGACAATCCACGAAAATATTAACATTGTTTCGACAATTTAGCAATAGAAATCTGGAAGCGCTTTAAAAAAAGGACATAAAAATGCATGATTCCCGTCTATCCAGCCGGATTTCAATGCAAGTGATACGGAACAGCTAAAAAACAATATACACGGTTGGGCACCATCGGAGGAGATAGGTGCCCTGGTCTGCTTTATTAGAATTTTCTCTTGCCAATAAACTTGGCAATATCCCGCAAAGCCTTCTTGGACTTGGATGGCGGAAGCTCTTCCAAAACCTCCAAAGCCTTTTGCAGATACATGTCACTTATATGAAGAGATTTTTCAATTGCACCTGAATCCTTAACCAGTTTAATGATTTCCTCAATATCCGAACGCTCAGTTCCATCGTGAACTTTGATGATTTCCTCGCGAACGGCCTTATCTTCCATAGCAAAAAGGACAGGAAGTGTTATATTCCCCTGGTGAAGATCTCCTCCCGCAGGTTTGCCGAGCTCCTTTTCCGTTCCGATAAAATCAAGGACATCATCAATAATTTGATAGGACATGCCGACAAAATAACCAAATTTGAAAAGCTTCTTATGTATATCATCTTCCACATTTGCTGCAATGGCACCCAATTGGCAGCTTACAGCTATCAGCATTGCCGTTTTTCTTTTTATTCTCCGAAAATAAGTCCTTACATTTTGGTCGTAATTATACTTATCTTTGATTTGCTCAATTTCACCGATACATAGCTCAACTAGTGTATGGGACAAAATTTTATGTGCATGCGGGTTTTCAACATTCGTTATTAATTCGAGAGCACGCGCGAAAATATAGTCGCCTGTATACATGGCGATCTTGTTGTCCCACTTCGCTTTGATAGTCGGCTTGCCGCGGCGTATCTCTGCATCATCAATGACATCATCATGGACAAGAGATGCCATATGGATAAGCTCCAGTGAAACGGCCACATTTTTAATTTTATTAATATCGTAATTTCCGAATTTTGCTGCAAGCAGGACAAAAACTGGGCGAATTCTTTTCCCCCCGGCCTGCAGTAAATGCAGTGATGCCTGATGCAATAGGGGAGACTCTGCTTTAATTGTCTCCTCCAACTCGTCCTCTATCACATTTAAATCTGAATTCAAAAATGAATACATCATTTTCAATTTCATTTTCCAACTCACCCAGCTTATCAATCCCGTCTGCTGTTTACTGCATTGTACAATGAGAAACATTCAGAACAAGTTATTATTTTTGTTTAGTTCCAATGTGTACAGCTGCCACTCCGCCGCTATATGGCTTATATGTGACATTCTTAAAACCTGTTTCCTGGAACATTTCCGCCAATTCTCTCATTCCAGGGAAATCTCTTGCAGATTCCTGCAGCCAAGAATATTCATTAAAGCTTTTGGCAAAAAGTTTGCCGAACATCGGCATAATAAAACGGAAGTAGAAATAATAGGCTTGTTTATAACCGAGCATAGTGGGCTGTGAGGTTTCCAGACACACTGCTATTCCGCCAGGTTTTACAACACGGTGCATTTCTTTTAATACCTGCATGTAGTCGGGGACATTCCTTAGCCCGAAGCCGATTGTCACATAATCAAATGAATTATCGGGAAAAGGCAGATCCATGGCATTTCCATGAACAAGTTCAACTTGTTCAAGCTTCCGTTCTTTAATTTTTTCCTCACCAATTTTCAGCATGTTTTTGCTAAAATCAAGCCCGACTACTTGACCATTGCCGCCAACAGCTTCAGCAAGTGCAATGGACCAATCAGCTGTGCCACAGCAAACATCGAGGGCTTTCGATCCTTTTTGGACATTCATTTTTTTCATGGTATCCTTGCGCCATCTGAGATGCTGCTGAAAACTAATAACTGAATTCATTTTATCGTAGTTGCCATAAATCTTTTCAAAAACACTATGAACTCGCTCTTCTTTTGATTGCTGCATACCTTACCCTTCTTCCACAAAAGTTTTAGCCACAGACTGACTATGATTAAAAATGAAATGAATACGCTGTTCTAACAATTCGTTTACAAAAGGGATTTTTATCAGATATTGATCAACCAGATTTCTGGAAAAGTCAATATATCTGTCACAAATCAGAAGCAGATAGTTTTGCTGTTCAGCAGACATCTCTTTCACTTTTGGGAATGTCAGCTTTTTCAGCGCTTCAAAAACAATTGAAGTGCCGTTGTTAATAAATTGCTCTTTCTCGGCAATTAACCGTTTAATAAATAGAAGATTGGAGGCAACTTCTTTCCAATCTGTCTTGGAATAAGCATCGGTCAGCTTTTCGAATAGGGCAGCCTCAATCTTCTTAACGGAATTCATTAAGTGATCAACTGCATCAGGGGCTTTCTGGTAAAGGGATATTTTATGCTCATTCACATCTTTAATCCCATCAGCCAGTGCACGAATCATGCTGATATCATCAAGTGCGGCAAGAATTTTATAATATAAGCCGCTGTAATATACGCCTGCAAGGACAGTAAGCTGTCTGTGTTTAAAGTCTTCGCCTTCAGACTCATCGTTCATTACAAGTTCATGGGTATCAAGGGCGATCTGGATAAGCATAGCCGTTACTGCATATTGCTCTGCCTTTGTTTCTGAAAGTTTTATTTCATCCAGGATAGAGATTAAGAGCAGAAGCTTATCTTCGTCTATAACGGGGGAATCAATATATCTGAGCAGATAAGGGTGGTGTACCTTTTTCTCAATCTGTTCTTTGATATCTGCCAATTTAATCTTCACGTCATGCATGTAATCACCCTTGTTTCCCCTAAGTTTTCTATTTCCCGCAGCAGCCTCCTTGCTCCCTGAGCATGTAAATCTAAAGGGAAAAGACAGGAGAAGCTTTATCAAAATTGTTAAACACATTTATCTTTGAGATTATATAGTCTATTTTTGACCTATTCATTGTTTACTATGAAATATATATACATCAGGCATAAAAAAAGCCCTTTTTACTGCTATCTTGTTATCATCTGCATTATTAATTAAGCAGAGACAATTATATCATAAATTACAGAAACATGTCAGGACATTATCTTGAAAAACAATTATGTCCGTTTTTACCATACGAATTTATTTTTTCGCATCGCTTTCAAGTTCACCATAACAGGTCATGATCCTCGCGTTTCCCCGCACCTTTATAGCCGATGTGTGTTCTGTAAATTGGGCAATCATAACTTCCCCCTGATCCAGCTTTTCCGAATGATGGAACCTTGTATCAGATCCCCGTGTTAAACCAATAACATTTACACCATCTTCTTTTGCTTTAATCACTATATAATCATTGCCCGCCGGACTTTTCTTTTCCATTTATAACTTCCTTTACTATATATTTTGGCAAGTATAATTTTTTACTAAAAAAGGCCAAAAGTTTTTATCTTTCAGCCTTTCCAAATTTATTCTTTCTGTAAAAATAAGAATGCATATTTTATATTCTCGCTGCCAAGATTATTGTTTGATTAATGATAGCACTTCTGCCCTTGCTCTTGCATCATTCGCAAACACACCTCTTACAGCTGAAGTAACTGTTTTGGAACCAGGCTTTTTAACTCCACGCATTGTCATGCACATATGTTCCGCTTCGACAACGACCATTACACCATGCGGCTCAAGCTTCTCGAGAATGGAGTTAGCAACTGTGGATGTAATGCGTTCTTGAAGCTGCGGCCTTTTTGCTACTGCCTCTACAGCCCTGGCAAGCTTACTTAATCCCGTTACCCTTCCGTTCCTTGGAATATAGGCGACATGGGCGACACCAAAAAATGGCACAAGGTGATGTTCGCACATGGAATAGAAAGGAATATCCTTGACCAAGACAAGCTCTTCGTGATCTTCGCCAAATACTGTCTCAAAATATTCTTTAGGATCCTGGTTTAATCCCATAAAAACTTCTTCATACATTTTTGCTACACGTTTCGGTGTATCAAGGAGCCCTTCCCGATTTGGGTCTTCACCGATTGCTTCTAATATTAAACGTACCGCATCTTCTATCTGGGCACGATTTACGTCTGCCATAATTGCTTCCTCCTATGCTATAACACTGTGTGTAATAATATGTTCATATTAGCATAACCCATTTGTTCTGCGCAAAGCTGAATCTGTATTTGCATAGAGCATAGGCAGTGATTATTTTATTTTAAGGCCCTGTTATATTTGCCTGTTGATTTCCGCTCCAGGCACTCCATTTCCGCGGGGGGTCCGCGGTCCCGACGCTCCTCGTTGCTTTGCTCCTGCGAGGGCTCCCTTTGACCCGCTTCTCTCGCGGGAAGTTGATTAAACATCCCCGAATGAAGACGCACGAAGAAAACGCAAATGCATTCTGGCAGGAAATTGCTCCTTCCTCCTATCAACAATGAGCTATAACAGACCCTAAAAAATAGAAAAAACCGCGAACGAATCGCGGTTTTTAGCTCAAGCATAAGCTTTAAGCACTTTTATGTACATTACTTAACTGCATCTTTAAGCGCTTTGCCTGGTTTGAAAGCAGGAACTTTGCTTGCAGCGATTTCGATTTCTTCGCCAGTTTGCGGGTTGCGTCCTTTACGGGCAGCACGCTCGCGAACCTCGAAGTTTCCAAAACCGATTAGTTGTACCTTATCACCATTTTTCAAAGCATCTAAGATTGTATCGAAAACAGCATCAACTGCTTTAGTTGCGTCTTTTTTAGAAAGTTCGCCAGCTTCAGCAACTGCGTTAATTAGTTCTGTCTTGTTCATGCCTTTCACCTCCTCCCAAATATCGATAAAACCCAGTAAAATAAGATTCCTTACATACATTTGTAAACAAAATTACTGAATTCTATACGTTATGGCGTGTTTTTGTTTAACAAGCCTAATAATAAATTATGAAAGGAAAAATTTCAATCCATAAATTATCAAAAATCCTTTAATAATAAGGGTTTTGGCCACCACAACGGTAATTCTGTTAAAAGATTATCACAATCATTTACTCTTATCAAGAATATTTCATGATTTAATGGGAATCTTTTCTTCTTTGCAACATATTTGTAATAAGTTGACCTTTATTTCTTACCCGAAAGTGGCTGTTATAAACATTTAAATACCTATCTCCTGAAGAAGGATTACTTTTTCATCGTAATAATTTTTTAAAATCCCTCTGTTGAATTGGGTGTTGATTTCCGCTGCAGGCGCTCGCTTTCCGCGGGCGGTCCGGGAGCCTCCTCGGTGCATTCGCACCTGCGGGGTCTCCCTTTGACTCGCTTCTCCCGCAGGAGTCTCGCACCTTCCGCTCCAATCAACACGGCGATATATAGACAAATAGCGTGTTCACAACCTAATATCCCCAATAACCCCTTTGATAACTTTCCTCTTGAGCTTTAGCACAGTCATAATAAAAAAAGACTCCAAACGGAGCCTTCAAGTTAAAGAATAATCGCTATTAATCCGCCAGAGCCTTCGTTGATAATTCTTTCCAAAGTTTCTTTAAGCTTATATCTTGCATTCTCAGGCATTAGGGACAGCTTTGCCTGGATGCCTTCCCTCACAATTGAGCTCAGGCTGCGGCCGAAGATATCGGAGTTCCAGATTGAAAGTGGATCGTCTTCAAAGTCCTGCATAAGGTAACGGACGAGTTCTTCACTTTGCTTTTCTGTTCCAATGATAGGAGAGAATTCAGATTCTACATCTACTTTTATCATATGAATAGATGGCGCTACAGCTTTAAGCCTTACTCCGAAGCGTGATCCATGGCGTGTAATCTCTGGTTCATCAAGGCTCATATCAGCGAGCGAAGGAGCAGCAATGCCGTAGCCTGTTTGCTTCACCATTCTTAATGCATCGGAAATTTGGTCATACTCTGCTTTTGCATGGGCAAATTCCTGCATCAGTTCAAGCAGATGGTCTTTTCCGCGGATTTCCACTCCGACAATTTCTTTTAGTACTTCATCATAAAGGTCATCCGGGGCATACAAGTCTATTTCTGCTACACCTTGCCCCATCTCAATGCCAGCAAGTCCTGCACGGTCAATAAACTCAAACTCGCTGAATTGATGGACCACACGGTCTACATCTCTAAGCCTCTTAATGTCTTTTACGGTTTCTTTCACTGCTTCCTGATAGCTTTCACGAAGCCAGTGATCCTCATGCAGCACCATCACCCAGCTTGGAAGATTTACATTGACTTCAAGCACTGGGAATTCATATAGAGCTTCACGCATTACATTCATAACATCCGATTCCCTCATGCCCTCAACACTCATGGCAAGGACAGGAATATCATACTTCTCGGAAAGTTCATTTCTAAGCGCATCTGTATTCGGATGGTGAGGCTGCACGCTATTGATGATCATGATAAACGGTTTGCCGACTTCCTTCAGTTCCTCAATAACCCTTTCTTCTGCCTCCAGATAATTGGCACGAGGGATCTCGCCAATCGTTCCATCAGTCGTAATCACAACGCCGATAGTTGAGTGCTCCTGAATAACTTTTCTCGTACCTATTTCTGCAGCTTCATGGAAAGGGATCGGCTCTTCATACCAAGGTGTATTGATCATTCTTGGGCCATTTTCATCTTCATATCCCTTAGCGCCGGGGACTGTATAGCCTACACAGTCAACCAGTCTTATGTTTACATCCAATCCTTCTGCCACATGGACCGTAGCAGCCTGGTTAGGCACGAATTTTGGTTCTGTGGTCATAATCGTTTTGCCGGCAGCGCTTTGCGGAAGTTCATCCTGTGTGCGAGCACGGTCTGCTTCATTGTCCATATTCGGCAATACAACAAGCTCCATAAATTTCTTTATAAATGTGGATTTGCCGGTGCGAACTGCGCCAACTACTCCAAAATATATATCGCCGCCAGTTCTTTCGGCAATATCTTTAAAAATATCAACCTTTTCCAAGTGATCCCCTCCCGAATCATAGAGTTAGTGGGATAATATTATCCTATCTATTATGTTTGGACATTATATGTGTATGATGTTGTCCTACATTGTTATGACAGTTTTTTAAAATTTTTACCCCCTTATCAGGAAAGTGCAGCGCACCCGCAGGCATGCAAGAAATCCCCAGCCTTCAGGCGATCTGGAATGGACAGCCAGCCATCCCAAATTTCCTTTTCTAAATTTAATAACTCCCTTTACGCTTTATTTCTTTTTCTTTATGCTATTGGTCAGGTTGAAGAGTGCAATTATGAAAAGATAATAAAAAAACCCTTCTCCTACAATATATTTTGCAGAAGAAAGGTTATGACTATTTCACCAAAAAGATTGGTTCATTTGTGTCAGCATCTATTGTATAAGGCAATGAATAGGCGGGAACAAAAGCAGAATCTTCAACAAGAATATCCCTGATATCATCTCCAGGCTTATACTTGCCTTCCTTTTCCTTCAGCGCCTGATACAGATCAATCCTATAATCAACATATACTTCAGCATTACCGGTGACAACAAACGGAAGGTTTTGCCCGCTATATGGGCTAAGCGCTTTCGGCTCTTCTTTAAATCCTAACTTTTTATAGTCCATTGTAAATACATTTTCAGCAATTTGTTCTTTGTAAGGCGGGAACCCATGTGCTTTAATTCTCAGGTTTATATCCCTGATTGTTTCTGCAACCCTCAAATCGAATATTTTCACTTTCGGTTCCGTTTCAGCATCAACAAGCACATATTGGAATACGCCTCCTGACTCAAATGCATTTCCAGGAGGCTCAGCCATATATTGAGGCGCAATCTTTTTAAAATCAATCGGATACTTTTGATAAATTGGGGTTGTTTGATCCTTCGTCTTAATCGGAAGAAGGCCGCCATTATCTTCTTTGTACTGTTCTATAGCCGATTGGACAGACTGCAATTGGTCCTTATAGGCTATCTGATTTTGGGATCGCTTCTCTTCAGGATACATACAGCCAGTCAGGGCCATTCCTGTAAGCAAAAGAAGCAAGAACGTGTTAAATGCTTTTTTCATCTAATCAACCCTTTATGTAATATAGCTAGCTGCTCGTCGGGCCGCTGAACACGACAAGTACAATAATAATTCCGCTTATGATCATCAAAATATAAGCAATAGTTGCCGTAATAACCTTCAGTATCCCAGCTTTCAATTTAAAGCGGCTAAGATAAATCAGAATTATAGATAGGAACATAAATCCCATAGAAGCCAGTGATACCCACATTTTCATTAAAGCCGGTGACATTTAATCAACTCCCTTTTCCGAAAAGTATTATAACATAACAGGAGGAAAAATCTAAAAGCTTTTCCTCATCAAAGTATTCAGGCATAAAAAAACTGAGGTAAAGAAGGGGCAATTCTTTACCTCAGCCAGTTGACTAAATAACCCAACACCCTGTTCATTTCACTAGTTTGCTTCGTTGCATTGTATGCAGGAACCTGCCATCTCGCATCATCTAATGCCTATATTTTTCAATTATTAAATATTTTCCTGTTTTTTACTTCCTGTTTGATCCTCCAGGACATTTGCAAGGTCTTCCATTTCGTGTGTTTTTCCTCGTCCCATCAACAGATCAACTGCATCCTTGGCATTAACATTATTAAAAAGGACATCGTAAAGAACATTTGTAATTGGCATTTTCACATCATATTTTTTAGCAAGCTGATGGGCTGCTTTCGTTGTTCTTACTCCTTCTACAACCATGCCCATATTATCCAGGACTTCCTGAAGGTTATGACCTTTTCCAAGAAGATTGCCAGCTCTCCAATTGCGCGAATGGACCGAGGTACATGTTACAATCAGGTCTCCTATACCAGCCAAGCCGGAGAAGGTAAGCGGACTGGCCCCCATCTTCATGCCAAGGCGGGCAATCTCTGCAAGGCCTCTTGTTATTAAGGCAGCCTTTGCATTGTCGCCATATCCCAAACCATCTGTAATTCCTGCAGCAAGCGCAATAATGTTTTTAAGTGCACCGCCAATTTCCACTCCAATGATATCCGGGTTTGTGTATACTCTAAAATTGTTATTAATAAACAAGTCCTGAATTTGCTCGGCAGCTTTCATATTTTTTGAAGAAACTGTAACTGTAGTTGGATGCCGCAGACTTACTTCTTCAGCATGACTTGGACCTGAAAGCACTACAACACTATCCAGAAGATTTTCGGGCATTTCTTCCTCAATCATTTCGGAAATCCGGAGAAGGGAGTCTGGCTCAATTCCCTTGCTGACATGCACAATTGTGATAGGCTCAGTTCTGATTTCTTTAATTTTCCCGAGAACTTCCCGAATCGCTTTTGTCGGTACAGCCAAAATGATGATTTCTGTTCCTGACAAAGCATCTTCAAGTGATGCATAGCCTCTTATATCCTCCGGCAGATGAATTTCTGACAAATATTTTGTATTGGTATGCTGCGTATTGATTTCTTCAATTTGTTCGGGATTATGGCCCCAGAGCCTAACATCATGCCCATTATCGGCCAGTACCATAGCCAAAGCTGTTCCCCAGCTGCCCGCTCCTACAACTGCAACACTTTCTCTATTCCGCTCCATTTGATCACTGCCTTTTAATTTATTTGGATGTTTCAAAACACCATCCAGGTCAGTCAGCAATACGGAGTATAATCCTATACCAGGTATCGATATACTCCTTAATGTTAAGCTTCACGTTTTACAAAGACTTTTGCTTCCCTGCTATTTTCTTTCCCTTGCAAATATCTTAATAGGTGTGCCTTCAAAGCCAAAAGCGTCTCTTATTCTGTTTTCAAGAAAACGTTCATAAGAGAAATGAAGAAGCTCAGGATCATTTACAAATACTACAAAAGTTGGCGGTTTCACGGCTACCTGTGTGGTGTAGTAAATTCTTAGGCGTTTTCCCTTATCTGTAGGTGTTGGATTCATGGCTACAGCATCCATGATGACATCATTCAGCACGCTTGTCTCAACACGAAGAGCATGATTTTCACTGGCTGTATTAATCATTGGGATAAGCGTATGAATGCGCTTCTTCGTTTTTGCAGATAGGAACACAATTGGAGCATAGTCAAGGAATTGAAAATGATCTCGAATATTTTGTTCAAAAGCTTTCATTGTTTTCTCATCTTTTTCAACAGCATCCCATTTGTTTACTACGATAACAACAGCTCTTCCTGCTTCGTGCGCATACCCTGCTATACGCTTATCCTGTTCAATAATGCCTTCTTCTCCATCAATCACTACAAGGACTACATCTGAACGCTCAATTGCCCGCAATGCCCGTAAAACACTATATTTTTCTGTTGTTTCATAAACTTTTCCTTTTTTACGCATTCCAGCAGTATCGATAATGACATATTCCTGGCCATCAACCTTCAACTGGGAGTCAATTGCATCCCTAGTGGTTCCAGCAATGTTGCTGACAATAACCCGTTCTTCCCCAAGGATGGCATTTACTAAAGAAGATTTACCGACATTTGGACGGCCGATTAATGAAAACTTAATTACTTCCTCACCATATTCACCCTGTCCATGTTTCGGAAAGTGTTTGGCTGCTTCATCCAGCAAGTCGCCAAGCCCAAGTCCGTGCGACCCTGAAATAGGGAATGGTTCCCCGAATCCAAGAGCATAAAAATCATAGATAAGATCTCTCATTTCAGGATTATCAATTTTATTTACGCCCAGCACAACAGGTTTTTTGGCTTTATATAAAATTTTTGCAACCTCTTCGTCTGCAGCTGTAACTCCTTCTCTCCCATTTACAAGAAAAATGATCACATCTGCTTCATCTATAGCAATCTCAGCCTGAAGCCTAATTTGTTCCAGAAACGGTTCATCACCAATATCAATTCCGCCTGTGTCGATAATATTAAAGTCATGTGTCAGCCACTCTGCTGAACTATAAATACGATCCCGTGTTACTCCAGGAATATCTTCGACAATCGATATCCGTTCTCCTACAATTCTGTTAAATATCGTTGATTTTCCAACGTTTGGACGCCCGACAATAGCCACAACCGGTTTTGCCATGAACATCACCCTTTCAATTCTTTATTCTTAATATGCTTCAACATCCTATTTTTTAGCTCGTTAAACTTGCCTGTTGATTGCCGCTCCAATCAACAGAGTGCTAAAATCAGCAAGTAGCTTTAACGCAGCTTCTGTTCTAGAAATGTCTATTCCTTTACTAAGCTAAGCGTTCAGATGGCTGTCCACCATAAGCTTTAAACTTTCCTGACAAGTTCATCTATTTCGCTATACATTTATAAAATAAACCCTTCTCGAAGATAGAAGGGTCTAACTTAGATATTTTAACAAAGAGAAACCTTCCTAGCAATGAAAAACTTGGAAACCGCCTCAATGCTTTACAATAACGTATAATTCTTCTGTTAAAGCATGGGCGATTCCATCAAGTATGGCTTCAAGATTGGCTGCTATGATCTCCATTTCCTTTTTATCTTCACAATGAAAAACAGCAGCTCCTGAAGGTACTTTGGAAGGATTGGTTGTAATAACAGCAAGTATATACTTTTCAAGTACCATTTCCCTCAACTTCCTTTCCCATTCGTTTGCCGCTCAGAAGGCATCCTTATTGCGTTTTCAAGTGTTGGAACTGCACCGATAATTTTTAAAGCTTTCCCGACATTCTTCTCCTGCGGCAATACAAAAACTCCTACACGCCCATCATCGAGGTCTCTTTTCGCCAGTGGTACAAGAGCAGGGGTTCCGGAATCACGATAAACTCCCAATGCTGTTGAAACATCATGCAAAATGGCCTGTCTTTGCCCAAGATTAGCTATGGTTGACCTGGCATTAAAATTTTGGGGCTTTAAAATGAATCCCATCCCATATCTCAATACTTCCTCCTGTCTTTCAGGGAGTCCGATATTCATGATATAAATGTTATCCACATACAAACCTGCACCATCAAAACGAGGCTCAACATATTCCACATCTACAATATCCTTTAGCCTTCCTCCTGACATAAGCATATTCGAAATAACGATGGCTATTATAGCTGCTGCAAGTCCGCCCAAAATATTAAAAAGCAGATAACCAAGCGTGCAAACTAAGGAGGTGAAAATAACAAGATAATTTCTGCTTTCAAAAGCAATTGCTATGCCCTCTATATACGTTTTCCCTCTTGGCACCAATTCATAGCCATCCAATTCAGTCAATGTATTTCTTTCCATATTTCTTACTTCCCTGAATTGGGAGGCAGCCAGCGTCAGAAAAGTTACTGCGGTAAATTGTTCTTCCATTATGGAAGGAATGGCAACAGTACCTAGTCCGGCAGCAATAAACCCCAAAGCCACGTGTATGATTTTTCCATGCAAATAGGTGGGGTATTGCCGGTAGTCTGTTCTTAGCATATAAACACGAGTCAAGGTACCTACTGCAAGTCCAAAAAGTATTGGGTATGTATATTCGCTCATGATAATTTTTGTTTCTCCCTTTCAAAATGTTTGAAGTTGGTCTCAAAATAAGAAGCCGTCCACTGCATCACACTCCAAGCAGCAATAATTGAAGCGGAAAGTACCATAATATCAAGGAATGCCAAGGAACCGATTATATAAGGGAAGGAATATTGCCTAAGAATAAGCGCATACAAAACCTCTCCCTGGATTCCCCCAAGCAGTATTAAAGGCATGCGCAGTACCCTTTTTTTCTGTAGGAGGGCAGCCAAATAAACGAGTAGAAATGCAAGCATCCACTTCCGAGAAAAAATTACCCAAACAGGATCAAATAATTCAAATAAGTGAAAGCTCACATATGCCATCATCATGATAAAAGTGCAAAAAAGGAAATAAACTCTTTTTAATCTCTCCAGCCTGCATGCCATTATGTATAAAGTCCCCATTAAAAAAACAGCAGCAGTGCTTGTTTCCACACTAAAAACTTTAAAAGTAAAAGGTGATAGAATGATTAACAGCAGAAGCCAGGCCGAAAATATTGTCCTATCCTTATTTTTTCGATCCAGAAAGAAAGTCGCCATAATCCAAAACATCCAGGAAACCCAATAAAAAATTATACCTTCCATCCTCTTCCTCCTATCATTTCCATTATGGCGTTTTGCTATGTACTTTAACCCTCCCAGTTGAAAAGGTTTCATGGGTTCCTATGAGGAATGCTTTTCTTCTGTATAAATCTTTAAAGCTGACTTCATCTTAAGAAGAGGGAGGTGTGTAACTATGGGCAAAGACCGCCAGGAAAGAAAATTGAAGGAAAGCAGAAGAGTGGAATCAGATCGCGATCAGGCGCTTCATTACCCGGGTGCTTCAAAACTGCAGAGTCCTGAAGAAGCAAGATCCTTAAATGATTCAAAATACAGCTAAGATTTATTTTTAGACAGAAAAAAGCTCCCGTCTTTGACGAGAGCTTTACTTTTGAATTATCCTCTGGCTGAATGCTTTTGTATTAATGCTCCGTTCATTTAACCAGTGGTGGGTCCTTCCCGATATGATTAAGGGAGCCTGCTGCAGCTGCCTGATAGTTGACGCACCAAGTGCAGTCATAATCATTTTTAATTCATTATGTATGATGTTAATTTCTTCTACCAGTGATTCAAGTCCTTCTTTAATAAGAATCTTTAAGAAATATCCGGCCATACCCGCAGCTTCGGCACCGAGCGCAAGGGCTTTGGCTATTTCAATGCTTGTTTGAATCCCTCCAGAAGCAATAACTGCGATATCATCTTCCTGTGAGGCAGCTTCTGCAATTGATACTGCGGTGGGAATTCCCCATTCATCAAAGAAACTTAAGAGTCTTTCTCTTCTCGCGTTTTCAATGCGCGAGAAATTTGTACCCCCATATCCTCCTACGTCAACAGCTGAAACGCCTATGGATGCCAGCATTGACAAAGTTTCTTTATTCATTCCAAAGCCTACTTCCTTGACTACAACGGGGACTTCAGAATGCAAAACTATTTTTTCAATCCTTTTTAACGCTCCCCGAAAATCCCTATCTCCTTCTGGCATGGTCAATTCTTGAACAACATTTAAATGGATTTGCAATGCGCTTGCTTCTATCATATCAACAGCTGCTTTTGCCTGATCCATTGTGGCTTCACTGCCTAAATTGCCGAAGATGATCCCTTTTGGATTTTCTTTCCTGACTACCCTATATGATTCAATCTCATTTGGATCTTTCAGGGCTGACATTTGTGACCCTACTGCCATTGCAAGGCCTGTTGTTCTGGCAGCAGATGCAAGGTCCCGGTTTATTTGGATTGTTCTATCTCCACCGCCGCCTGTCATCGCATTTATAAAAATTGGCGAACTTAATGAAAGTTCGCCAATTGAAGTGCCTAAATCAGCATGATCGAGAAAAGCATCAGGAAGACTTTGGTGGATAAATGCTATATCCTCAAAACCTGTAAGACTTTTCTGTCCTGTTGCCAAGGCATGCTGAATATGGTCCCATTTTCTTTTTGATCTAGACACAGTTTATCACCATTACTTTTTTAAATTCTTTAGCTGGTCGCCAATCATATCACCAAGCGAGAAGCCTTTATTTTCTTCAGGAAGTTCATAGTCAGTCACTTCTTCCTGTTCTTTTTCAAGAAGATCTTTGATGCTCAATGACAGGCGCTGGTCCTGTTCGTTCACATCAAGAACCTTTACTTTTACTTCCTGTCCTTCGCTCAATACTTCGTGAGGAGTGCCAATATGCTTATGCGCAATTTGAGAAATATGGACAAGGCCCTCTACTCCAGGGAACACTTCAACAAATGCTCCGTATGAAACAAGTCTCTTAACAGTCCCATCAAGCGTACTTCCTTTAGGTGCCTTTTCACTGATATCATCCCAAGGTCCTGGCAGCGTTTCCTTAATGGATAATGAAATGCGCTCATTATCGCGATCCACGCTTAATACTTTTACTTTAACCTTTTGTCCTTCTTCTACAACATCGGAAGGTTTTTCCACATGTTCATAGGATAGCTGGGAAATATGAACAAGGCCATCGATTCCGCCAATATCTACGAACGCGCCAAAGTCTGTGATTCTTTGTACTGTTCCATCCAGTACCTGCCCTGCCTGAAGAGATTCAAGCACTTGATGCTTTTGCTTGCCTTTTTCCTCCTCGATAACAGCTCGGTGGGAAAGAATCAGCCGATTCTTCTCTTTATCCAGCTCCACAATTTTAAACGTCATTGTTTTGCCTTTATAATCAGTAAAGTCTTCAACAAAATGAGCTTCTACAAGGGAAGCAGGAACAAATCCGCGAACACCCAAGTCTACAACTAATCCGCCTTTTACAACGTCTTTGATTTCTGCCTCAAAGACTTCGCCCTCATTGAATTTCCTCTCAAGTGTTTCCCATGACTTTTCTGCATCTACTTTTCGTTTAGAAAGAATAAGTGCTTCTTCCTCCACTTTTAACACTTCAAGCTCAAGCTCTTCCCCTTCAGAAACAGCATCACTTGCTTTTTCAATATGAAGGCTTGAAAGCTCACTGATCGGAATAATACCATCCAGCTTGCTGTCAGCAATGTCAATAATGACTTGCTTTTCTTCTACTTTGGTAACTTGGCCTTTTACCTTGTCACCAACCTCAAAATTTTTGACTTCTACTTGGTTCATTTCCTCTGACATATGTATTCCTCCTTAATCCAATGGCTGCTTTCAAATTTTTATCTGTATTCAACTGCCTGCCATCCAGGCAAGAACCCTGTGTCAGCAGCAGAAATACTCGAATGGCGTTTTAATGCAGGCTATTTTTCAACCGTGTTGAATGTCTCTTTTCTGCCCTAATTTGAGTATTGTCAGCAAAGGACAGCCTCTTTATTTTTCGAATATTCTCGCCTTTTTAAAAAATGCCTTTTTACTAACTTCTTACAAAAGAAGTTTTTTGTCAAGCAAGAAGGTTTAAGAATTCTCCTCAATTAACTTACGGATTTCTTCCATAATGAATTCGGTCGTTTCTTCCGCTGAAGCCTTCCGTTCCCGAAGTTCCTTCATCTCAATTGGCTTACCATAAACTACTTTAAGCTTGGAAAAGGCCTTATAAGGGCCAATGATGGCACATGGCATAACATGCGCTTCAGATCTTAAAGCAAAGAATCCAGCACCGGCAAGCCCCTTCCCCAATTGACCTGTCTTGCTTCTAGTACCCTCTGGAAATAGCCCTAAAACCTTTCCTTCTTTTAAGATTCCAAGACCTTTTCTTAGAGCTTCCCTGTCACTCATTCCCCTTTTGACTGGAAAAGCATTTAGATGAGGGAAAATTTTCCCAAGAACAGGCACATTAAAAAGCTCTTCTTTGGCCATAAAGTGCACAGGCCGCGGAGCATTAATGCCTACTACCGGGGGATCCAGATTATCAATATGGTTGGAACATAGCAGCACGCCGCCATCAGATGGAAAGTTTTCCCTGCCAATCACTTCGAATCTGTAAACTGGTTTTAAAGCACCATAAACAACTGCTTTGGCAAAAGAATAGAGGTTCACTTTGATTCGATCCTTTCATTGGCCAGGTCCATTATTTTTTCTACTACCTGCTCAATTGATAATGAGGTCGTATCAATTTCTACAGCATCTTCAGCTTTTTTTAATGGAGCAACTTCGCGCTCTGAATCTAGCTTATCCCTCAGAGAAATTTCTTCCTTTAGCTTTTCAAGGTCCGATGGAAAACCCTTTTGGACATTCTCAGTATGGCGGCGAATCGCTCTTTCATCGACTGAAGCCAAAAGGAATACTTTTACTTCCGCTCCGGGCAGGACATGTGTACCGATATCCCGGCCGTCCATTACTACTCCTCCATTTTGTGCGAAGCTTTGCTGTCTTATTACCATTTCCTCTCTTACAAGCTTGTGCATTGAAACAATTGAAACAGAATTTGTAACTTCCGATGACCTGATTTCATTGGTCACATCCTGACCATCCAAATAAATTAATTGCCCTTCTGTGCCGGGCTGCAAATCAATAGTGGTACTGTTCAGTATTTCAATCAATGCTGCTTCGTCTTCAAGTCTCGCATGCTGTTGAATGGCTTTATATGTCAGGGCCCGATACATGGCTCCAGTATCAATGTATATGTATGATAATTTCTCTGCTACAATCTTGGCTACTGTACTTTTGCCAGCAGCAGCAGGCCCATCTATTGCGATCGATATTTGTCTGTTCATAGTTCCTCCTGTACTGCCTGACCATGTTCTTTCAGGCCAGGTTCCTTCAGCTTTATTTTAACATAATAAGTGGTATTCAGGTTATATTATACAGCTTTTTTACCATGGCTCTTTTCTTAAATCTGTTTTTCTGAAAGATTGTTGTTTTTAATTAAATCTGTAAAAAACATTGATAAATAAGATTGGTTGATTGGAGCCAAGGTACGATTGCATCCGAGGATCCTGTGCCTTCCAATTCCAATCTACAGAGTGCTTAAATTAGCAATGGCTTTAACATTGTCTAAAACAAAGGCTCTTTTCGTATAGATTGTTGTTTTTGGACTCTAAAGATTGCCCGTTGATTTCCGCTCCNNNCTCCAATCAACTCAGTAATTAAAAATAGTTTGTAAGCAACGAACTTTGCGAAAACAGCCAAAATAAAAAATAAGCAGGCGGCTGCCTGCTAGTATTTTTCCTTGAACGTTTCCAGCAGCTCAGTGAAGTTCTGGTCTGTAACACCCTCATATTGTGTCAGCTGCTTTAATTCAGGAAATGCATTCATATGATGAAAGAATAATTGAGTCATCAGCAAAAAAACAAACTGCACGATGATTAATTTTAGAAGAATCCTCTCGACCGCTTTCATCATCCACATCTCTCCATAGTTTAAAATAAGTCTAAGCCATTTGACTTCTTTATCTATTATGAGAGCTGCACATTAAAAATATCCCCGTCCCTTTAAATTTCGAGACCTTTTTTCTTCATGGCCAATTGTCTGTCAAAACAAAAACGAAGCAGCAATTGTCGGTCTTGCGGGCTAATCTCCATAAACTGAACAGAAATAATGGACTTTCCATTACTTCTTTCCGAAATTCTTATTACTTTGCTTCTCAGTTTCAAATAATGAGATTCCCCATTTTGCATAGGTAAAACAAAATAAGTATGTAATTGCATATTCGCTTTTAACGAACAGGATTTGTCTGCAATAATTGCTGCCCCTCCTGCGCTGATATCATCTGTAACAGACACAAACGGTGCACATTCGTCTCTAACAGGGTGGACTGCCACATCAACTGACGTTTCAATCCTGACAAACTGGCGGCGCTGAACCTTCATTAAATGTTCATTCCCTGGATAAGAAATGATCATCATAGGGATTTTAAGTTTTACCCTCCCGAGGACTTCGCTTTCAAAAAAGTAAACAGAGCCATCAGCTGCAACAAATGTTGCTCTTAGCTGAGTTCCGTCTAGCAGAAAAGCGGTCTTTTTCGTTTCCTGATTTATTGGATAATCGATATAGAGGTTATTTCCTTCTCTCTCGACAAGCTTGCATTTGTATTTCTCTGACTTTTCAGAGTATTTAATCTCCAATATTAGTGCTTCTCCAATTTTCAACATGCTTGCTACACTTCCCTATTCAAAAGGATAATCTTGTCATTTAATTATGACATGCTTTAAAACTTTCGTGCAACAGCATTTTATAAGAAAATAAGCAAAAAGTCCTACATCTGTCATTCCGCATCATTTTTAAATCAGATATTTTTTCTTGATGCTTTGATAGCCGTTTGGATCAGCTTCAACTGCAGGATTTCACATTGACACGCTCCTCCCACAACAGTCTCGTTCATTCTCTTCTATCAAGGGTTCCATAAATAAAAAAGAAAGCCTTTCGGCTTTCTTTAAACAACATCCTCGTATACAGGTTCAGCATTTTTGAGTTTTTCTACTTTCTCTTCTTGTCCTGTTTCAGCATTAATATAAATCCTATAGGTATCTTCCCCCATCGTGCCAAGGAATTCATAACAGGAAACCTCCTGATTCAAATCATTCATGATAACTGCCCGCCTGTCTTCCATGATTTTTACCTGTGGATTAATTTTTGTTCTTGCCTCTTCCTTGGTTATCACAGGTTCAGGTATTTCCCGCTGATGATGGGACTTTAAATAATCATTTGCAGAAAAGGCGGCGATTCTGCCATTGTCCAGTGCCACTTTCACACGAATTGCATCCGGATAGATTCTTACACCATTTTGATTGGAAACAAAAGTAAACACCCCAAGATTGTCATATTGTGCGCTTTCAAACAAATCAAGATCTTGGAATCCATTTTGCTTAAGGAATTTTATTGCATTGTTGCTTGCTTCATTCAAGCTGATCTTTTGCTGCCCGACTTCCCGGTTCAATATTAACCAAATCGGATATCCTCCTTTTTTAGTGATATCCATATCTGCTTCTTCCTTTGTTTCTTTATTTTGTATGCTCACACTGAAAAATCCGTAATCTGAACCTTTACCGTTTTCGGTAACCTTAATATTTACATTATTTCCAAGGGCAGCGTACTTCTTCGCTATTCGGACAGCTTGGTCTTCCGTAATTTCTTTGCCCTTTAAATATTTAAAATTCTCATCCTTTTTCTGCATATTTACAAAGGCAGGGCCAAAGTCTGTTTCTCCATAGCCTTCAACAGTTTTTTCCACGGTCTTAAAGCCATCGATAATGGTATTGTCAGCAGCTTCCTGATTAGAAGCCAGTGCCATTTCAACATCCATCCAGCGAAGATTCTTTTCCAAAACCATATGCTGGACTTTTCGAAGATCCTGCTGGACATCAGCAGACTGTTTATAGAGCTCTTTAAGTGTTTGATATTCTTTATCGGTTAATGGTTCCTTTTCTAAATCTCTTACGGCAGTACGATAGCTGAAATCACCAATATTGGACAGAAACTCCTCTGTTTTATTAAATGGAAGAAGTGACAGCGGCAGCTGGCCTACATCCGAATGGGCTTCAGAAGTTAACCTCCACACCTCCGCCAATTCTGGTGATAAAGAGGCCCTGGAATTCATCGCCAAAGTAGTTCCAATTTTATCGTGTAAAAGATCAACCTGATAAGTTAAGTCATGAAATGCTCTTTGATAATTATTTTCAGCATTAATAAGGATTGCATTTTTCTCTCGGTGTTCCTGATATCCCCAAAACGCTGTACCGGCGACACCCAACGCTAGTACCCCAATGAGAATTCCTCTAAGCATAGTTCTTCACCCCTCTATTTACAGAATATGTGCTTGCCAATTCGCTTAATCTGCGGACGAGTCCAAATCCATCCGCTTGTAGCAGTATCAGGATTGAAATAATAAAGAGCCTCTCCTGTTGGGTCCCAGCCATTGATCGCATCAAGGACCGCTTCCTTTGCTGTTTCATTTGGAGTCAGCCAGATTTGTCCATCGGCAACGGCCGTGAAAGCACGAGGTTCAAAAATAACTCCTGAAACTGTGTTCGGAAAGGATGCACTGTTTACACGGTTTAGAATAACCGCGGCTACTGCCACTTGGCCAGTATATGGTTCCCCCCTTGACTCTCCATAAACAGCGTTGGCCATAAGCTGAATATCATTTTCTGAAAAACCGTTAGGCATGTTTGCAGCTGTTGGCTGCTTCGGCTTTTCCTGCTGCTGAGGAGCAGCGGTTCCTCCTTCAGGCTTTTTCTGCTGTTCCAGATTTACACCGCCATAGTGGGTAAATTTATTGCCTTTATTAATCTGTTCTTTAACATATTGTTCATTATACTGTGATGCCTTTACGAGCTTATTCTTTGTTTCCTGGCCTGCAAGCCCGTCAACCGGAAGTCCAAACTCATACTGGAAGTTTCTTAAAGCCCAATAGGTCCCCCATCCAAAGACTCCATCGATCTTTCCATTGTAAAAACCCAAATACTGCAGGCGGGATTGAAGTTCGATCACATCATCTCCTACCGCTCCGTGCTGGATAACCTGATTGGAAAATGCGCTTGCTTTATCAACACTTCCACTCATGGGAATTCCCAGGACACAAAGGGAGATTATGAGTAAAACCTTTGCTGCCAAAAAGTTCTTTTTCATGGATTATAACCTCCAAAAGTCAATCTTTTATCATTGACCCTATTTTTTGTAGTCTCTGGTTTTTTATTCAATAACTTCAGGTTTTTAAAAACTTATCCAGTAAAAGAGCGGATAAAAAAACTCTCCATCATGAATGGAGAGTTTTCTGAAAGTCCAATTGATTATCAATATGATTGACACTGTGTGCCCTTGCTTTCTTAGCCTTTCTTAGACCAAGCCACCAAAGGAAGATCATAAACGGAAACATGATATAAATCCAATGTTCAAGAGAAATTAAGATATAATCGTAAATGCCATGAAGCAGGAAGGGTACAAAGAGTGAAAGGGCTATCCATTTTTTTGTAGCAGTTGCCGTAAATTTTCCTTTTCCTATATAATAACCCATGATGACACCAAAAAGAGCATGGCTGGAAACTGGAAGCAGAGCCCTCCCAATTGCATGTTCGACTCCCAGGGCAAGCAGATAAAAGATATTTTCCGCAGTGGCAAAGCCAAGTGAAACAGAAGCGCCATATACAATGCCATCATAAGGCTCATCAAAGGTTATATGCTGATAGATCGTATAGAATAGTATGAACCACTTAAAAAATTCCTCTAGAAGGCTGGAAGATAGAAAAGCATCCAGCAGGCTGGATTGAAGCACACTTTCCGTTTCAAGAACATATTGGATAAACATGATGGGGAACACGAGCAAAGCACCAAACAAAAAGGTTTTAAATACCATTGAGATAGGCTCGGACTCATATTGATCTTTTAAATAAAAATAGCTTAATAACGCCAATCCAGGAGCGATGCCCGCAGATAATATTCCCAGCATGAGCTGTCCTCTTTTCAATCTGTTTTCTTAATCGTATCATGATATAGTGAGAATTTAAATGATTATTCAAATTTTGGAAAAAGAAATACCAATGAATTACCTGTTAATATTTCAGGCTGCTAGAAAGAAAAATTCAATTATTCGGGGGATTAATTATGGAGAAGAAAAAGATTCTTGTAATACATACCGGCGGCACCATTTCCATGAGCGAGGATTCCGTAACTGGCTCTGTAAAGCCAACCGATTACAACCCTTTAACTGAGAAGACAAAGGAACTATTATCACTGGCCGAATTATTAATTGAAGAGCCATTCCATCTCCCTTCACCGCATATAACACCGAAGGAAATGCTTAAATTAAAAGAGATTATTGAAGGATACATCGAAAAAGAAGAGATATGCGGAGTCGTCATTACACATGGAACAGATACCCTGGAAGAAACGGCTTACTTTTTGGATTTAACTGTCAAAACGGCTCTGCCAATTGTCGTTACCGGCGCAATGAGGTCCAGCAACGAAATTGGTTCTGATGGTCTGTATAATCTAATCTCTTCCATCAGAGTTGCTGTTTGTGAAGAAGCTAAAGACAAGGGTGTTCTCGTGGTGTTAAATGACGAAATCCATACCGCTGAAAATGTCACCAAGACTCACACCAGCAATGTTTCAACATTCCAAAGCCCGCAATACGGCCCTATAGGCATCGTCACTAAACGTGGTGTATTATTTCACCATGCACCAACAAAAAAAGAATATTATCCCATAAAAGATGTAGCCAAACGAGTTACTCTTATAAAGGCCCATGCCGGGATGGATTCCTCTTTGCTTTTGGCAATTAGAGATTTGGACTTTGACGGTGTAGTCATTGAGGCACTTGGACAAGGCAACCTCCCTCCTGCTACCATTCAGGGTATTAAAGCACTTACCGAGAAAAAGATCCCTATTATCCTCGTATCCAGATCCTTTAACGGAATTGCCCAGGATGTTTACGGTTACGACGGAGGCGGGAAGCACCTTAAAGAAATGGGCGTAATCTTTTCCAATGGCCTTAACGGACAAAAAGCGAGGATAAAGCTTTTGATTGGCCTCGAAAGCCAGCAAAGCATTGAAAAGATTTTTCAACTTTAAGCCGAAGGAAAAATGACCTGTTTCGTGTCTGTTCAGTTA
The DNA here is from genome assembly GCA_018613035.1 of Pseudomonas sp. ISL-84. GTDB lineage: Bacteria > Bacillota > Bacilli > Bacillales > Cytobacillaceae > Cytobacillus. The sequence continues at coordinate 42,366 of JAGGRA010000022.1, read as the reverse complement.
AACTGGTTTTATTAATTTTTGCTCTTATCAGCAAGTGCCAAAATCAAATTCGCATTAACATATCCTAATAAAAAAGGCTGATTTTCCAAAGATTAAGTAGTTCGGTTTTGAAGTACAAAATTAGAACTAACCTTGCTATTCAAACGGTAATTCACACTTAAATTAACAGGCAATTTGATAAGCAAAAATGCTTGGAACATTGTGTCTCCAAGCATTTTTTATATTATCTCGCACTCTATAGTTGAACAAAATAATAGAGTATTGATTTCACTAAGTTTGAAAAATAAACGGAAAAACTCCGTTTATTTTGGGAAATACCAACATTTCTCGCAAAATAAGCGGAGTTTTTCCGCTTATATGAACCTAATCTTTAGAGTTAGTTATATATATAGAAGTTAATCGGAATATATCCGCTTATATCTGCTTCTTGTACCCCTACTATACACATTAACCGGAATTTCTCCGCCTATGAATTCCTATACCTCCGCAAAAAAGTCAACAATGAATAACAACAGAGTCTTTTCTAACTTGAATATCAAAAACCCTACCTACCATTTTTCAGCACCTCAATCCCCAATTAAATTAGCAAACAAATTCGAACACTGACACTAACTTTTGTCATCCTGTTAAGAAAGGTGCGAATTATGGTGCTAAAATACCATTACATTTATAAAAAGCCTTAATATTCAACAAAAAAGATGCAGTCCAATTCAGTTGCGAATTGGACTGCTAATTTGCTTGCTAATTATTTTTTGTACTCGAAAACCGAACCTGATTTCCAAAGATGGATCAGCCTTTTTTTGCTTTGTTTTCATTTTTATTAATGGCCTGGGCGATTAACCCTCCATGGAAGCGGCCATTTTCTATAAAGATTTCGTTGGCGTTATTGCCGGCTGCTATAACGCCCGCAATAAAGATACCTTGAATGTTTGTTTCCATTGTATCCGGGTCGAAAAGAGGTCGTCCTGTTTCCTCATCAATCTGAATCCCCATACTTTTTAAAAAGCTATGGTCAGGATGATAGCCTGTCATCGCAAATACAAAATCGTTTTTTATCTCATATAGGTGATTTTCTTTGGTGTACACCAGTTGATCTTCAGTAATTTCTTTCACATGTGCATTAAATTCCATCTTAATAATACCATTGCGGACTAATGCTTCAAACTCCGGCAAAATCCATGGCTTTATGCTTGGGGAATATTCCTTTCCCCTATAAATGACTGTTACTCTTGCTTCAGCCTTAACCAATTCAATTGAAGCATCCACACTGGAGTTCTTTCCGCCTATAACAGCGACGTCTTTATCAAAATAAGGGTGCGCCTCCTTAAAATAATGGTGAACCTTTGGCAAGTCTTCACCTGGGACACCCATAAAATTAGGATGATCATAATAACCTGTAGCAATGACTACATACTTTGCTGCATATTGGCCTTTATCGGTTTTAACTTCAAAAGCGTTCTCACCCTTTTTAGCTATCTCTACCACTTTTTCATAGGCGTTAATCTTAATTCCTTTTCTTTTCACAACTTCTCTGTAATAAGTAAGCGCCTGATTTCTTTTTGGCTTATAGTTTTCTGTGATAAATGGTACGCCACCTATTTCAAGCTTTTCACTTGTGCTGAAAAAAGTCTGGTGTGTGGGGTAGTGGTAAATCGCATTTACAATGTTCCCTTTTTCGATGACTAACGGATTTTTCCCCATTTCCTGAAGGGCTATGGCTGCTGACAATCCGCACGGACCGCCTCCAACAATTATAGCGTCTATTGTCAAGATGTTCTCACTCCTTAGTTCACGACCAAATGAAAGCAATGCTTGCTCTCATTTAAATTTTTTCCTAAGCTCAGTTAACCTGTTGTTTCCGCTTCAATCATCAGGGTGCCAAAATCAACCATGAGCTTTAACAAAGTCTTACTAAAAAAATCTCCCATCAATCTATGATAGGAGATTTTTTATGATTATTCAAATGTATTACATCAATTTACTTTAAGATAGAACACTATTCTAGATCCAGCCGCGGAATCTTGAAGCTTCTGCCATTTTCCGCACGCCGACCATGTAAGCAGCTAAACGCATATCCACTCTGCGCGTCTGGGCTGTTTGATAGATATTATCGAATGATTTAACCATTACCTTCTCTAGCTTTTCTTCCACTTCTTCTTCTGTCCAATAGTAGCCCTGATTATTTTGAACCCATTCAAAATAAGAAACCGTTACACCGCCGGCAGATGCCAATACATCAGGCACAAGCAATATACCTCTCTCAGTAAGAATTTGAGTGGCTTCAAGTGTAGTTGGTCCATTTGCAGCTTCTACAACGATGCCAGCTCTGATGTCATGGGCATTTTCTTCAGTTATCTGGTTTTCAATAGCGGCAGGAACGAGAATGTCACACTCAAGTTCCAGCAGCTCTTTATTTGTAATTGTATCATTAAAGAGTTTAGTTACAGTACCAAAGCTGTCACGGCGATCAAGAAGATAGTCAATATCAAGACCATTTGGATCGTACAATCCGCCATATGCATCTGAAATGCCGACTACCTTCGCACCGGCATCATGCATGAATTTTGACAAGAAGCTGCCCGCATTACCAAAACCCTGCACAACAACTCTTGCACCTTCCAGGTTGATGCCCTTTTTCTTTGCAGCTTCACGTATGCATATCGTAACACCTTTAGCTGTTGCAGATTCCCTGCCATGGGAACCGCCAAGTACAAGAGGTTTACCTGTAATGAAGCCAGGAGAGTTAAATTCATCAATCCGGCTGTATTCATCCATCATCCACGCCATAATTTGGGAGTTTGTAAAGACATCAGGTGCCGGAATATCTTTAGTTGGACCTACAATTTGACTGATAGCGCGTACATATCCCCGGCTTAACCGTTCTAATTCTCCAAAGGACATATCCCGCGGATCACAGACAATCCCGCCTTTTCCCCCTCCATATGGGAGATCGACAATTCCGCATTTTAAGCTCATCCAAATAGACAGTGCCTTTACTTCCTTTTCAGTTACATTCGGGTGAAAACGAATACCGCCTTTAGTAGGACCTACAGCATCATTATGCTGGGCCCGGTAGCCAGTAAAGACTTTTACTGTTCCGTCATCCATCCGTACAGGAATTTTCACTGTCATCATGCGAATTGGCTCTTTTAGAAGCTCATATACTTCATCTGGATATCCCAACTTTTCCAAAGCTTTATGTATGACAGTTTGCGTCGACTTTAAAACGTCTAGTTTTTCAGCTTTATTTGAATCAGTACCTTTCTCGGCTACCATTTGTAAACCTCCTAGAAAAATCACTTTCATTAGTTGTCCGCTTCCATGAAATAGTATACACCTTTGCTTAATTTATGCAAGAAGAATACTACACTTTTCCGCATTTTTTGATTCTTTTATGAAACCGTTATCAATGCTAATTTTAAAGGGAATTTTCTGTTTATTCTTATTACCTGTTTTCCCGCTCACAGGCAAAGAAAACATCCATTTTTATTCTTTAATATACAATGGCCAATTCTTCTTCGGCGGCTTTTGCAGCTCGTGAACTTACCATTGTTTTGCCCAATTTCTGCATGGTTCATGAGCAGTAAAGAGAAATTCCTTAAAATATGAAAGAGGAGGAATATTTCCCCCTCTTATTTTATAAGAAAAACTCAACTAGCTTTTTGGCAGCATTGTTTTTTATGATGATTTTGCCATACTCCTCAATGAGATGGATACTGGCAAATGAGGGGTTTCCAAACTCAGCCAATATAGCAACTGCCCTATGGATGTCTTCATCGTGGATATCGCTAACACGATAGAAATATTTTCCTTTATAGGAATAAAGGCTTCCGTTCTCAATATGAACAAGCTTCAGCCTTTTAGCCATTTGTATTACATCCTCAAAATCCTGAAATTCAAACAGAATGTCTTCACTGCCATCAACTGTTACTTGCATTTCTATAAAACCATCGTCGAGAAGCTCATCATCCTGCTCCTGTTCCTCCATTGTGACAATCATAACCATTCCTTGGGCCTGCATGGAAAAAATCTCGACAGCGACTGTCCCTTGAATGTCTACACCAAATTCTTCACTTGCTTCCTCAAGCATCTCATGGAATAGCTGATGCCATTTTAAAGAGTCTTTCCAGACATCTTCCTTTGTTAGGCCCCTGTCTGTTAAATCATCTAATGTAAGAAAGATTTTGATCTTATTATAATTCAAACGTTCTAAGCGCATAATAAGCCCCCTGCCCTGAACCAACTCTTTGGTTTAGTGTATGAAGTTCAGAAAAGTTTGTGAGTCGTCTCTTTTTAAATGAGGGCAAAAATTAAATTAGCCGGCAATACGAGCCGGCTTTACCACATTAAATTAGTCTGAATTCGCCTTTTTAAACAAGTAGTTAAGGGAGGTTGATTTCCGCTCCAGGATGCTCAGCGAACCACGGAGAACAGCCTTTAGAAAAAAGCCTTAATTTAAATGTTCTTTTATCCATCGTTCCCACTCGCTCTTTGAGCTTCCGGGTATAAATTCCTTATATTTCTTTTTTTCCTCTTCCGGCAGACTGTCAATAGCGAATCCCCCTACTCCCACATTGAGCGACTCATAGGTTGCAACCAGTCTCTCGGACAGTTTCAGAGTTTCGGAGACATTTGCCTTCATGGTACAGGAAAAAAATAAAAACTTAGGGTTTACAATATTGATTACTGTATGGATATCATCGTCTGCAATGCTTGTCCCCAGATAAACCACTTCGAATCCCTTTCGCCTTAAAAATAGTGTGAATATCAAAAGGCCTAATTCATGTGCTTCACTGGGACCGCATACTGCTATAGCTTTTGGCAAAACCGAATTATGAGGAAAAGAATGGAGAATCATTCCGATTCTTGATCTTAAAATAGATGAAGCAAAGTGCTCATGTGCGCTGGTAATCTTGCCATCCTCCCAAAGAGTGCCGATATTAACCAGCAATGAACCCAATATATCAACAAGCACTTTATCAATTGTAAATAAACTAAACGCCTGATTGATCAAATCATGCGCTTTTGGTTCATCAAATTGGAGAAGAGACTCCAGTAGCTCATTTGCTAAAATACTTGACCTGTCTCCTTCCTTTTCCACCTGTATAGGCTCTGTATTCAGTTCATTGTTTTCCAGCAGAGAAACGGCCTGGCTTATAGAAAAACCCTGATTAACCTTCATCAGCAGCCATTTTAAAATTCTTACATGTTCCTCTGTATATAGCCTGTGACCTGATTCATTTCTTTTAGGGGCGATAATTTGATAACGCCTTTCCCATGCTCTTAAAGTACCTGGCTGAATGCCGAGCATTTTTGAAACAGCCTTAATATTGTATTTTCCTTCATCAATAGTCATGCTCAGCCCTCCATTCAATTCCAATTATAGAAGTTACAATTTAGTGTGTAAACTCTGTATATGTTTTGAGTAACATTTATGGATCAGCCATTCTTAAGAGTAATGAAATGAGTTTCCGCCTTTGCACCCAGACGAAGTGGCACACCAGTCGTCCCGTATCCATTGCTGATTAGAATCGTTGTTTCGGGAAGGACTTTGATCCGCCCCTTTTCATAGGGACTATAACCTAAGATATGGATTTGGCCTCCGTGTGTATGACCGCTCAACACAAGATGAATATTATGTTCTTTTTTTATTTCTTTAGTGATTCTGGGATCATGGCTTACTAAAACCCGAAAGCCGCCTGTTCCTGCATCTTCCAATGCAAGATCCAGCCTTTCCCTATCCTTGCTTAGATCGTCCGTTCCAATTAAAACAAAGCGATCCCCTTTCAGAGATTCAAAGGATAGCGCTGTATTATCAAGAATTTTAACCCCGCATTCTAAAAGAAGGGCATCAAGCTGATGGTAGTCTACTTCATAATCATTATTTCCCCATACAAAATAAACCGGTGCGACCTCCATTAGCATTAAAACGTTTTTTTTCACTCTTTCAAAAGGAACTCCCTTTTCCATTAAATCTCCACCGATAATCACTATATCCGGTTTTTTCCCTTTGATTTCACCAATAAGCTTGCCGGTAATCTGTCGCCTATGAATATCAGAAATAAAAAAAAGCTTTACTTCTCCGAAGCTTTCCGGGAATTCGGAAAAAGAAAGCTCTTTATATATTATTCTATCCGCGAATGCCTCCTTGAGCATATAGATAAGTAATCCTGCACCGCCTATAAAGGCCAAAGCCACTATATAAATCATAATTCCTCCTGCATACATTTCTTTTACTCATAATCTTCAGCAAATTTTAGTTTCTTAAAATCTAAAGAAATAATACCATAGATTACTGAAAAACAGAAAAGTGCAATCGTTTCCCAAAGAGAAATAGCAGACAAAATGATAAAACTTACGATAATTAATAAACTCAGCAGAAGTTCAAGCAAATGTGTTCTTTTATATACTATAAGCAATGCAGTTAATTCGATCGCGCTTCTGATCATTTCTGCATTGGCAATAAAAGCGATTATAAAAAAAATCATCCCTAAAAAAAACCCGCCCGGCTCCAGTACGAATATGACAATCATATCTGAAATACTCATTGGGACGGACACCGGAAAAAACTTTATAAATAAAAAACCGCTAATTAAGCCAGTCAGTAGTTTCAGCCATTGATAATACACAAAAAATCCCTCCCATACAAATTGTATGAGAAGGATTCGTTTTGTTGACTATATTCAAAATTAATCTTCTGTAATATCAAGAACACGAAACCCCGATTTTTCAAGTTTGCTAATGAACTTATCCAAATTATTATTTTTTTCCACTTTCATAACAATGCGGCGTACCAGCTTATCTGTTTCATCAAATGTCACAAGGGAAATGATGTGTTCATGGAAGTAGTGGGCAATTTCTGCAAGCCTTGCGATCCGCCCCTCCGTTTCTACAGATGTAAAAGCAATCCTTACACCAGAACGGTTGGTGCCGAAAGCAGATTGGAATTGCGCAAGCACATCAAATCTTGTAACTATACCCATGAATTTTCGATTTTCTCCCAGAACCGTCAGCAAAGGAAAGTCCTTTAGGGCCAATAAAGTTTTTTCAAAAATTTCATTTCCCTCAAGATAGTGCCCATGATGTGTGGCGATATCTTTCACCAGTGTTGCACCTAAAAAATCCTCTTTTAACTTTCCTGATGAAAAGAAGTTCTCATATATTCCATATCTGGTGATAATGCCGACGTATTTATCGCCTTCCAATACAGGAAGTCCGTCAATTTGATGCTCCTCAAGCATTGCTAATGCTGTCTTCAATGTTTCATCCTGTCCAATTGTATAACAGGTGTGCTTTGGTATCATGATACTTTTCACAAACATTGCCATCACCTCAGAGTAATTAATAAGACCCATTTATAAGTTCTCCATCACCTACGTTATCCCCTCTTTTTCTTAAATAAAACTAACATGAAAGCCAGAAATTTCTCATATGATTCAATGACGCACAAATGAGGAGGGAATAAGCATGTACACACTCCGCAAAACCTGGCACCCGTATGTAAGCCCTTTTGACCCTTGCAAACCCATTACCGTTAAAACATATTCAACCCCGCCTAATCTATATATGGGATTCCAGCCGCCCGGTCTTGAGCAATTCACACCAATGCAAGCCTTACGAACAGGAACACTATGGAAAGCATTCTATGACCCTTGGTATAGCCCATATGAAAAGGCCAGAGAGGGGCAGCAGCCATGAAACAAATGCCAGCAGAATACTACCAGCTTCTCGAACAACTGCAAGCAGTCGATTTTGTGTTAGTTGACTTGACTCTGTATCTCGACACTCATAATGATGATGCAGATGCGATTAAGCAATTCAATCATTATGCAAAGGAACGAAAAAAACTGAGAAATGCAATCGAAAGCAAATATGGCCCATTAATGCAATACGGCCATAGCTACTCCGGCCAGCCTTGGAATTGGGATGACGCTCCTTGGCCATGGCAAGTGTAATATCCATCTGCGCGCGCCTTCACTAACGAAGGCGCTGATAACCGAAAATATTCTTATCTTAGATAACGTGATCTGAAGGCAGATTTTCAGGGAGGGGTTGAAGAAAGATGTGGGTTTATGAAAAGAAATTGCAATATCCAGTCCGGGTTAGCTCGTGCAATCCGAAGCTGGCAAAGTTTTTAATAGAACAATACGGCGGTGCCGATGGAGAACTTGCTGCTGCCCTAAGGTATTTGAATCAGCGCTATTCCATTCCGGATAAAGTTATCGGCCTTTTAACAGACATCGGAACTGAAGAATTTGCCCATTTAGAGATGATTGCTACGATGGTTTATAAATTAACGAAGGATGCCACTCCTGATCAAATGAAGGCAGCTGGCCTAGATGCCCATTATGCCAACCATGATAACGCATTATTCTATCATAATGCAGCAGGTGTGCCTTGGACAGCTTCTTATATCGCGGCCAAGGGGGATCCGATTGCGGATTTATATGAAGATATAGCAGCAGAGGAAAAAGCGAGAGCAACATACCAGTGGATCATCAACATGAGCGATGACACTGACTTAAATGATGGATTGCGCTTTCTTAGGGAAAGGGAAATCATCCATTCACAGCGATTCAGAGAAGCTGTTGAAATCCTTAAAGAAGAGCGGGATAAGAAGAAATTCTTTTAATAATACTTAACAATGAAAAAAGAAGCAGTTTGGCTGCTTCTTTTTACTGTTTACCAAATTATTTATTCTCATGGAAAAGGTTAATGTCATAATTTTTTTTCATCATTTCAAAAACAGTATGCCGATTTTTCCATTCATCTTCTTTTTTCCATAAGTCCTTGCTCTTATCAATGATTTCACATCTTAATGCGTGAAATTCCTTCTCCGCTTTTTCTCTTTTTTCCCTCAGCAGATTCATCAGCCCATATAACCCAACCGTAATCACAAGCAAATAAAAATTGGCCGACTGGTTGACAAAGGCAGAAAACATAGAGGCAAATGAATACGAAAAAGGCTGCATCACTGTTTTGTAAATATACAAAAAATATAAGAAAGATATAAAAACTGTTGCCCACATGGCAAACAAATGCCATGACTTGAACTTATCAAACTTTTGCTTTCTCTCCACTACTTTTTCAAGCATCTTACGTGTAGCCTGGTCTGTTCGATCATCAAGCTTTCTAATCGGCGACTCCAAGATTCTCCCTCCTCTTTTCATAATAATGTATGAGCTTGTACAACATTATATGACTGTAGAAGCAGAGTGGCTTGAAGCACTTTTTCCTTAACACAGGGAGCCTTAGTTTCCTGCTATTAATTAAGCGGAATCTTTAATACTTGACCTGTCTGAATTTCATTCGACTGCAAGTTATTGGCTTTCTTTATAATATCAATCCCAGCCTGTGATTTATAATAGGTCATAGCTATTCTAAAGATTGTTTCTTTTGGCTTAACAGTATGATAGATAACTTTTTCTTCTGTTTTGGGCTCTTCCTTCTGCTTTGATTCAGACGCCTTTTCAGATACAGATTTTTCTACTGGTTTTGTATGTTCTTTCTGTACAGGCTTTGCTGCAGAACCCTTATCTTCTGAATCTTCCTTTTGAGAAGATTGTGTTTCAGAATCTGCTGTGCTTTCCCTCTTTGCAGGAGAATTCCCAGGCTCTTCTGATTCTAATGCAATATTATCTTCTCTTACTTCAATCGTAGTCCCTTTATTAGAATCGTTAGTCGCATAGCCAACGGTTTCAAAGCCTGTCTCGATAACTCCAGCTTCTTCAGCAGCTCCCATGCCCCTTTCTTTGCTCAAATAATTGTAAATACTGAGAATAGTAATGGGAAGAAGGATAAAAAACATAGCGAGCAAGCGGATGACAGGATATTTAAGCTTCCATTTATTCTTTTTTCTTTTTTCCTGATGCACCCTGCTCCTTGGCGGCAGAGCTGATTTTGACCCAACTTTGTCCGATTCCTGCTTTCTATCAATCTTTTTACGGAGCCGTTCCGCCTGATCTCTGTAAGGACCTTCTTTATTCATGGAACATCCCTTCCTGTAATAATATTCATAAGAAGCTAATTTTATAGGCTGTATTCTAAAAAATTGTTGTTTTTGAATAGATTTGTGAATAAAACAATAAATAAGGTTTGTTGATTGGCGCGTAAGGTGCTAATCCCGCGAAAATTCATTCGCATTTCCTTCGTGCGGTGATGATTCGAGGATGCTTATTCAACGTCGAGCGGGAGGAGTGAGACAGGTGAGACCCCACAGGTGCTTTGCGCCGAGGAGGCTCACCGCCCACACCCCGCGGAAGCTTGAGCATCCTGAAGCGGAAATCAACCTCACTACAATATTGTTTAAATAGCAACAAAGTTTACAAAAACAGCCTTTTTATAAAATAAATTTTTTATAAATGGCTTAGTTATTCGTTGTGTATCTCATTACCGTCCTGCTCATTCCTCTTCAGATTTTTAGAATGCCGGATACGGATAAAAACTCCCAATAGAAAATCAATCAGGAAATGCATAACCATGGTAACAAGCAAATTTTCGGTTACTAGATAAATATAACCTATAAAAAAGCTTAATGTAATAATATTTAAAAACAAAAACCAATTAAATAAATATCTATAATGAACAAGTGCAAAAATAATACTTGAAATGGCCAGCCCAAAATGCGTTTGAATGACTCCCCTGAATAACAGTTCTTCACTGAAGGCTACAAATGCCGCTATCAATGCTATATGCAACGGATTGCGGCTCCTGAATATCCTTTCATTCAATCCCCCATCATTATACAGGGATTCAGGGAGCAGCTTCATGAGAATTAAATCCACAGCTACAACAGCAGCTCCAGCTGTCCCCCCAACCAAAAGAATATTAACATCATTCCACCTAAACAGATCTATAAAGGCGCCAAAACTATCAAATAATATAATACCTAATATAAAAGAAATGATTAATAGTAGAATTTGCGTAATATAGAGGTGAAATAACAGTTCTTTGTCAGTCAGGTCTTTAATAATATCCACATATTTCTTCTTCATTTTCATTCACTCACCCGGATTCAGAAGCGCATCTAAATGATTCTTCCAATCATATAGCGAATTCTCCTGATTTACTTTACTAGTCTTTTTTGTAAAATCATTAAGTTCCAGACCGCATACATCGCAGCAGTTTGCGATCACATCTGTTTTTTGCTCATTAAAATGAGAAAGAATATGCTCCCGGCGGCATATATTCATACTCATCCAACTATATACTTCTTCAATACTCTGTTTCTTTGACTCAAGCCTTTTCTGATTATAGATCTTCATCTCCAGCACAATTTGCTCAAGAGAGATCCCTTGTTTGCTTTTCCGTTGAAAAAAATCTTCAAAAACTCGCCATTGTGTGTCAGTTAAACCTGATAGCTGTCTGAGTTGCTCTTCGTATTGAGATAGACTTGATATAACCGCCGGATTATCCTCAAGCCACCCCTTTATCCAATCAATTTGCACTTTATCAGGCAATTCGCTTTCTGCAAGCTGATAGGGAAGCTGTTCATCCCCAGGAGCATAGAGGAGAATGGCAATACTTTTATCTCCATCCCTTCCGGCCCGTCCAATTTCCTGCAAATACGATTCGATCTGCATAGGCATATGAAAATGAATGACATAACGGATATTCTCTTTATTAATCCCCATGCCAAATGCACTCGTTGCGCAAATAAGATCAAGCTGTCCATGAATAAATTGCTGCTGGACCAGAATCCTGCTTTCCTGGTCCATGCCGCCATGGTAAGCCATAACCCTTCCAACTCCACGGCCCCGAAGTAGCTCTGCAGACTGTTCCGCCATTTTTTTGCTTGAAAAATATATGATTCCGGGACCCTCTATTGTTTCAGCAAGTTCAGCAAGTCTTTCTATTTTGTCGCGATAGCTGTTCAGCCTTTCCACTGATAGAGAAATATTAGGACGGTCAACAGAATAAATAAATTCATTCCCTTCAGTTATGCCCAGTGATTTTGTTATATCTCCCTTTACCTCTGGAGTAGCTGTGGCCGTAAGTGCCAAAGTAAGCGGATTTCCGAGCTTCATTCTGACTTCCCCAAGTTTTAAATAATCAGGCCTAAAGTCATAGCCCCATTGCGATATACAGTGAGCTTCATCCACCACAAATAAAGCAATATGCAATTTCTTCAACTGAGACAGTACAGCATCAAAATGTAGCATTTCCGGTGAAATAAATATAAATTTAAAGTGCCTTAAATTCATGAGCGATTGCCTTTTTTCTTCATGTGTCAAAAAAGAATTGAAAGCAATCACCTTCTTCTCCCCGCTCAGCATTAGCTGTTCTGCCTGGTCCTGCATCAGGGAAAGTAAAGGAGATATGATAATCACTTGCCCTTCAAGCAAGTATCCAGGAAACTGATAGCAGAGAGACTTGCCAGTTCCAGTGGGAAGCATGGCCAACGTATCCATTCCGGAAAGCACGGATGCAATGATTTCTTTTTGGCCAGGCCTAAAAGATGTATACCCAAATGTCTTTTGTAAAATAGTTTCTAAATTCATCTCTCTTCTCCAAACTTTGCCAGAACTAATCTTATTTCAAAGTAATCCGCATCCGGCACCAATTGACGTATTTGTTTAAGCTGCCTTGACTCAGAGCTATTTGCTGCCTTAAGAATTGATTTTTGCCGGTCATCGGCAACATACGGTGAAATATCAAAGTTGCTCTCATTTAAAGCCACTTCCACTACATGATCTTCAATGGTACTTCTTTTTAAATTTCTAATCTGTGCTATTTCATCTAAACCTAAGCCCCGGTTTAACAATGAGTAGGTTTTTTTAGTCGAGAATGTTAGCGGAACAGAATCCTCAGATCCGGAAATCAGTTTTCCGAGCAAAGGATACTGGGAGGGACTGTGTATAAGGCAATCCAAAATATAATGGATTACACCAAGAAATTGGTGGTGATAATAATCGTGGCTTACCCCCAGATGCTCGGCAGCCTGAGCAGGGGTAAGGCCAATATGATTAAAGCCTGTAAGCCTCAGGGTAAGAACAGCAGGATTCATATCACTTAGACCGCCAAGACAGTGCTGCAATTCTTTATTCAAAAGTTTTCCCAGTTCATTTCGGGGAGCTCCAGTTGTTTTCAAAAAAGCTTTCAGCCAAGCATGAATTTCCCTTTTTCTTTGAATTGGAAGATATTTTGTATGATTATAATTTAAATGTGACATAACCTGAACAAGGAGTGAAAGCCTCTCCCAAAAGATCCCTGTGGACGTATGGTATTTCCAGCCGTTTAAGGAAGAAGGAATCGGGCAATTTAATAAAGAACTTTGCAAATACCTTTCTCCTTCTGCAGTCAAAACAAAATGGCTATTTTCATCCTGACTAATCCAACTTACGGCTTCCATCTCTTTTGCATGCTGCTCAAGCTCAGAACGACTTAATTGCCCAAATGTTTTAAAGAAGCGGGTTAATTGGAATAAGTGGGCATCCTGTATCGTTTGAGAAGACTTTTTGCCATTTAACAAGTGCAGAATGGAAAAGATCGTCCTCTGACCCTTCAGTTCCTTTATACAATATAAAATAACTATCTTTAAATAAGAATTTTCCATGGTTCTCACCTTATTGATTGCTGATTTTATTTTATGCAGCCTTCATGATGTTTTTGGAATTATGTGCATTTACGAGCATATACGATAATTTGTGCCTCTCTCTCCATTTTATCATGAAAGAAATAAGCAAACTGTTTTAAATAAATGATTTAGGGTAAATTAAAGCCCAAACCCAGTTATGATAAGCATTCTCAATACATTTTCTATTGAAAAGTTGCCCATACAGTTTTACAATAGATATGAGGAATGCGTTACCATCTTCATGATGGTCGATTATTTGTTTAAATCTTGGGAGGTTTTTTTCATGGCAAAGTATACGATTGTTGACAAAGAGACATGCATCGCATGTGGTGCTTGTGGAGCAGCTGCACCAGACATTTATGATTACGATGACGAAGGCATTGCATTCGTTACCCTTGATGATAACCAGGGAATCGTTGAAATTCCGGATGTATTAATTGATGATATGATGGATGCTTTTGAAGGCTGCCCAACTGATTCAATTAAAGTAGCTGACGATGCGTTTGACGGCGACCCGCTTAAATACGAATAGATCTTCAATTATATTCTAATCCAAGTTAAGCTACTGCTCCCTTTCATGATGAAAGGGAGTTTTTATTTGCAGAGAAGGGACAACAAGGTCCAGTTTTGGGAAAGCAAAAAAAACAACGGCACACATAGCCGTTGCTTTTGATAATTTATATTTAACTAAGCTGCGTTTTTAAGCGTAGCCTGCTTGTTCACCCATGTTCCCATGCGTGTAAATAATAACATGAAAACAATAGAGATTATTAAACCTTTAACAATATTAAATGGCAAAATACCTGTCACAATCATCGTGCGCATCTCCGGTGCAGACATTGAAGGGAAGTTTAAAAAGAATGTATATGCCGGCAAAATGATGAAATAATTTAACACACTCATGATTACAGCCATAAACATTGTGCCAATAACCAGTCCGAAGGTCATGCCCTTTTTTGTTTTCAGCTTGTTGTATACATAGTAAGTTGGCAAGACAAACAAAATGCCAGCTGCGAAGTTTGCAATATGGCCAACAGGAACTCCTGTTGCGCTGCCAGTCATAAAATAATCAAGAATGTTTTTAATGAATTCAACTAAGATTCCTGCCGCCGGGCCAAAGATTAACGCTGCGATCAATGCAGGGATATCGCTGAAGTCAATCATTAAAAATTGTGGAAATGGCGGGATTGGAAAATTCAGCAGCATTAAAATGTAAGAAATACTGCTAAGCATCCCGATTGATACTAAAGCTTTGATATTAAGTTTTTTCATGTTCCTCTCTCCTTTTTAGGACTATCTCTCCTATAGAAGAAAGGTTCGGCAAAGCAAATGTCTCTGAAATAAAAATCCCTCAAGCTAAATCACTTGAGGGAGAATTACAAAGGCACGCTTAATAACCGTTCAAAACCTGCATTTTTTGAACGTCTGCAGAACCTCCATCTTCTCCCATCCAGACTGTACTGTCGGCTTTGGAATTGCACCAAATCCTGCCCAATTAAAGCGTAAAGTGTTGTTAAAGAAGACTTTACTCTCAGGCTCGCGGGCTTAGAGTTAAAAAAACTCATCACCGCCGGTCGGGAATTTCACCCTGCCCCGAAGATAGACCGTATTAATTTTTACATCTCTTATTATACTGAAAAAAAGATGTAATGTGAAGGGATATATTCTCTCTATCATACTGGTGAAGAAATTCAAGTTATTTTACCTTTTTAAGCGTTCTGAGAGAAATGTTTTATCAACAATAGACTATTTAATAGCTGTGTCCGAGATAATGTTACTGAACTTTATGTCAGGAGTCTAAATTGTTTTGCGTGGATTCCCGATTTTTATAAGCGGTTATCAATTTGTGCGCAGCTTTCCAGGTTTTACATGCGGGGTTGGCTACTTCTGCACGTTCTCCTGCCCTTTATGCGCGGATATCACTTTTGCATGCGCCTTTGCTTTTTTTTACGAGCGCCCAGGCTTTTTCGGATACAGTTCATTTTCAGTGGATTTTTATTCATTCCCATATAAAAGGATGGCCCCCAAGCCATCCTTTTTATCACCCTAAAGGATATTCTTTTCTTTCTCCTTTAGAGAAGGTCATTATTGACTGATAACCCACTTCCTTCGCAAGCGCAATTGCCTGGTCGAAGTTGGCTCCTACATGTTCTGGAAAATGCGCATCAGATGAAAGCACAATCGGGATATTTTTTTCGTAACATTTCTGCAAAAGTCTTTTATCAGGGTATAGTTCCCCAACAGGCTTCCGCAAACCGGCTGTACTAATTTCCACACAGGTCTTTGATTCCGCAAGGGCATTGGCTGCACGGTCATACTGTTCCAGTAAAAATTCTTCATCTTGCGGTACATATTTAAAGATCTTCACTAAGTCAAGATGACCTACGATATCAAATAAATTAGATTGTGCTAATGTTACGACCTGATCAAAATATTTACGATAGACATCGTAAAGATCTCTTTTATCCCATTCTTTTCTATACTCTGCAAGGTCTATTCCAAAATCCCCTACCCAGTGAATGGAGCCGATTACGTAATCAAAAGAGTAATTTTCGATAAACTTATTCATTTCTTTATGCTTTCCTGGCGTGTAATCCATT
This sequence comes from Pseudomonas sp. ISL-84, assembly GCA_018613035.1. Classification (GTDB taxonomy): domain Bacteria; phylum Bacillota; class Bacilli; order Bacillales; family Cytobacillaceae; genus Cytobacillus. The sequence continues at coordinate 26,190 of JAGGRA010000022.1, read as the reverse complement.
TCGATAGACATCTTGACATCTATTCCATTGTTCCAGGCTTCATGAAAAACATTCACATAGTCTTTCATGTCATAGTACCGTCTCTCATTTACCCATGGATTCTGCAGGATGTCTGCTGTCTGGTAGAAATGATAGGCATGCTCGGAGACTCCAAAGCTTTCAATGCCTTTTTGTGCAGCAGCATCTGTAAATTTCCTTAAATATTCCAAGCTTAATGTGCCATTTTCAAGATGATTATGATAATCCGTCAGCATTTCTCCAACTCCCCCAAGTTTTCTACCATTATACTTTAAGGGAGTAAAGCGACGCAATCATAATCTACTCATTTTGGCGGATAATTAGCAATTGTCCAACATGAATAATATCTGTATCCAGTTTGTTGATTTCCTTGATTAATTCTGCTGAAGTTTGATAGTGATTTGCAATGGCTGTAAGAGTGTCACCTTTTTTCACGGCATATCTCTCATAGTTTTCTGCCCTAATTCTGAGCTTTTGGCCCGACACAATTTTATTTTGTTCAATTTTATTCAAATTCGCAATGGCTTTAACTGATAAATTATACATCCTTGCAATCTCCCAAAGCGTTTCGCCCTGTTGGACAATATGGACCGATTCTTCCCCCTGGCCTGGTTCAGGTGCAAGTATTTCGGCATTTTCAGTTGGGTGTTCCAGTATTCGAGTCTGCCCCGGTCCAAGCTGCGATAGTTGGGCTGATACCTCCTGTGCACTTTCTTCATTTAATGCAGCATACACAGGTTGTCCAATTTCTTCCTTCCCATAAGCTACAAAAGGATCGACCGCATTTTCTTTATCAACTGTCCATTCTCGTTTATGTATTTCAAAGTGGAGATGCACTCCGGAAGAGTCGCCGGTGTTCCCCATTGTTCCTATTTTCTCACCTTGATTAACTTGTTGCCCTTTTCCGGCCAAGCGCTCGTTCATATGTGCATAAACGGTTTCCGTTTGGTTGCTGTGCTTAATAAAAATAACATGTCCATAAGTTTGTGAATAATACGATTTTGATACAATTCCAGAGTCGACAGCATAAACTGGCGAACCGGATTCGGCAGCAATATCGATTCCCTTATGTTGGCCATGCCTTGTCCCAAATGTATCTGTAATTACACCATCTGCAGGCCACATCCAGTCCTTTGTAAGGTCTTCAACATTTAGCTCGGCAGCTTTAGAATGCTTCCCTCCGAGAAATAATAGACCAACACAAAGAGCCATTATTCCTGCAATAAAGAAACGTCTTATGTAATCCCTCATTCTTTTCCTCCTAAATTGTTAGCTTGAATCACTAGCTGAATTTTGAGCTATTAAAAAATCTTCGGCGGCTCTCTTTTTCACCCTATGACAGCTTGTACTTTTTTAGAACCGAAGTATATTTGGATATTGGTTCCAAAAGCACATTTGTTAGTATACTTCCTGCCTGAGGTTTTTTATGCAAAGTTCTGTTAAACTTGTCTGTTGATTTCCATTCCGAGAGCTCCCTATGACCCGCTTCTCCTGCAGAACTTTGAAAAAAAAGCTTCATCGGATAAACATTCGACGAAGGAAATGCGAATGTTTATCTGAGCATCTCATGCCATTTGTTCCACTCACCAGAATGCCAAACCATCCTCTCCAAAATTTGTTTTGCACAACAAAAAAACGGCCTCAATGGGCCGCCTCTTTAATTTGGCAATTCACGTTTATTTGCCGCCACCGGCACTTTTAATTCATTAGATAGGTCAAAGTTGCCAATCTTATCAACATCAGCATTTTCAAGCTTAACTGTTTCAAAGTTAAATTCCTTTGCAGTCAGCAGGATCGCTTCTATGGTATGGAGTGTTGGTTCATTATCAATAATTTCAGATTCACTTTCGAAGCGGATCAGAAGCTTCCGTTCCTGTATTTCTTCTGCTTCAAAATTGATATCTTCAGGAATGGATGCCTGCAAATTGTCTTCGCCACGGTTCTCTTTCATAGCCCTTAGAGCGTCTTTTATAGAATCGAACTTTTCCCTTAGAGGAACCATAAAGGGCTTAGATTCCGATCCATCCGGATACAGAAAATAATATATTAAGTTGCCAGTGCCTTTTTCCGGCACAAGGCTTTCTCTATATCCGAAATGGCTAAATTCAATGCCCTTTTGACCCTCTGTTGCAAGGTTAACCTTTTCTATTTCAAGATTATGCATAACATTTCCAAGAACCTTTTCAAGCAGCAGTTCAGTAGTAGAGGACATACTATAAGGATGGTCCTCAGGTACATCAACTGTTAATGTTCTATTTTCCTGGTCATAACTAAAATTTGCTTTTAGTGGATAATAGTCGGTTAATCCCCATTCCTCTTCAGTCAGCCTGCTCATGCTGTCTTCAAATAATTCAAATTTGGACTTTGCGGGATCCTCCTCAACCAGAACGCTGACCGGAACGATGTTTTGAGCAGTCTGATCCGGAATCGCATACGTCAGGACTTCTTTCCCGGTCAAATCTTCCTCATAAACAGCAGTAGGACTCGTATTAGCATCTAAAGATTTCAAGCTAATCTGATCATTTGATTCTGTTTCCGCATTATTTTTAGAAGCATCATCAAATTGTTCAGCTTTATCCTCCCCTATTTCTTCCTTTGCTTTTAATTCGGCTTCATCATCTTCGGCTTCAAAAAGATTATTTTCAGTGGCAATCTCTGCAGATGAAGAAGATTTATCAGCTTGGATTTCGACTGATTTATCGGCAGACTCCTGCCAATTTATAAGGCTTGGGGCAAGAATAAAAAATAGGAGCAAGGCAGCGGCGGCGGCAGCGGCAGGCAGGATCCATGTTTTTTGTTTTCGTTTTCCGATTTTCATCTCAATGCTTTGATAGATTTCTCTTGGATCACGGTTATCTTTTATTTTTGGCATCTGACTTAATAATTCTTCGATCTGCTCATCGCTCCACTTTGACTTCCTCATTATTCATCCCCTCCTTTACCATTATGTCTTCCATATATTTTTTCAAAACCTTTAATGCTCTATGCTGAGTTGTCTTAACTTTACTTTCAGTCCAGCCTAATGCCTGGGCAGTTTCAGTAATGGTAAGCTCATGAATGTATCTCATGACGATAACCAGCCGCTGGTCAACTGTGCACAAATCCAGGCATCGGTAGATCAGTTGAATTTCTTCCCTTTGCATGGCGATTTCTTCCGGCAGGGGGAGCTCATCCTTTACCTGCTGGGTAGACCAGTCAAATTTCTCCATAATCTTTTGCTTCCACCCTTTTTGTTTGCGGAAAGAATCGATGGCAACATTGCGGGCAATCGAAAAAAGCCATGTTTTTTCACTGCTTTTTCCTTCAAAACGTTCATATGATTTTAATACTCTTATATAGACTTCTTGGACCAGGTCCTCAGCCAGTTCCTTGTTTTTGACCATATAAAAAAGAAATTGAAAGACATCATGATGATATTTTTTATAAAGTTCATCAAAAACGGAGTCCATGGATTCCCCTCCCCGTTCAATTAAATAGTCGTTATCTCTCTAAAAAAAGTTACAATTTAACTATATTATTATTCATAAAAAAAAGGAAGGATAATTCGACATCTCCTTCCCCCAGAATTCTATTTACTTTCAGTTGATAAAATGTTCAGCAAATGTTTCCCGTGTATCAAGAACAATCGCCACATTTCTCGATTTTACCCTTCATTTCGAGGAATAAAAATAGAAAATGTCGTACCTTGTCCCAGCTTGCTTTGAACAGTGATATGGCCCTTGTGTGCCTCAATAATATTTTTGGCGATAGCCAATCCAAGTCCGGTTCCCGAGCGCCCTCTGGTCCTTGCTTTATCCGCTTTATAAAAACGTTCAAATACAAATGGCAGATCTTCTTCAGGTATGCCCGATCCTGAGTCTTTCACTTCAATAAACAATCCGCGCTCGTCGCTATGCTCCATTACTTTAACTTCGCCATTCTCTGGTGTATGGCGGATTGCATTATCGATCAGGTTTGTCATCACTTGCTCGATCCTGTCCGGATCAAAAGGTATAAACGTTTCCTTGCTCTCCAAGTCGAATTGAAGACTAATATCTTTATCTTTTGCAAGGCCTTGAAATTTACGGATGATCCTTTGCAGATATGCATTTACTTCTATTTCTTCCATTGTCAGTTGAATATGCCCCGCTTCCATTCTTGCCAGATCGAGAAGTTCATTTACAAGCCTTCCCATTCTTAAGGATTCGTCATAAATGACACTTGCCATTTCTTTTTTCTCTTCAACCGTTCCGGCAATATCATCTACGATTGCCTCACTATATCCCTGCATCATGGAAATTGGCGTTCTTAATTCATGTGAAACATTGGCAATGAAATCGTTGCGGAGTTTATCAAGTTTGCGTTCTTCTGTCATATCCCTGATTACAGCGACAGCGCCTCGTATAAACTTATTATTATATAAAGGGCTGACAATGATCACCCATGATCGGCCTTGAATGGAAATTTCACCGATCTGCTCTTTTTCGGTGTTAACTGCCAGTTGAAAAAGCTCCATTACTTTGGAAGGCACGGCCTCAGTATTTTTAACAGCCTCACCCTGCTCATAGAACCAGCTTTGTAAAAAGCGTTCGGCAGGAGGATTTGTTATAAGAATGGTACCATCCCTGTTAAACGTGATAACACCATCAGCCATACCGCTTAGAATACTTGCAAGCTGTTCTTTTTCCTGACTAAGGGCATTCATATTGAATTTCAGCTGCCTGCCCATTTGATTAAACGCGGTAGCTAATTCACCTATTTCATCATGTGTAAGAATTGGAACCTTTGTATCGAATTTCCCTCTTGCCACTTCAAAAGCAGCCTCTTTCATCTTTCTTAGCGGTGCGTTAATTCTTGTTGATAAGAAAAACGCAAAAATTGTTGTTAAGATGATTGCGACTCCTGCTGCAAGCAAAATAAATTTTGTTGTTGATCTTGTAGTTTCCTGCATAACCTCAATAGACTGGTAGATAAAAACAGCTCCATTGCTGTTACCGAGTTCAAGCGGGACACCTATAATCAAAATCCTGCTTTCATCATCAGCGCCTGCATCCGCATATTCTGGATTGACAGAGGATACTTTTTTGACCGTTTTATTTTTTGTAAGGACTTCTTTTAAGTCTTTCTCCTCTGTCAGATAAGACACCGGCAGCTTCAATGCGTCTGTATGGTTGGGAGAATAATAATATTCTGCCGGCGTATTAATAATGACCACTTTTGTAACATCATCAACAAGCTCCCAGGAAATTTCCAAACCAACATCCCGGTCATGCTCTTTCAAAATCCTGGTGATTTTGTGGGCTGTATTGGTCAGCCCTTTTTCCGTCTCATTTATATGGTAATTCTCAAAAAACTCCAAAAGCATCACAGTTAATATTAGCAATACGAAGGAAACCAATAAGAGGATTGTACCCCAAAGCTTACCTACTACACTCCGCCAAAGCATCATTCATTGATAACCTCGAACTTATAGCCCACGCCCCATACCGTCACAATCATTCTGGCAGCCTGTTCGGAAACTTTGTTTAGTTTTTCACGAAGGCGTTTCACGTGGGTATCTACTGTTCTTAAATCCCCAAAAAATTCATAGTGCCATACTTCTTTCAACAGCTGCTCACGATCAAAGACCTTATCTGGTGCCTTTGCAAGAAAGTAAAGCAATTCATATTCTTTTGGCGTTAAACTTACTTCTTTTCCATCAGCCAATACTCTGTGGGCATCATTATCAATTGTTAAATGCGGAAACACAATCACATCTTTGGCCGTGGTTTCTGTTTGAAGGTAAGTCGTTTTCGAAGATCTTCGCAATAATGCCTTTACTCGCAAAACAACTTCCCTTGGACTGAACGGTTTTACAATATAATCATCAGTTCCTACCTCAAAGCCCTGAACACGGTTTACCTCTTCACCTTTAGCGGTTAGCATGATAACAGGAGTAGCTTTTTTTTCTCTAAGATCCTTGCACACTTCAAGCCCGTCCTTGCCGGGCATCATTAAGTCAAGAAGAATGACATCATAATCGTTTGCCAACGCCTTTGATAAAGCCTGATTTCCATCCTCTGCTTCATCAATTGTGTAATTTTCCCGTTCAAGATACATTTTTAATAATCGGCGAATTCTTTCCTCATCATCCACTACTAAAATCTTTACTTCGTTTTCCATTTCACAAATCCCCCTAATGATTTAATATGCCTCATTTCTCATAGATTGTGTTCTGTTTATGAATGATGCCCGTTGATTTCCGCTGCGGGCACTTGCTTTCCGCGGGGAGCGATGCGAGCCTCCTCGGCTTCGCCTGTGGGGTCTCGCACTTCCCTCTCATCCCGCAGGACATTGAATAAACTTCCTTGAATAGACATCGCACGAAGAAAATGCGAATGCATTTTCGAGGATCAAGTGTCCTCCGCTACAATCAACTAAGTTGGTTAAAAATACGTTTGCCTTGAAAAAGCAACAAACTTAACGAAAACACCCTTTAATAAAGAAATAAATGAAGTTTTAAATAAAGCCTTCACTATTGTGAAGTGAAGGCTCATATTTTCCCATTATGATCCGGCATAGGAGTGCAGTCCCGCAATGACCAGGTTAACAGCAACAAGATTGAACATGATAATGACAAATCCTATTACAGCAAGCCAGGCTGACTTCTCGCCATGCCAGCCTTTAGAAAGGCGGAGATGCAGGTAAGCAGCATAGAAAAGGAACGTAATAAGCGCCCATACTTCCTTCGGATCCCATCCCCAAAAGCGTGTCCAGGCAATTTGTGCCCATATCATGGCAAAAATCAGTGCTCCGAGCGTAAATACCGGAAATCCGATCAGTACGGATCGATAGCCAATCTCATCAACTAAGTCTAGATTGATATTTTTCGCTAGAGGCTGCAGCGCTGCCCCAACCCGTTTGCGGAGTATCGCTCTTAACAGCAGGTATAGAATAATCCCTGAGGCAAGTGACCATATAACCGTATTCAATTTTTTAGCATTAATGATTGCTGGCATTTCCGCTAACGGTTCAAATTTCCCTTCTGTCAGCAGCTGTCCCTCATTGGGACCTGTTAAAGCGGGCATATGATATTCAAGAACTGCTTCCTGCCCGTTTTTATCAATCCAATTAAATTCTGCTTTATATCCCATACCTGCGAAAGTTGAGCTGACGATGACAAAGCCTAGTGTACAAACCAATCCGAACATAACTGCTTCAAGCCAGAATCTTTGTTTGCTCTGTTTAGTCTGATCAACTGATTTAACTAAATAGATGATTCCTGCTGCAAAGCTTACCGCCAAAATAGCTTGCCCGATGGCAGCAGTTGTGACGTGTATGTGAAGCCAGTCACTTTGCAAAGCCGGAATCAGCGGTGAAACTTCCCTTGGAAACATGCTTGCATACGCAATCATCAGCAATGCTACCGGAAGCGTAAAAACTCCCAAAATTGGTGTTCTATAAATTAGGTAAATAACAATAAATGCACCTACGAGCGACATTCCAAAAAACGTTGTAAATTCAAATAAGTTGCTGACTGGCGCGTGCCCGGCAGCAATCCATCTGGTTATAAAGTATCCCAGCTGTGAAATAAAGCCAATTATCGAAATCCATAGTCCCAGAGTTGCCCACCTGTTTGGCCCTTTTTTGGGGTTTTTCTTATCTTTAATGGAGCCAGCAAAAAAGACAGTAGCAATTAAATAGAGAATAAAAGCTGTATATAATAAATTGCTGCTTAAATTAACCACTCCGATTCCTCCTTAGCCTTTTTTCTCACTTTGTTTTTGCAGCTGGTCTTCAGGTTCATTAATCCCGGTTCCATCCAGAACTGCTTCAATTTCTCTTTTAAGTCCATGCCAGTTTTTATTTGTGTGGCCGGCTACCCACACCTCGCCATTAACACGGCGAAGCCAAATACGTCGATGGTTCCAGTAAGACCCCTGAGCAACACCTATCATGAAAATGGCCCCACCCAATGCGATAATCCATAAAGTTAAATCCTTCCGGACCGTCAAAGCCGACACATTCTTAGTATCTACTCCTTTAAATGCCATCTTGTATTCATTATCGCCAAATGGCTCAATTGTCTGCCTTATAGCCACAAAACTGATTTCACCATCAGGCTTATCAGGTGTATACATTTTAAAAACAAAAGCAGGATTATTAGGAATTCTTGACTTTGTAACCGGCTCCCCGTTTTCATCAAATTCAAAATCAGGAAAATAGCTGACAATTTCAGCTTTATAGCCATTACCAAGATCATATATATCCTTTGGATCATTTAAATCAATTGTTAAGTCGCCAAACTCTTCACCAGTCTGTTTATTGGTCAAGGCGAAAGACATTTTATTTAATTCATCAAGTTTGTAATCCACTTGGTATAATGCAAAGTTTTCAAACTTGAGAGGCTCATTTACCCTTATTTCAAAATCTTTCACTTTCTCGAGGTCTGCCTCTTCTCCTGCAACTGCATCCCCCTGTTTTTTATAAAGAGTGACATTCGACTGATAGTTTTTGGCTACCATTCCAGCTTTATCAATGGCTTCACCAAACACTTTATTATCCTTCTCTTTATCGTAGACTTCAAGAATGAATGCATCATTCTTCAGGTAGTATTCTCCATTGGTTTCCGGGATGACCTTTGTCTCACCTTCCCGAATCCATAAAATTTTATCTACATACATGCCGGGAACAAAACGCAGCATGCCGCCTATTAGAAATATGATAAGTCCAACATGGTTAACATATGGGCCCCATCTTGAAAAACGGCCTTTTTCAGCAAGAAGGTTTCCATCTTCTTCTCTTATTTTGTATTTCTTTTCTTTTAACTTATTTTTTGCAATTGAAAAAGCCTTGTCTGTTTCTTCAACTTCTGAAACTCCAAAAACCCTCTGGCGCTGCAGATAGCTTTCGTGCCTGCTGACCCGCTGCTTTTTCAAAGCCCTGTATAATGGGACAACCCTGTCAAGGCTGCATATTACAAGCGATATTCCAATGGAGGCAATCAAAATTAGATACCACCAGGAGCTGTATAAATTATGGAATCCTAGATCATAGTATAACTTGCCTATCCAGCCATACTGATCCTCGTAATATTCAGCTGCTGGCATGATTGGCGGGATATACATTTCCTGCGGCAGGATCGTGCCAAGTGCTGAAGCAATCAGCGTAATCACAATGAGCCAGACTCCGACTTTTACAGACGAGAAAAAATTCCAAATTTTATCAACGATCGTTTTATTATAGGTTTGCGAACGGCGGGCACTTCCTTCATACCGCATATCCAGAAGCTTTTTATCTTTATCTTTTTCTCCCAAAACCTTGCCGCAGGATTCACAAAGAACCGTTCCATGCGGATTTACATGGCCGCAGTCGCATTTTACTTCTTTCATATATAAAAACTCCCCGTAACTTATGGTTTAATCTGTTCCATATAGTCCTTAATCGTAGCTTCAGTCATCTCTCCTGTTATATACTTGATCACCTTTCCTTCTTTATCAATTAAAAAGGTAGCAGGAAGAGGATTAATTCCATACGCTGATTGAACCTGGCCTTCATCTATTACTATTGGGAACGACAGATTGTAACGGTCAGAAAATTTGTTTACAGCCAGTTCGGTTTCCCCTACATTGACTGCCAGCACCTGAACACCCTGGTCTTTAAATTGTTTATATTGGTTGTTCATATAAGGCATTTCTTTTTCACAAGGCTTGCACCATGTACCCCAGAAGTTTAGGAAAACCCCCTGCCCCTCATAATCTGACAGCCGATGTTTCTCCCCGTCCATATCTGTCAGAACAAAGTCAGGCGCTTTTTCACCGACAGCAACCTTTTGCACCTGATCTTTCGTAAAATTAGCGTATAAGGTATATGCCACTGCAGCACCAAGGACAAGCAGAATGACTGTTCTCATTACCAGACGCTGCTTTTTCATATATAAATCCCTCCCGAAGCCGACCCCTTAACGATTATATCAATCGGAAACGGAGTCTAAAAAAAATCAAATTTCTTCATTATTAACAATTTATCAGGTTACTATGTAGCAACTCAGGATCAAGAATAGCCTGCACAGCTGTTTATTATTATATCATTTTTCAACATGCCGACATTGTTAACAAATGAGCGTAACTGTGACACTTCTATGAATTTTTTAGAGCCAGCCAGCTATTTATCACTTTTTCTTCATCGCAAGTGCACGCAGCTGCTTCACCTCATGGGCTGTTAGTTCCCTTGCATCCCCAGCTGATAATCCCTGCAAAGTCAGGTATCCGTATCTTTCCCTTTTCAGCTTGAGAACAGGATGTCCTATCGCTTCAAACATCCTTCTTACCTGGCGGTTACGCCCTTCATGAATGCTAATCTCAATAATGGATGTTTGTTTTTTCTTATCCATTGATAAAAGCTTTGTCCTTGCAGGGGCTGTTTTTCCATCTTCCAGCACGATCCCTCTTTGGAGGTTCTTAATGCTCTCCCTGGAAGGAATTCCTTTTACCTTGGCAACATACACCTTCTCAATTTCATTGCTTGGATGCATTAACAGATTTGCAAACTCGCCATCATTTGTAAGAACCAGCAGGCCTGATGTATCATAATCCAGCCTTCCTACAGGATAAATTCTTTGTTTAATTCCTTCAAAGTAATCTGTGACAACTTTCCTTCCTTTATCATCGGATACCGCTGAAATCACGCCTCTTGGCTTATACAGGAGAAAGTAAACAGGCTCTTCCCTCTCTACAGGAATTCCATCGACTTCTATTCGATCTGACGGCGACACCTTTACTCCCAGCTCTTTGACTGTTTTTCCGTTTACCTTTACGCGTCCCTCAGCCATAAGCTCCTCAGCTTTTCTTCGTGAAGCAAACCCTGCATGGGCAATGACTTTTTGCAATCTTTCCATTTATGTCACCTCATAGATTTAATAACAGATTTTCATTCTTTTTTCACTCCTAATGAATTATGACACAATTCGCCATGTTTTCAAAGCAACCATGATCAAATAAAGTGAGTTCGCAGCAATCATGAATTAACCTGAAGCTCGGACATAAGCACAAAAACAAAAAAAGATACCTTCCAGCAGGTATCTTCTTTATAATATTGATTTATTAAGAACATATTAATTTCCGTAAAAGTGATGAAAACAAAAGAAGCTTATACACTTCCAAATACAAGCGTAACGACCATGATTGCAGCAATGATTCCGGCCAAATCGGCAAGCAGGCCAACCTTTAAAGCATCCCCCATTTTCTTGATTCCAACCGCCCCAAAATAAACGGTTAATACATAGAAGGTCGTATCCGTGCTTCCCTGCATGACGGAGGCAAGCCTGCCAACAAAAGAATCTGGCCCATGGACCGCTATTAAATCACTGGTCATCCCCAGGGCTGCGGTTCCAGAAATGGGGCGAATAATTGCCAAAGGCACGATATCTGGCGGTACTCCGATTGCCTCAAGTCCAGGCCTGATAAAATCCATAAAATATTCAAGTGCTCCTGAGGCTCTGAAAACCGAGATTGCTACAAGCATGCCGACGAGGAAAGGAATAATCGAAACCGCGATTTTGATGCCTTCCTTTCCCCCTTCTACGAAACTTTCATATGTAGGCACTCGTTTAAAAGTACCATATACTAATATAAAACCTATTAAAACTGGAATAAACCAGAGTGAAATAACCGATACGATCTCCATTTATACCTCATCCTTTACGGGTTCTTCGATAATAGAAATAACGGTCGATCATTATGGCCGCCAATGTAGAGCAAAAGGTAGCTACTAAAGTAGGTCCCACGATATCAGTAGGAGAGGCGGAGTCATAATTCATCCGGATCGCTATCACGGTTGTAGGTATTAAAGTGAGGCTGGAAGTATTGATAGCCAAAAAGGTAACCATTGAACGGCTCGCTTCATTCTTGCCCCCATTCAATTCTTTAAGCTCCTCCATGGCTTTTATACCGAGTGGTGTTGCAGCATTCCCCAAACCAAACATATTGGCCATCATATTGGAAAGTATATACCCCATTGCCGGATGGTCATTTGGAATTTCTGGAAAAAGTCTTATAACAATGGGCCTGAAAAGGGCAGCCAGCTTTTTTAGAAGTCCGGCATCGTCAGCGATCCTCATCATGCCAAGCCAAAAGACAAGGATGCTGATCAATCCGATACATAATGTGACCGCTTCTTTTGCACCGTTAAAGATCGCTTCGTTCACCTCATTCATGGTGCCATTAATCATTGCAAAAAGAATTCCAATAGCAGTCAGCATAACCCAAATAATATTAACCATTTTTTTTCACTCCGGCGATAGTGGTAAACAGGCTTCTAAAATAGTCTAATAGAGACTTATCTTCTTTTATTTTTTCTGTTTTATAATAGATAGGAAGTTTTTTTACAGGCTGGTTATCAAAATAGACAGTTGCCTGTCCGACAACTTCCGGTATCTCACGGCTGTCTTCCCACTCTTCCTTTGGTTTCTGCAACTTGAGGTCAATTTTAAAATGGTTTTTTTCTTCTTTTGTCACTGGGTAGCTGTATGCTTGTTTCAAATATACTTTATTCTTATAAAATTCTTGCTCTATTTCCTTAATAGACCCTTGAGGCAGAATCTCTACGACATCGTAATTTTTAAATGCCGTCTCATACATATTGATATGGTCGTTCCAATCATCAGGTCCGTTCAAGGTTACAGCTATCAGGTTCAAATTACCTTTCGAAGCAGTAGTAACAAGTGTTCTCTTTGCCCGTTTCGTATATCCTGTTTTTCCGCCGGTACAATACTCATATAATTCTGTCAGCAGTCTGTTTTTGTTTTTCCACACTCTGTCCCAGCTTTCATTCGGATTTGGAGCCCTATGCACTTCAGTACCAGCAATCTTTTGATACTTTTCATTTTTCATGGCATATCTTGTCAACAAGGCCATGTCATAGGCTGTTGAATAATGGTTTTCATGGTCATCCAGACCATGAGGATTAGCAAAATGAGTATTTTTCATCCCGATTTCTTCCGCTTTTTGATTCATCAAGAAACTAAAACCTTCAAGGCTGCCGCCAATATGCTCAGCAATGGCAACTGCGGAATCATTACCTGAACGAAGCATAAGTCCGTATACCAGGTCCTCAAGCTTTATTTTTTCACCTGGCTGCAAATAAATCGATGACCCTTCAGCTCTTACAGCCTGATCACTTACTTTAACCGTTTCATCCATCTTTCCGGATTCTATCGCCAGGATAGCGGTCATAATTTTTGTAATGCTTGCGATTCTTCTGACTTTATTTGCTTCCTTCTCATAAAGAATGCGTCCTGAATCCTGCTCCATTAATATAGCGCTTCGAGCACTCACTGAAACAGCAGCTTCTGCCTTCTGCGGAATATTCAAGATCATCAATGCGGCAACTAATATTAAGGCCATCAGCCTGTTTAAGATTTTCATTGTACAAAACCCCGTCTCCTTTATGGATGTCTATTTTCTCAGAAAAGCTCGGGAAACTCTTTGCGTGATAAAATGGCTGTTTGAGAAGGATGCCGATATGCTTTTCTTTTGTTTGTACAAGTTTATGCAGGACAAGTAGTGATATGACTATTAAGTAAAACTTGTCCTGATGCTATTGCAGCACAAATATGCTTGTCCTTTTTTTTGATAAACTTGCTTTTTTATTTACTCGCCTCATTACTTGTTTAAAAAACAACAAATATTGCGAAAACAGCCATAATAAAAAACGGGAAACAGCATTCTGTTTCCCGCTTACTTATTCAAAACGGCTTCCATTTCAGTTCTGATGCTTTCAGGAACCGGTTCTCAACATCCTTCCAGTTCACAACATTCCACCAGTTTTTCACATAATCGCCGCGATTGTTTTTGTATTGAAGATAATAAGCATGTTCCCATACATCCAAAACAAGCAATGGGATTGTATCCCATTGAGTCAGGAGCATATGCCTTTCTGACTGAAGAATTTCAAGCCTGCGGGCCCTTGGCGACCATACAAGAAGTGCCCAGCCTACACCTTCGACCTGTTTGGCTGCCTCTGAAAAATGAGTCTTGAACCGATCAAAGCTTCCAAAGTACTTAATGATCTCTTTCAATAATGCCCCTGATGGGTTCCCGCCTCCCTTTGGACTCATGTTATTCCAGAAAATCGTATGGAGGTAGTGTCCTGAACCATGAAATGCCAGTTCCCGGGACCAGTGTTTTACAAGACTGTAATCACCTTTATCCCTTGCAATTTGCAGCATATTTTCTGCTTTATTTAACCCGTCCACATAGGATTGATGATGCTTGTCATGATGAAGCTTCATAATTTCGCCTGAAATATGGGGTTCAAGCGCCTTATAATCATACGGCAGCGGCGGCAGGGTATGTTTACCGGCAGCGATATAAGGTTCGTTCATATAGACATTCCCAACCCTCTGCCTATTTGTAAAATAATTCTCCATGTCTGAATGCAGCCCATCCACCTGTTCCTGGATTTTTTCCAACTCTCGAATATCCAGGTGCCCTGTCATTCCTTCCATTATGTCCGTAAAACTATCCAGCCTCTGCCAAAGCTCATTATTTTTATCAACATGCTCCGATTCCAAAAAATCTCTCAACTCCTTGTTCCATTGTGACACTTCTTTGATGTAATCTTCCATTTTACTCATACGTTCCATCACTCACTTCCTTATTTCGTTCCCTTTCTATATGTATGAGCGCAAGTTTGTACGATTGCCTAGGAATATAGAGAAAGCTGCGAGGAGGTATTTTACTTGGGTTTTAGTTTAATCACCAAGAAATAAGTAAGATTCAGTTTTGGATTGCGCCTTTTTGAAATTTATTTGCCACGTTACAGTTTTACATTGTGTCGAGATTTATCCTATTGCGTCCGCAAACCGATTAACAGCTATTTCCGTTTACATGGCTGTCTCTAACAGGTAATATCTGATTCAAACATTCAATCCATAAAAAAAGAGGGTGTCCCAAAGGTATAGCTTTTTGGCACCCTCTTTTTTCCAAGATAATAGCTCTATAAAATTGGCCTGTTGATTTCCGCTCCAGGGACTCAGCGAACGCGGGCGGTCCGGGAGCCTCCTCGGTGCATTCGCACCTGCGGGGTCTCCCATTGACTCGCTTCTCCCGCAGGAGTCTCGCCCCTTCCACTCCAATCAACAGGGTGCAAAAACCAAGATCAGTTAATACATTAAGGTAAAAGAATAAGAAAATCGTCCTTTTTGGTATAATTAAGTCATCACAACCAACCGTACTAGAAAGGAACGATATTCTAAGGTATAAATCGTATAACACGAACCAATTAGCACTTCCAATGGGCATTCAAGGACTAATCCCCCAACAACGTCTTGTCCGTTTGATCGACTTCGCTGTGACAAAGATGAATTCCACAATCTTTACATCCCTTTACCCTGAAGCGGGATACCGTACCGAAATTAAAAAAATAGAGGTCAAGCCAGTCTTGGGGCATATTAAACACAATCGAAGATATATCCGCTTTTTCCCTAAGGGGCCAACCAAAAAACACCGAGGATTCTTATTTGTGTTGTACACAATTTGAAAAATTGGGATAGCCTTATACAAGACAAAATAGTCAAGAAATTGAGGAGAAAACTCCACTATACTAGTAGAAAATCTTCAAATTCCAACGAAAAATGTCCTCAGAATAAAAAACTGACTCAAAAGGGTCGTCACTTAACGACCTTTTGAGTCAGCCTCCTCTTAAACAATTATTTAGATTGAATCATTTTTGTGCGGTAATCTGTTTCGTAATACTCAAGCTCTTCTCTAATCCTTTGGAATTCCCCTTCCAATTGACGAAACAGAGCTTTTAGACTGTCCGGCACTTCCTCATGGAACTGGATGGAGTTTTTGCCAGTATACGCTGAACGGCTATTTTCGAACCATGCATCATTTTTAGGAGAGAAGAACTCTTCTATACATTGATGATAGATTCGGTATAAAGTTTTCTCGGCAGCACCTTTTTGGAAAGGGTCGCTTTTCGAAATAATATTGCAGGTATCGAGTCCTTCTTCACAAAAGACAAGCAGCTTTCTAACATGGGATAGGATACTCTTGTAATAATCCGCATTACCCTGTTTTTCTGCCTCTAAGTCCTTAATAGTTGTGTTATTTAAAAAGTCTTCAAAAACTTTAACGCTATTACCGAGGAAATTTTTCACATCTTCCATTTGTGATTTAACGATTGAATTTCCCAATTATTACACCCCCATATTTGTAGACTGGCTATTATTGCGGTTGAATAATAAATTCTAAAGGAGATCGCAGGTCATAGGATTTTTTATTCTCCAGCGCTTCAAAAATAGAGGGAAGCTTGGAAAAGTCAAGATCCTGAAAATAGGATGCAAAGTCAGCCTTTGAATTAATATAAATACGTTTGCGGTGCCGGAAACCCGGGTTTTTAAGTAAACATGAAAGTGCAACAATATCCTTGAATTCCACTTCTCTGGAACCCGCAGCAAAGACCGGGTCACTCCCATAAGGTGTAAATTCATTAGTGGATTCATCAAAGAAGCGGACATATAAAACATGAAAGGTCTTTTCCTGCCCATCTTCTTCAAACACAACTTCGCTTCGATTAAAAAAGTCTTCAGATGTGTTCGGCTTTTCTTTTTCAAGTTCGTATCCCCTGCAGTATTTAATCAGCAAGTAAAACCCTCCTAATTCCCTCGGTGGTTATACAATATATGTATGACAGCTATTTAGAAAAGAAAAGGGAAAAATTTAAGTTTATTTTACCATACTTCCATTGTAATGTGTCAGAAAACTCAAGAATCTATCTCCTGAAACTTTTCAAAAAATAGATCAGCTTCTTCCTGGAAAGAATCCTCTTCTTCACTTACCTTATCTGGAAGAGGCGGCAGTTCTTCAATACTCCTAAGCCCAAAATAATCAAGGAATTCCTTTGTCGTTCCATACAAGTAAGCACGTCCGGTACCTTCTGCCCTTCCGACTTCTTTGATTAGCGCTTTTGCAGCCAGTGTCTGGAGAGGCCTTTCCGTCTTAACTCCACGTATTTCTTCGATTTCTGTTCTTGTAATTGGCTGCCTATAGGCAATGATAGCCAGAGTTTCGAGTGCCGCCTGAGATAAGGTAGCAGCCGAGGGGGATTCCACAAGCTTCTTTAGGTAATTGGAGTACTCTTTTTTTGTAACAAGCTGAAATGTGCCCGCAAGCTCAACCACCATAATTCCGCGTGTGCTATTGTCTTTGTAATCATTCATTAAGTCATCCATGATTTCACGGGCCTGTATTTCTTCAACGTCAAGCACATGGGCAATTTGCTTTAAAGATAAGCCTTCATCACCCGCTGCAAACAGCAGGCTTTCTGCTATCCCCTTCCAATTAATAATCTCCATGTTTTTCTCCTCCTTCCATGGAAGCCACATAGATTTCTGAAAAATTCCGATCCTGTTCAACTTGTATTTCCCTGCGCTTGATTAACTCCAATACTGCCAGGAACGTTACAACGATATATTCTCTGTCAGATACCGGAAAAAGTTCATTAAAGCTTTTCCTGCCCTTCATGTTTTTTAGCTGCTCTACAATTTCGGACATCCGCTTTTCAATGGGAATCTCCTGCCGGGCAACTTTGGTAGTCAAAGGCCTCTGCAGCTTTTTTCTTCTTAATAACTTCTGTAAAGCTCCCAGCATATCATAAAGACTAACGTTCAATTCTGCTTTTTCTGGCTGAGCATCCTTTACAAAATCCGAAAGATCCGCTGGCGGTTTCGTAAACATTAGGCTTCTTTCCTGCTCGCGCTCTTTAAGTTCATCTGCCGCTTCTTTAAATTTCCGATATTCAATAAGCCGTTCAACTAATTCATCCCTTGGATCTTCTTCCATATCCATTCCGAATTCGTCTTCAAGTTCTTCCTCTTCATGCTTCGGCAGCAGCATTTTGCTTTTAATAGCCAGAAGCGTAGCAGCCATTACAAGGTATTCGCTCGCCACATCAAGCTGGAGTTCCTTCATTGTATGTATATATAAAAGATATTGCTCGGTAATTTCCGAGACCGGAATATCATAAATATCTATTTCCAGCCGGTTGATTAGATGAAGGAGCAAATCAAGCGGCCCCTCAAAAGCATCAATCTTTACATTATAATGATCATATTGCATAAAATTCCCACCAAATTTTTCTATAAAAATTAAATTTTTTTACATCCGATTCCCTGCAAACACGGTAAAAGACTATATCTAGTATAGATTATTCATTAGGGTTATCCAATAGAAAAATAACCCTATGGTCTAGATTGTTCTCCAATATCCTCAAAAAATAATGGATCCGCCCAAACACTCCGGCTAATGCCTACATAGGATGTATGGAATACAAAGATAACAGGAGGTATTTGATATGTCTAATGCTGGAATTGGCGATTGCTGGGGAACCGGATTTGCTTTGATTGTTGTATTGTTCATTTTATTGATCATTGTGGGAGCTTCCTGGTGCTTCTAAAAACATAAAAAAGTAGTTTATTTAGGCTGTTTTCGCTAAAAGATTGTTGTTTTTGCTTTTGAATTCAGACCGTTGATTTCAGCACGGGGCATTTGCTTTGCGCGGGGAGCGATGCGAGCCTCCTCGGCTTCGCCTGTGGGGTCTCGCAAGTTCCTCTCTTCCCGCAGGACATTGGAAAAGCATCCTTAAGTAAACACCTCGTCGTAAGAAGATGCGAATGCATTTTCGAGGAGTCAAATGCCCTTCCGCTACAATCAACTAAGTTATAAAAACTAAGTTTGCCTTCAAATAGCAACAAAATTTACGAAAACAGCAAAAAAGCCGTTATTAAAACTAGCTTAAAGCCCGGATGATTCCGGGTTTTTATTTTTCAGCATAGATCCCTCAGGCCTGTATGTTAAAATATAGATAGAATTTGCAGGGAGTGAAACTATGTATCCGGATGATTATATAAAGTTTCTGGTCCATTTTCATGGTGATCGAGATTATTTTGAATGTCATGAAGTACTGGAGGAATACTGGAAAAGCGTTGATAGAAATAACAAAACCTCCCACTGGGTCGGTCTTATCCTTATGGCAGTTTCCTTTTACCATCATCGCCGGGAAAATTTCCAGGGGGCAGAGCGTACCCTTAGGAAAGGAATCAGCATCTTGGAAAACCAGCCAGCTGAAATGACAAAGCTGGGGCTTGAGGCTGGTCAATTGATCGAGGGCTTAAAAAATAGACTGCAAGCAATTAAATCAGGCGGGAATTATACGAGCTTTAATTTACCTATTGAAGATCCGATTCTCCAAGCTAAATGCATAAAAGTGTGTACGGGACAAGGATTTAACTGGGGTGACAATAGCAACTTGGATGATGAAAACTTAGTTCACCGCCATAAAAAAAGGGACAGGAGCGAAGTACTTAAAGAGCGGTTTGAAGCACTGCATAAAAAACAAAAGAAATAGAGAAAAAGGCAGGAATAGTTTCTATTCGCTGCCTTTTTCCTTATTCTCATTCAAATCGCATTTATTCAGGAAGGATTTGGTTTCTTCTGTAGCTGTCAGGGTTTTCCCCGGATAAAGTTCATCCAATGCTTTTATCATCGTTTTGCCAATTCCCTGATGGCGGTGTGAAGGATTGACAGAGATATGCTGAATTTCCAAGTTACTGTCACTTGCAGTTACACCTACCAGCCCAATAATATCTTCGCCTTCTTTCCATAGAAACAACTGCCAATTTTCTTCCATTTCATATTGCTTCATCGTTTGCTGCAATCTTTTCAAATCTTTCTCATTTGGCATAAAAGATAAAAGACCCATTGCAATTTTTTCAAATGATTTTTTATATCGAATTAGCATATTAATCCCTCATTATTTGAATAAAAACATCATAAACTATTTTTCCCAATTTATTAACTTTGTAAACTTCCCTTACCATTATATGTACTCAGGCTGAAGATTGTTATCTTACGGATCAAACCGGCTGATTTATTACTTTCTCCTTATCTTGCCTTATCCCTGATCTGCACAATCTTTATACGATGAAAAACCAGTAAACCAGTCCCCAACCGAGACTTAGCACCAGCAATAAAATAAAAAGAAGCCAATTGCTTTTTTTCATAATTATTTACTGCCTCCACTTTACAATATCAAACCTATTTCTTTTTAAACTATCATTCATTTTACACTATTCTCTTTTATAATTCCATTCCGCTTGCTGAATTAGGAATATTGAGCTAATGTTTCGTTTAGGGACCTGTGCAACCTTTTCTATTTTTTATCGTCTATTAACAAGTAAAGCCATCATGTTTCCGTATGAAAAAGCAATGGCTTTAATATTTTACTCCGGGAGGAAACAAAATGAAATGGAATAAAATACTTGCCATATTTATGATGTCGCTGATACTTCTTATGCCACTACAGGCATTTGCTGACATGACTGAAGGTGACATGATCATCACTTTGGGAGAGAACTTGTCCGAAGAACAAAAAGATATGCTTCTCGCAGAGATGGAAGCTCCCAAAGATGCAACCATTATGACCGTTTCAAATGAAGAAGAACATAAATATCTGGGTAACTATATTTCCAAAGCACTAATCGGAACAAGGGCCATATCTTCTTCAGCGGTCACAATCGCAAAATCTGGCTCTGGACTCGAAGTAGAAACCAAGAATATTAACTGGGTAACGGATGAAATGTATATTAATGCGCTTATAACAGCAGGCGTAAAGGATGCGAAAATCTATATAACTGCTCCTGTTCCTGTTTCAGGTACCGCCGCTTTAACCGGAATCATCAAGGCTTATGAAGTTTCCGCAGAAAAAACCATTCCCGAAGATGTAAAGCAGGCTGCCAACGAAGAAATGGTTGAAACGGCCAAGCTTGGAGATTCGGTAGGCACGGAGAATGCAGCCGCTTTAATTGCAAAGATAAAAGAAGAGATAGCCAAAAATTCCCCTGAGACCGATGCAGAGCTAAGAACCATTATCGAAAATGCAGCAAAGGAACTCGGCATTACTTTAACAGAACAAGAGGTTTTAAGTTTAATAGATTTATTTAATAAGCTAAAAGAGCTGGATATCGACTGGAACCAGGTAGGCGATCAGCTTAATCAGGCAAAAGACAAAATCTCCAAGTACCTTGAAAGTGAAGAAGGCCAAGGATTCTTAGAAAGCCTAAAGCGTTTTTTCGTTAGCGCAATAGACGCTATTAAAGCCTTTTTCTCTTAATTGCACAGCCTCAAAAGTAAAGCTGCCTGGTCCCAGGCAGCTTAATTTTTTATTTTTTCATTGATCGGCAAATCCAATCGCAATATATCCTCGTACGTTTCCCTTTTGACAACCAGCTTCGCTTCGCCATTTTCAACAAATACTACAGGCGGCCTTGGAATACGGTTGTAATTGTTGGACATAGAATAGCCATAAGCACCGGTGCAAAAGACAGCCAAAATATCTTTATCTCCTGCCTTCGGAAGCGGCAAATCCCAGATGAGCATATCGCCTGATTCGCAGCATTTACCTGCAATCGAAACAGTCTCTTCCGGCTTCTCCATTACTCTGTTGGCCAAAACTGCTTCATACTTTGCCTGATATAGAGCCGGTCTGATATTGTCACTCATTCCGCCATCCACTGCCAAATAGTTTCTGACATTCGGAACTTCTTTGCGGGAACCAGTCTTGTATAGTGTAGTGCCTGCATCTCCAACAAGGGAACGGCCCGGTTCAATCCAAATCTCAGGCATCTTCATTGAATAATGCTCAGCCTGATTTTTAACTTCCCCAATAATTTCTTCAACATATTGAGCTGCAGGAATGGGATCATCATCCCCTGTATAGCGGATCCCGAAGCCTCCACCTAAGTTAAGCACTTGTGGTTCATAAGAGTAAACTTCTTTCCATTCATTCATCTTTTCAAAAATTTTCTTGGCCGCCAAAATAAATCCTGTTGTATCAAAGATCTGGGAGCCAATATGGCAATGAAGTCCAAGTGTTTCGATCCAGGCGGAATCCATAGCCTTTTTTAAAGCCTCTTCAGCCTGGCCGTTTTGAAGGTCAAATCCAAATTTGGAATCTTCCTGCCCTGTTAAAATATAGTCATGAGTATGGGCTTCAATTCCGGGTGTTACCCTTAAAAGGATCTTAGTCTTAATGGCAAGGGATTCACAAGTTTCCTGAAGTAGGTCCAGTTCATAAAAATTATCGACAACAATACAGCCGACGTTGAACTTAAGAGCCATTTCCAGTTCTTCCCTGCTCTTATTATTGCCGTGAAAATGGATCCTTTCAGGAGGAAAATCAGCTGCAAGAGCTGTGTATAATTCACCGCCTGAAACAACATCAAGGGATAGGCCCTCCTCATCAACCACCTGTACCATGGCTACAGTGGAAAAAGCTTTGCTCGCATATGCTACTTGAGCCGTAATTCCCAGCTTCTCAAAGGTCTGCTTAAACCCTCTTGCTCTTTCCCTTATTAGAGCTACATCATATACGTATAATGGCGTTCCAAATTGGCCGGCGAGTTCAACAGTGTCCATACCGCCTATCTCCAGATGCCCTTTGTCATTAACTTTCATGGTGCCGTGAAAAAACATGTTTCCCCCTCTTCCCTTTTAGCAAAGCACAGGACGCTTTTTATTCAGCAAGATTTTAGAAGAAGTGACTCCCTCTTTTAAAAATCAAGCTGCATTTGCCCCAGCTAACTCAATAAAAATTTATTAAAGAAATAGACAGTTTCTGCAAGAGACTGTCTATTCTGTTTCCTTTAACCCTTTATTCAATTAAAAACACTTTACCATATTTCGTGCATTTTCGCAATCGGCATTCCGCACATATCTTATTTCACGGCTGCTTATAACGGTTTTTTGTCTGAACGATGCTTGGCCGTATTTTTGAACCAGGCATTGATCGGCGAATCAAAATCTGTGTAAAGGCAACCGGGCTAAACGGAATAAACGGCCATAAATAAGGAGTATTCAAAGATTTAATGCTTGCCAGAATCAAGATGACCAGTGTTAACCCCACGACTAGTCCAGGTGTATGGAACAGGGCTACTGATACCAGAAGGCCCAGTCTCACTATTTTATTTGCAATGCTCAGCTCATAGCTTGGGGTCGCAAATGTCCCGATTGCCGCCAAAGCTACGTACAAAATAACTTCCGGCACAAACAAGCCAACATCAATTGCGATTTGCCCTATGAGTACCGCTGCAATTAGGCCCATTGCTGTCGAAAGCGGTGTCGGCGTATGAATAGCTGCAATTCTGAGGAATTCAATTCCAACATCAGCAAGGAACAATTGCACAATTACTGGTACATTTGTTTCTTCATTTGGGCCGACAAACGCAATTCTTTCCGGCAAGAGCGAAGGCTCCAAAACAAACAAAAACCATAACGGCAACAGTACGATAGATGCAAGCAATCCGAGAAAGCGAATCCAGCGGACAAACGTTCCAACTGCTGGGGATTGTCTATATTCCTCAGCATGCTGCAAATGATGAAAATAAGTGGTAGGTGTGATGATGACACTTGGTGAAGTATCTACAAATACAATGACATGCCCTTCGAGCAAATGGGCAGCTGCCACGTCAGCTCTTTCAGTATAGCGGACAAGCGGGAACGGGTTATAGCCCTGCTTTAACAAAAATTCTTCAACTGTTTTATCTGCCATTGTAATTCCATCAATTTCGATGGCTTTTATTTCTTTTCTGATAAGGTCGACCAAATCCTTATTGGCTACATCTTTAATATAACCTATAGCAACATCTGTTTTTCCACGCTCACCTACCCGCATAATTTCAAAACGGAGTCTTTCATCCCTTATTCTTCTTCTTGTTAACGCTGTATTTACAATAATATTTTCAACATATCCATCGCGTGAACCGCGTACAACTTTTTCAGTATCGGGTTCTTGCGGTGTCCTTCCTGGATAGCTTCGGACATCTACAACAAGACCTACTCCCGCTCCCTCTACAACCACTACAATAAGCCCTGATAGTACTTGGTCAACCAGCTCATCCATTGTTTTTATATGTTCAACCGACTGGTGCATAATTCGATTTTCAACTATTTCAAACAGTTTAGTTGAAAGCTTTTCATTATCGTTAATTTCAACAAGCCCTTCAACGATTTCAATAATAAACTGGGTATCAGTCAAGCCATTTATATAATAAAAATGGACATCTTTTCTTAAAACCTTTAGCTTGCGGACTCCTAAATCAAAACTATCCCCCAAGCCAACTCTGTCTTTCATATACCTTTCAATTTCTTTAACAGATTCAGGAATGGGCATTTTATCGTTCTTCTTGCTGTCAGACATCATATCCGCTCCTTTCCAAAACAAGTTCTACTGCCTTCCTGGTAATTGGTGAACCTTTATCGTAATGGTCCTTTTTCGACATTTTTCCAATATCGCCAATTCCCACAATAATCGGAACATCTAACTGATCAAGACAATATACAGTATCGCCATTGATGCGCCCGGCCTCCATCTCAGGAACACCAAACTTATCAACACCATATGGGGTGAGCTCCCCATTGCTATCAATACAAACATCAACTTTTGTCCATTCAGCCTGCCTCGTTTTCGAAGCTACCGCTATAACACCTAAAACATGGATATCTTTATGGCACGCCACATATTTCAGGGCATTCTCTCCTGCACCCTCCCCAATAAATCCGCTGTCATCAAACATGACTAGGACAGGGTCATGGGAGACTTTTTTTATAAGCTTAACGATTTGCTGGCCGGTTAAAACAGATGGATTTCCATGAGACAAGGACAAGCATCTGCCTCCGATTTCCTTTGCAACAAGCTCAACAGTTTTCCTTGCATAGTCGTCTCCATCAGTTATAAGAATGACGTGCCTCTGATCATCCATAATAGTTTTCCTTTCTGAATGAATATTGTTTAAACAAAACTCTGCAGCCAGCCTGTTCGGCAGTACATTATCTTATTTGTTAACAAAGTACACCCATTGAAATAGTGAGCCGATTACTTTTCCAAATACAAACGCCATCAGTAATATGGCAATTTTTCCATCAACTCCGATTCTTTTCGCAAGGATTGGAAAAACGTTCAACACCTCAGTTAGGGCGGCTGCAAGCATTCCTACGAATACACCTGCTGCCAGTCCTAGCGGAACCAAAAGATATGGTGTAAAAAACAAAACCGGATTCCAAAGGGACGCCAATGCTCCTGCCAATGCACCTAAAACGACTGCAGCTTCGTAATGGTGAATCATTTTCATCGTTTTAGTCAGTTGAGTGAGTCTTGGTATGATTCCCAAAACCGCCAAAAATGCAACGAAACCTGAGCCAACCGCCAATCCTCCCGCCAATCCAATGATCATCACCAAAACAACATTAATTGTCATCAATGTGCTTCATACTCTCCTTGTTCTCATGTAAAGCAACATAATTATCTAGGTCAAGCTGATAATTAAACATTTCCACTTCCAAAGGGCTTGGTTCTTCATTAAGCCGTTTTTTAAAGACATGATTGAAAAAAATAATCATCCCCAGGCCCAGTCCTATTGAATATGGGATTTGAAAGATGAGCGGCTTGGTATCCACTTCTCCTGTTATAATGGTGTAAATTCTTAGCTGGACAGCTTGCATGCTGACGTCTTCATGGAAATTCATAATGGCCAGTGCAGCCCCAATAAATAGCAGGGCCCAAACCAACAGGAAAAGCGGAAGAGAAACCTTTCGCTTCTTTGTGACAACCTCGACAATTGCCTGAGCCGGCCCTATAGACTGGACTTCCAGGTTCGGAAATGAATTAGTTATAGCGCGGATCACTTTCATAACGTCAATAACGATTATGTTCCGGTCATTGTCCGTTACCCGATACAAAGCAAGTTTGCATAGCGGTTCATAAATATCCTCATCTGCAATGACTTGAGCGATATCCTTGAGAAGTATAATCTCATCCGGCCGAACTTGCAGGCGATGCCGCAAGCGAATATAAACCGTTTTTTCCATTACGCTCACTTCCCACACAGTGATTTCCTCGTATATTTAGTATGAGTTACATATATTTACTTCATGAAGACCAATAATTGGCTGTATTAAGAGGAACTGGTTTTTGAGGCTTTGCAGGAAGGTTTAGAGGACTTTTTAGGAAAAAAGCCTTTATTTTTTATAGTTAGCTGTACAGCAAAAAATCATTCTAAGCATGTTGCTTACAAACTAGTTTTGATTACTGAGTTGATTGGAGTGGAAGGCACTTGATCCTCGAAAATGCATCCGCATTTTCTTCGTGCGATGTTTA